>CAYWXA010000019.1:4287-20985 GCA_964462175.1 uncultured Oscillospiraceae bacterium
CAGGCAGAGATGCTAACCCTCTCCGTCACGCCTATGCGTGACACCTCTCCCAAAGAGAGAGGCAGCCCTCTCCGTCACGCCTATGCGTGACACCTCTCCCAAAGGGAGAGGCAGCCCTCTGTGCTTTAATGAGGGAGGCGTTTGCGTTATCTTTCGCTGTATCTTTCCTGCAAAATGTTTTTAAGGCTTGCTTTAAGCTCACAAAGCTCATTTTCATCAATTTTTGCCTTGGGGATCACGCAGCCGAATTTTTCCGAGAACAATCCGATTATGTTTTGCGTTTCAAAGCACTTTAACGTCTTGTCCGTAAGGTCGCATACCGTCGGCTCGATTGCGGGATATTCCTTGAGGTTGCCCTCCTCGTCCGGCTCCAAAAACTCCTTGTCCGATTCGGGCAGGATAGTTTCAAGAGTAAGGGTAGCGCCGTCAACGGTCAAAATATATTCATCATCTTTCAATGCTTCAAGAGCGTTAATATAGTTCTTCTTTTCGGTATTTCTTGAGAAGAACAACGCCGAAATGCAGGCGATGCAAATGCAGATGCACACCCAACCGACACCGTATGAAGGATCTCTTACGACCTGCTCAACGAACAGAGCCAACGGAACCAAAAAGATTGCGGCACGGATATATACCCATTTTTGCTTGAAGGTCTTAAAATATATATCCCAGCCTTCAAGCCATTCGTTTTTGTCGATGCTGTAATGAAGTTTCAACATAATATACCTCGAACGTTAAAAATCAGAAGTCAAGATTGGATGCAAACTGAGCGTTGCGCTCGATAAATTCTTTTCTCGGCTGAACCTTGTCGCCCATAAGGATAGAGAAGGTCTCATCAGCCTTTTCGGCATCCTCAAGAGTGATCTTCAAAATGGTTCTCGTTTCGGGATCCATCGTAGTTTCCCAAAGCTGCTGAGGATCCATCTCACCGAGACCTTTATATCGCTGAACGTCCGACTTTGCGCCGTTGTCGCCGTAAAGCTCCTTGATGTATACGTCACGCTCCTCGTCTGAGAAGGCATAGCGCACCTGCTTGCCCTTTTGAACCTTGAAAAGCGGCGGCTGTGCAATATATACGTGTCCCTGCTCAATAAGCGGACGCATAAATCTGAAGAAGAAGGTCAAAAGAAGGGTTCTGATATGGCAGCCGTCGACGTCGGCATCGGCCATAATGATGACCTTGCCGTAGCGAAGCCTCGTAATGTCAAAGTCCTCGCCGATGGACGTGCCCAAAGCGGTCACGACAGGGGTCAGCTTGTCGTTGCCGTATACCTTGTCGATTCGAGCCTTTTCAACGTTTAACATCTTGCCCCAAAGAGCCAAAATTGCCTGATAGCGTCTGTCTCTGCCCTCCTTGGCGGAGCCGCCCGCAGAGTCACCCTCGACGATGAATATTTCAGTGAATTCGGGGTCACGCTCGGAGCAGTCAGCAAGCTTACCGGGAAGCGATGCCGATTCAAGTGCGGTCTTTCTTCTTGTCAGATCTCTTGCTCGCTTTGCGGCTTCTCTTGCCTTTTGCGCCTGCAACGCTTTATCGAATATCGTTCTTGCAACGTCGGGGTTTTCTTCAAGGAAGTTCATCAGCTTTTCGTTGACAAGCGCTTCAACGAAGGGTCTTACCTCGGGGTTGCCGAGTCTGCCCTTGGTCTGACCTTCAAATTCGCAGTTGGTCAGCTTTACCGACACGATCGCAATGATACCCTCACGCACGTCATCTTCGGAGAGCAGAGTACCGTCCTTCAAAAGATTGAACTTTTTGCCGTATTCGTTAATAACCTTGCGCAGAGCTTTTTTGAAGCCCGTTTCGTGGGTACCGCCGTCGGGGGTGCGGACGTTGTTTGCAAAGGAATAAACGAGATCGTTATACGAATCGTTATACTGGAATGCGATCTCGCAGGTGTAATCGTCCTTGGTGCCGCCGAGATATACAACACCCTCGCTCAAAGGGTCGTGCCCTCTCTTTTCACGCTCAAAGGTGACAAACTCTCTGATACCGCCGTTAAAGCAAAGATCTACTTCCTCGTCAAGCTCGCCTCGTCTGTCGGTGAATACGATTCTGATGCCTGCATTTAAAAACGCCTGCTCACGGAGCATATCCAAAAGCGTCTGGTAGTCATATTCAGTCGACTGCTCGAAGATGAGCGGGTCAGCCTTGAAGGTTACGACAGTACCCGTCTTTTCGGTCTCACCGACGATCTTGAGCTGTTCAGAGTATGCACCTCTGTCAAAGTGCTGGAAGTGGATATTCTTGCCGTCGTAAATGGTAATTTCAAGCCATTCGGACAAAGCGTTTACAACGCTGGCGCCTACGCCGTGAAGTCCGCCTGCGACCTTATATCCGCCGCCGCCGAATTTACCGCCTGCGTGCAAAACGGTATATACAACAGTTGCCGCAGAGATACCCTCCTTGGGGTGAATGCCCGTGGGGATTCCTCGTCCGTTGTCGGTTACTCTTACGATATCGCCCTTCAAAAGTTCAACGTCGATCTGGGTGCAATATCCCGCCAGAGCTTCGTCGATAGCGTTGGTGACGATCTCATATACCAAGTGGTGAAGTCCCTTGGGGCCCGTCGAGCCGATGTACATACCCGGGCGTTTTCTTACCGCCTCAAGGCCTTCAAGCACCTGTATTTCCGATGCGTCATAGTTGTTGTCTTTATCAACTGCAGTAACTGAGTTGTTGATCTCGTTAATATCCAAAATCTGTGTCCTCCAAACTACTTTTAGTATATTTAAAGTTAAAATTTACCTTGTGTAATATTATTCAGCCTCTTTTTCAAGGTTGCAGGGCTGATTGCGCTGATATATATCAGCTCGGTGAAGTCGTTATCCAGTGTCACCACAAAGCTTTTCGGCAGCTCGTATGAGCAGGTGATGACCCTTTTCGCTTTACCGGCAGAAGCCAAAAACTCCCTGGTATCCTTTGAAGTGGATGCGTTTTCAATATCGAATATGGCAATGATGTTTTTTGCATATACCATATGGTCGTTTCCCAAATGCAAAAACATAATTTACCTTACCTTTCTGATACTTCCGCCCGACACTTCAAAATATTTGCCGTTAAGCTTTTTAACAGGCTCGCAACAGGTGATAAATACCTGCATATCGCAAAGTTTTGAGAGAATAAACTCACTTCGTTTCGAATCAAGCTCCGATAAAACGTCATCCAAAAGCATTACGGGCATATCCCGGGTTTCTTCATACAGGATATACGCCTGACCCAGCTTCATTGACAGAGCCGCAGAGCGGTTTTGACCTTGCGAGCCGAAATCCTTTGCCAAAAGCCCGTCGATGTATACGTAAAGGTCGTCACGGTGGATTCCACGCTGAGTGAAACCGAAACGGATGTCCTCACGCCGAGATTCGTTAAGCTTTTCCAGATATTCCTTCGCCATTTCTCCTGCATAGTCGGTCCTGCCGTCCGGTTCGTCATAAATGCTCGATGAATACTTGATTATCAGCTTTTCTTTGCCTGCGCAAAGGTCGTTATATACTCCCCCCGCAAATTGCCGAAGCTTTTGTGCGTAAGCATATCTCAACACGCTGATATATGCGCCGAGTCTTGCCAACTGAACGTCCCAGACGTCAAGCTCATCCTCGTGGCTGATGCCTGAGAAGATATTTTTGAGCAGGGTATTTCGCTGAAGCAAAATGTTTTCATATTTTGCAACGGTTGCCGAATATGAAGGCTTGATCTGTGAGATGCAAAGGTCCAGAAAATCACGCCGAATTTCGGGACTGCCCTTTGAAAGCTCCAAGTCCTCGGGGGTGAATACCACGCATTTAAGCTCACCGAAAAGACCCGAAAAGCTTTTCTTTTTCAAGCCGTTGAGCATTATCTTGCGCTCACGGGTGTTTTTGGTTAAAACCAGCTCGATCTTCTGATCCCGAACGGAATCCTCAAAATCAACCGTGACCTCGGCTTTTTCCCTATCAAACCCAACCATATCCCGCTCTTTGGTACCCCGAAAGCTTTTAGCTCCCGTTGATATCCACAAAGCTTCAACCAGATTCGTTTTGCCCTGGGCATTGTCGCCGTAAAGCACGTTTATCTTCGGGTCCGGCTGAATATCGACAGCTTTAAGGTTTTTATAACCGTCGGCTTTAACGTTTTTAATTATCATTTTATAATAATGCCTTCGTCAAGCTCGTCAAAAGTCACCTTGTCGCCCGAGCGGATCTTCTTTCCTCGCATGGTGCAGACTTCGCCGTTAACTTTGACTTTTCCCATTTGGATAAGATCCTTTGCCATTCCGCCGGTTTCGGCAAAACCCGCAAATTTCAGCAAAGAATCAAGCTTGATAAATTCATCTCTGATTGATATTTCCTCAAATCTCATTGTAAAAATCCTTTATCTTTCAACTTTTAAACTAAGTTTTCAACAATTTAGCGTGTTAATGACGGAAAATTGATGATAGTTAATATTAGGTGAGAAGCGAGCCGTGGCTGACACGGCGATGCGCCAACGGTGCATTGCCGGCGGCCTGCCGTGGCGAGCGGTCAAACCCAACAAACGTTGGAAACTATGGCGGTCGCTTATTCCTGCTTCAATCTTACAGGCAGAACGAGATAAGTATATTCCTCACTCTTCATAGGAACTATCTTCATAGGCAGATTTCCGCCGTTCATCAAAAGCTTGATCTTCTCGTCACCGATGACCTTCAAAGGATCCAAGAGATACTTGCAATTGAAGCCGATCTCGATCATAGGACCGGAAATATCGCAAACGATCTCATCGAAGATCTTACCGATAGACGTCTGACAGCTTATCTTGAGAACGCCGCCGTCAAACAGACATCTTACGGGGCTCTTGATTCGCTCGTTGATAAGAAGGGAAGCTCTTTCCAGGCAGTCGATCAACTCTCGTCTGGGAATGATTACTTCCGTCACCGACTTCTGAGGAATGGAACCCTTATAATTATGGAACTCGCCTTCTAAAAGTCTTGAGAAAACGGTGTAGCCGTTAAAGTCGAATACGATATGCTTTTTAGATACGATGATATCGCAGCTAAGCTCGTCCTCATCCTTCAAAAGCTTTGAAACCTCGCTTAAGGTCTTTGCGGGAATTACGAACTTCTTGGAATCGTCATTTTTAATTGCTTCTGTTCTGACAGCCAATCTGTAACCGTCTATCGCAACGACGTTGAGCTTGGAATCAACAATTTCAAACAACTCGCCCTTCAAGATCGGCTTGGTATCGTTTTGAGATACGGCAAAGAGCGTCTGATTTATCATCGACTTCAAAACAGACTGCGAAATGGTAATGCACTCGCCCTCGGCAAATTCGGGAATGGTGGGATACTGTGCAGCGCTTACGGCGCTGATGGTATATTCGGTCACGCCGCCGATGATGGTCACAGCCATATTTTCCGCAATGTCGATCTCGATCTCGTCGCAGGGCATCTTTTTAATAATATCCGAGAAAAGTCTGGAATTGACGATTATCTCACCCTCGTCAGCCGAAACGACCGGCAACGAAGTGATGATTCCGATCTCAAGGTCATAACCCGTAAGGCTTAAGGTTGAATCAGCAAGACTCATCTTAATGCCTTCAAGGGCAGGGATAGTCGATTTGTCAGCTACTGCTTTAGATACGTTGATAAGCGCTTCATAAAGACTTTGCTTGTTGCAGATAAGTTTCATTGTTGAATCTCCTTTTCATACCTTAGATTTTTTTGGGATAAAATAAGTCAATAAAATAAATTATATAGTAGTTATAGTAGGGACTGTTGATTTGTTGAAAAACCCCTTCAAAGCCGTATAAATAAAGGCTTAAACGGCAATTGAAGAATTTTGACAATTTTTTGAAAACTGTTAAAAGATTTTTTCGGGGTTGAAACTTTGAAAAGCTGTGCGTTAATTGTCAAAAAAACTTTGAAAAACGGATTTTTTTAACAAATTGCGGTTGATTTCAATATCATAAACGGAGTTTTATTTTTCAAACCCCCGAAAACAAAGGCTTTGTCCGTTTTAAAAATGTTGAAAGTCCTGTTACATCACCTTTAAGTTTTTAATGATGTCGTCAACGGTCTCCTTCAGATCCTGATTATTGTTCATCTGATTTTTGATGTCATCGTAAGATATCGTCATAGTCGAGTGGTTTCTCTTGAATTCCTCGCCGATCTGAACGTAGGTCATCGACTTGACTTCTCTTATGATGTAAATTGCGACCTTTCTTGCCAAAGATATCTGTGCATTTCTGCTCTGGCTTCTTATGTCGTCTGCACTCACGTTAAATGCGGCGCCGACGTCCTGCAGGATCCTGTCAACGGTGATCTCGGCGGGCTGAGCGTCAATAAGTGTTTCCTTAATAACTCTTTGCGCCATAGAGATCGAGGGTGCTTCGTTTGAGAACATCGTAAGTCCCTTGATCTTGTTTACTGCGCCCTCAAGCTGACGGATGTTGTTTTTGATTCTGTCGGCAATGATGGATGCGACGTTTTCGGGCAGGTTAAGATCCAAAAGCTCTGCCTTGCGCTTGACGATAGCCATTCTGGTTTCATAGTCGGGCGCCTGAACGTCAGCCTGCACACCCAAGGTGAAGCGGGTCTTGATCCTGTCCTCAAGCTTTTTGATGCGGTTGGGGGAAATATCTGAGGTCAAGACTATCTGCTTGCCCTTTTCATAAAGGGAGTTGAAGGTGTGGAAGAATTCTTCCTGAGTCATTTCCTTGCCTGCGATGAACTGAATATCGTCCACCAAAAGGAAATCGCAGTTGCGGTATTTTTCGTGGAAGGAAATGGTGTCCTTCTCGGCAACGGCCTGAATGATCTCGTTGGTGAACTGCTCACCTGTGGTGTAAATGACGTTCATTTCGGGGTGGTTGCGTCTGACTTCGTTCTCGATAGCTCGCAAAAGGTGAGTTTTTCCGAGACCCGAGTCGCCGTAAATGAACAAGGGGTTGAAAACAGACATCGAAACGTTCTTGTTAAGGTTGTTCTTGCCGGAAACTGCAATGCAGTAAGCATACGCCAGCTCGTTCGACTTACCCTTGATGAAGTTTTCAAAGGTCAGATCGTAATCACTTCTTCGGTGGCTGTTCATAAGGTCAGCCATTCTTCTTTCAATCTCGTGATATCCGTCGCCCTTGTTGTCCTCTTTAAGTACGAGTTCAACTTCAACGGGGAAGCCCAAAACCTGTTCAAAGGCACGCTTTAAAACGTCCATATAATAATCTTCTACGGTTCTGCGCTGAAAATCGTTTTCAGCCTGCAAATATGCTTTTCCGCCCTCAAGCTTGAGCGCCTCGATCTTTGCGATCCATCTGTTATATCCGATGTCGCTGACCTTGGGATCAGCCTGACAGGCACGCTTGACACTCTCAAAAAGTTCGTTAAAAGAGTTCATATATTTTAAAATTCCTTTCTTGATTTTAATATTTTTTCTTCGCTGAAAAACTTGCGTTTCGCAGCAAAAGACAGACAGTTACCCATCTTTACATTGTTAAAATAATTATACTACAAAGTGTGGAATTTTTCAAGGAAAATATATTATAAATAGTATATAATCTTTTGGTTATTTCCACAAACCTGAGCGGCATATTTTTCGGTTTCGCAAGGTTTTTTGATTAAATCTTGTAAAAGCCTATTGACTTTTAGTTTGCAATTATTATATAATACTAAATTGCAAGGGTATCTGACCGAAGGACCCTGTTTTTAATTGATTCGGGTTCAAGGTGCAAATTTTGCCCATACCGATTTTATGGACAAGGAGGAAAGATAAACATGGCACAGATCAAGAGAACTTATCAGCCTAAGAAGATCCACAGAAAGAAGGAACACGGTTTCTTCAAGAGAATGGCAACCAAGAACGGCCGTAAGGTTTTGGCTCGCAGACGTGCAAAGGGAAGAGCTAAGCTCACTTACTAATGCCTCAAAGACCACAGCGAGTTGTGGTCTTTATTTTTAGTAAGAGTTTTTCTTTGAAAAGGTGATCGAATTGCTTTATACTCAGGTTCTTAAAGACCCTAAAGTGTTTACAAAGCTATATCGTAAGGGGCGTTTTTGCGCCTGTAAAGCTGTTGTGGCATATTTTATGCCCAACAAGCTTCCTTTCACCAGATTTGCCGTCAGCGCTTCAAAAAAGATCGGCAACGCGGTCGAGCGTAACCGCGCAAAAAGGATCCTTCGGGAGCTTTATCGGTTAAACGAAATGAAAATGCCGATAGGATATGACATCGTCTTTGTCGCCCGAGAGGATATTAAAGGAAAAAAGACACAGGAGCTCGAATATTTCATTCCGAGACTCGCAAAAGAAATGAGCAGGGAAAAGTGAAAAGCTTATTCGTATGGCTTACCAAGCTTTATCAAAAGTATATTTCTCCCTTAAAGCCTCCCTGCTGCAGGTATTATCCCACCTGCTCCGCATACGCCGTTGAAGCATTCAAAAAACACGGCGCAATCAAAGGCCTGATCCTTGCGGTCTGGCGGCTTTTGCGCTGCAACCCCTGGAGCGGCGGCGGAGTTGACTATGTTCCGGACAAATTCCACCTATACACCCTAAAGTCGGAGCATAAAAGAAAGAGCAAACAAACCAACGTTAAAACCGACCTTGAAATCAATGACCCGTGTGAACGGGCTGACGATACGGAGGAGATCTAAATTATGAAGATTATTGCCTGGCCTTTCGGTAAGCTTTTGTGGCTTTGCTGGCTGGTACTTAAAAATTACGGTGTTGCACTTTTCGTATTCACTCTCTTGATTAAGCTTATTTTGCTGCCTTCATCGATCAAGCAGCAGAAATCGACTGCCAGAATGGCAAAGCTTACCCCCAAGCTTGAGCAGATAAAAAAGAAGTATGCAAACAACCAAGAAAAGCTCAACGAAGCAACGATGGAGCTTTACAATCAGGAAAACATCAACCCTATGGGCTCCTGCCTGCCGATGATTGCGACCTTCGTCGTTTTGTTTGCGATCATCGAGGTAGTATACGCTCCTTTGTCATACATCTCCGGAATAGATTCCGACAAGATCGACATTGCGGTCAACACCATCAACAACGCTTATACGGCGTCCTCTGCTCTTAAAAACGAAGGCTTGACCGTCAGCAGCGTTCTTGCTGAAGAGACCGACCTTTACGAGCAGCTCATGTCTTATGAAAGCGTTTCCGCTTTGGGCGATACCGTCGTTATGGATATTGCCGAAAAGCTTGAAGCTAACCCCGGTCTGGATGAATATCTGACCGATAAGACGAAGGTTTCCGATAAGCTTATCGGACAGAAATCTTCAAGAGCACAGCTTATCGTATTGAGCGTTGCCAAGGATTACCCCGATATATTCGATACTGAAATAACCGAATTCTGTGAAGACTTTGACTATACCTTCCTCGGTGCATATCTGGGTGATTATCCGTCGTGGAACTCGTGGCTTATTCTCATTCCCGTTTTGTCACTCCTTTCTCAGTTAGCTGTAACCATCGTGTCGCAGTATTTCAACAAGAAGAACGGTATGGCCAACAACGCAAACAAGGGAATGAACATGATGCTTTACGTCATGCCCCTGTTCTCATTCTGGATCGCATTCAACTTCCCTGCAGGTCTTGGTATCTACTGGATCTTCTCCAGCGTTCTTTCGCTTGCACAGACTATTTTCCTCAATCTTTACCTCACTCCCGAAAGAGTTGACAAGATGATCGAAAAGGAAAACAAGAAGAAAAAGCGCAAGCCCTCGATCTATCAGATGGCACTTGAACAGCAGAAGGCTCAGCTTGCCGCAGCAAACGGCGGAGCTATGCCCGAAAAGAACGCTTTGGACGAAGTTAACGACGACATCAAGCTTTCACGCGCTGAAAGAAAAGAGCTTGAAAGACTTCGCCTCAATGAAGCTCGCAGAGCAATGGAAGATAAATACGGCAAGGTAAGCGAGGAAGAAATTCCTGTCGTTGCCGAAGAAGAAAACGAGATACTGGAAGCTGCACGCAAGCGTATGGCTGAAAAGTACGGCGACTGATAAAAAAATCAAACCAAATAAACTCAGGAAAAAATTTGCCCTCCATATATAGTTAAAAAAAGCCCCCTTGTTGCACCGAAACGTGCAACCGGCGGACGGAAAATTTTCAAAAAATGCTGTGGAGTACAAAATTTTACCCTGTTTGATAAAGGAGAATTAACGTGAAGCAGATTTTTAATGCTAAAACAGTTGCAGAAGCAAAGGCTCTGGCTGTCAGCGAATTCGGCGTTGCCGAAGAAAGAATCATATTCAACGTTCTCGAAGAACCCAAGAAGGGTCTTTTCGGAATGAAGGGCGAGGCTAAGGTCGAAGCTGAATATGAGCTTACCAAACCTGAGGTCGCTGCTCAGTACATCAAGGACGTTATGGTCGCAATGGGATTTGAGTGCCCCGAGATCGCCATCAGCGATATTGAAGGCGGAGCTTGCCTTGATATCAGCGGCGAGGGCGCCCAGGGAATCATCGGCAGACGCGGCGAGGTTATCGACTCGCTCCAGTATCTTGCATCACTCGTATGCAACAAGTCCGATAAGGATTATTTCAGAATTTCAACCGATTGCGACGGCTTCAGAGCAAGAAGAAAGGTTCAGCTTGAAGAGCTTGCAAAGAAGATGGTCTCAAAGGCAAAGAGAACAGGCAGAACCGTTGCACTTGAGCCTATGAACCCTTATGAGAGAAGAATTATTCACGCAGCAGTTTCTGAAATTGAAGGCGCAACCAGCCGTTCAACAGGCGAAGAGCCTTACAGAAAGGTGCTCATCTCCTCCACCGAAAAGCGCCCCTATAACCGTGACGGCAAGTCTGACGGCAAGCGTGGCGGCGGAAGAGGCAGAAACGACCGCAGAGGCGGCCGCAAGCCCCGTGAGGAATTCAAGGCAAGAAGCCTTGATATATCTTCTTCCTTTGAGAAGGATTATAAGAAGCCGAAGCCTGAAGATGAAATGATCGGTTCCGGACTTTACTCAAAGATCGAATTCTGATTTTTTGGCGGCAATCCGGCTGGGTTGCCGCTTTTTGCAGGAGCGACCCTATGTGGTCGCTCCGAAATGCCACGCAGGGCATTTCATGATGCGTTAGCATCAGTTTATCTGTGCTATTCATATGCGAAGCGAAATTCATTAGCTTTCCTCTTGAGGGATTGGAACAGCAGTCGACAAGCCGGAACAAAAGCGAAACGGCGAGTCGGGCACTGCAATCGGAAGGTGTCAGCGGAGCTGACGGAGAGGGCGGCTGCACCGCTTCGTTTTGTAGGGACAGGCCTGTGTGCCTGTCCGAGGGGCGACCACATAGGGTCGCCCACACACTCTCCCTCCGTCTCAGAGGGAGGCTTAACGAAGAAAGGTCGTGAAAGAATGTCAACGATATGTGCATTATCAACTCCCAATGCGGTGGGCGGGATCGCCCTGATCCGCATAAGCGGTGAGAGGGCAATTGAAATTGCCGACGGCATTTTTGTTCCATATGGAACGACTCCCGTCCGTGAAATGGCAGGCCACACCTGCGCTTACGGCAGGATAGTCGATGGCGACAAGACCGTTGACGACGTTTTGCTGACCGTTTTCCGTGCGCCGAAGAGCTATACGGGCGAGGACACCGTTGAGATATCCTGTCACGGCGGCGTTTACGTTTCAAAGAAGATAATTCGCTTGCTTTTATCTCTTGGCTGTGAGCCTGCAAATGCAGGGGAATTCACCAAGCGTGCATTTTTAAACGGCAAGCTCAGTCTGACCCAGGCAGAGGGCGTTGCGGACATTATTTCCGCACAGGGCGAGGCATCGCTCCAATCGGCAAACCTGATGCGTGAGGGCAAGTTATATAAAACTGCGAGGGGAGTCTGCGACAGGCTTATTAACGTTTTGGGTTCATTGGCGGCGTGGACCGACTACCCCGACGAGGATATTCCCGAGACGGATAATGTATCTCTGGGGCGGACACTTTCCGAATGTGAGCGTGTGTTGAATAAGCTTCTTTCCGATTATGACACAGGCAGAATTCTGCGTGAGGGAATCGACACGGCAATCGTCGGCAAGCCGAACGTCGGCAAGTCGACGCTTATGAATATGCTTCTCGGATACGAGCGATCCATCGTTACCGACATCGCCGGCACCACCCGTGACGTGGTCGAGGAATCGGTGCGACTGGGTGAGGTCGTCTTGCGCCTGAGCGATACGGCAGGCATCAGAGATTCGGGTGACGTTGTCGAGTCGATCGGCGTGGGTCTGGCGAAGAAAAAGCTTGATGAAGCGAGATTGGTTTTGGCGGTATTTGACGGCAGCCGTGAGCTGGACGATGAGGACAGGGAACTTCTTTCCCTCATCGAAAACCGCAGGCACATTGTCATCATAAACAAGTCGGATCTGGAACAAAAATTAAACTTAGAGTATATTACAGATAAAAATATACTTACTGTATCCGCAAAAGAGGGCAACGGGCTTGACAGCTTAAAGGAAAAAATATACGATATGTTTAAGCTCGATTCCCTCGGCGACTCGGCACAGATATTTGCAAACGAGCGCCAGAAGCTCTGCTGCGAGCAGGCGTACGAATCTGTTATGCAGGCAAAGAACGCTTTGCTCTTGGGTGAAACCTTGGATGCTGTGACCATATGCGTCGACAGGGCGGCATCAGCCCTGCTTGAGCTGACGGGCGAAAAGACCACCGAGGCTGTGGTGGATGACGTATTCAGCCGCTTTTGTGTTGGAAAATAAGCGTGGTGCGTTGACGCGAAAACCCGCAGGGGGCGCTTTAGCGCCCCCGTACCCGTCAAGGCCTCAGGCTTGACGGGCGGACAATTGGCATCTTTGCAAGATGACAATTGTCAGCGGGTTTTCGCGCACCAAGCGCCGCTTTTTAGCAAACTTAGAGTATAAACATTACTAAATTTTACAAACTGTAATCAAAAATGAGGCAAAAACTATGTCTGAAGTGAACTATTTAGGACAATTTGATATCGCAGTGATCGGCGCAGGGCACGCAGGTGTTGAAGCGGCGCTGGCGTCAGCACGCCTCGGTTTAAAGACCGTGCTGTTTACGATCACCCTTGACGCCATTGCCAATATGCCCTGCAACCCCTCCATCGGCGGTACGGCAAAGGGACACCTTGTCCGTGAAATTGACGCTTTGGGCGGAGAGATGGCAAAGGCGGCGGATGCAACTTTTTTGCAATCCCGTGTGCTCAATCTGGGCAAAGGCCCTGCGGTGCATTCTCTGCGTGTTCAGTCGGACAGAACGAAATATCACACCTATATGAAAAAAGTCTGCGAAGCGCAGGAAAACCTTGAGATCAAACAGGCTGAAATCGTTGACGTTTTGCTTGATGATATGGGCGCCGTCTGCGGAGTGGTCACCAAGCTCGGCACGAAGTATAAGTGCCGTGCGGCGATCATTTCGACGGGCACCTACCTTAACGGTGTTATCCACGTCGGCGAGGTGTCATATGAAAGCGGGCCCGATGCAACTTTACCCGCAAAGGGGTTAAGCGAGCGCCTTGAAGATATGGGCGTATCCTTGCGCCGATTCAAGACCGGCACCCCCGCCAGAGTTCACAAAAGAAGCATCGACTTTTCCAAACTTGAGCGACAGGACGGCGATGAAAAGATACTCCCTATGAGCTATGAAACGAAGGGTGAACTGACCAACACCGTAAGCTGTTATATCTCATATACCAACGAAAACACCCACAAGGTCATCCTTGATAATCTCCATCGCTCGCCGTTATATTCGGGTAGGATAGAGGGAGTGGGACCGAGATACTGTCCGTCTATCGAGGACAAAATCGTGCGCTTTTCTGACAAGCCCCGCCACCAGTTATTCATCGAACCGATGGGTCTTGACACTGATGAATACTACTTACAGGGAATGTCGTCGAGCCTGCCCGAGGAGGTTCAGCTTGAATTTTTGAGAACTATCGAGGGCTTGGAAAATGCCGAAATAATGCGAAACGCATACGCCATTGAATATGACTGCTGCGATTCGCTTGAGCTTCTGCCGACTCTTGAATTCAAAAAAATTTCGGGGCTTTACGGCGCAGGTCAGTTTAACGGCACCTCAGGATATGAAGAAGCCGCCGCTCAGGGTTTGATTGCAGGCATCAACGCCTCGATGAAGCTTTTGGGCAGGGAACAGCTCGTTCTGGACAGAGCGACTTCATATATCGGCACGCTTATAGACGACCTTGTGACCAAGGGAGTTATGGACCCTTACCGAATGATGACCTCTCGAAGCGAATACCGCTTGCTCTTGCGTGAGGATAACGCCGACGAGCGTTTGACCGAAATCGGGCACAGAGTTGGGCTCATAAGCGACGAAAGATATCAAGCCACCCTTGAAAAATACCGCCTTGTGGGCGAAGAGGTTGAAAGATTGGAGCACGCCAACATCGGCCCGTCTTTGGAGCTGAATAAATACCTTGAAGACTGCGGCACAGAAGGCATCACCAACGGCTCGACACTTGCAAAGCTCATCCGCCGCCCGCAGGTGACTTACGAGGGCCTTGCGTTTATCGACACAAATCGCCCGAATCTGCCCGACGACGTCAAGGAGCAGGCAGAACTTAGAATCAAATATGACGGATACATTAAAATTCAGCTTGAACAGGTTGAGCAGATGCGTAAGCTTGAAGCAAAGCTTTTGCCCGACGATGCCGACTACGCATCAATTCACGGTTTACGCCTTGAAGCGAGGGAAAAGCTTGCAAAAATCAAGCCGAGAAGCGTCGGTCAGGCATCACGAATTTCGGGCGTCAACCCTGCCGACGTGTCCGTTTTGCTGATCTGGCTCGAACAGCAAAAGAGGAGGGAAAATTTTGAACATACTTCCGATTGATGAAACAAGAAATCTCTTCGGCAATATCGCTTTGAGCGACGAAAACTATGCTCGGTTTTCCCGTTATGCCGATTTGCTGGTCGAATGGAACGAAAAAATCAACCTTACGGCAATAACCGACCCTGCCGGCATCACCGAAAAGCACTTTTTGGACAGCATTTTGCCCTATGAGTGGGTGGATCTGCCTGAAAACGCATCGGTCATCGACGTTGGCACGGGCGCAGGCTTCCCGGGAATCCCTTTGAAGATAATGAGAGATGACATCCGCTTGACACTTTTGGACAGCCTTAATAAACGAATCAACTTTTTGAACACCGTTTGCTCTGATATCGGCGTAACCGCCGAGTGTATTCACGGCAGAGCGGAGGATATGGGCACATCACAGCTCCGTGAGAAGTTTGACGTTGCAACCGCAAGAGCAGTTGCCCGATTGAGCGTTTTGTGCGAATATTGCCTACCGCTGGTCAAGGTCGGGGGAACGTTCGTTGCGCTTAAAGGCTCGTCGGGAATTGATGAAATCAAAGACGCAGAAAATGCGATCAAAAAGCTGGGCGGAAAGCTCGAAACGGTCAAGGAATATTGCCTTCCCTGCGGGGATGGCAGGACGTTGGTAGTCATTAAAAAAGTTGCTCCCACACCCAAAGGCTACCCCAGACCCAAGGGAAAGATGAACAAAAATCCTCTTTAATTTTCCTTATTACCCCATATAAACCTATCGGATACTGCTTGATTTTGGCGGTATCCGTTTTATTTTGCGACATAGAATAAAGAAATGTCGGAAAATTATGATAGAATCGACATCCGTTTGGTGATACCATCTATATAAAGGATGTGATTAAAATATGGCAGTTAAAACAAGCATTTTTGCGCCGAAGCGAGAAAAAGTGGTCAACAAGGTCATTGAGATACCCACACAGCAGATCGCTCCGAACCCATATCAGCCGAGGCAGGAATTTTCGCAAACGGAGCTTGCAGGTCTTGCTTTGAGCATTAAAACGGACGGCGTTCTGCAACCCCTTTCGGTAAGGCAAAAGGGAGATAAATATGAGCTTATTGCGGGTGAAAGGCGGCTGCGTGCGGCAATTTTAGCGGGACTTGAAAGCGTGCCCTGCATAGTTATGGATACCACCGACCGAAACTCTGCCCTTTTGGCGCTGGTTGAAAACATTCAGCGGCAGGATCTTGGATTTTTCGAGGAAGCGGAGGCGATATCACGCCTTATCGAGCTTTACGGAATGACACAGGAGGATGCGGCGCTAAGGCTCGGCTATGCGCAGTCGACTTTGGCAAACAAGCTTCGGCTTTTGAAGCTTGGTGCGGATGAGCGCAGACTTATAATCGACAAAAAACTGACCGAACGCCACGCCAGAGCGCTTTTGCGCCTGAACGATAAGGAAAAACGGCTGGACGTCATACATAAGATAGTTCGGGACAAGCTGAACGTCGAGAGAACGGAACGGCTTGTCGATTCGATGATAGAATATGACCGACATTGCGAGCGGATCAAGAAAGGCTCGGTGCTTTTCAAAGACCTGCGGCTGTTTATGAACACGGTCAATAAAGCGGTGGAAACTATGCAGATCGCAGGGGTCGACGTGAATATGGACAAGGTTCAGCGGGAGGATGCGGTGGAGTTTCGAATTGTAGTTCCGTTGGAGAAGAAAGAAATGTAGTAGATTTGTGCGAAAAACGCCGAAAAAGGCAATTGTTCCACGTGGAACAATGTCGGCGGTGATTTGCACATTGCAGAACTTCCGATGAGGCGATAGGTAGCGAGGCGTGGTGCGGCGCGCGGCGGCATAGCCGTTGTGCCGCACCGTGCCGAGCGGTAAGGGCGGGCAATGTTTGGCATAAAGCAAACATTGCCGTCATTTTTTTGTTTTCCTCTTGCAATCTCCTTATAATATTGTTATACTATTTATATCTA
>CAYWXA010000020.1:0-20965 GCA_964462175.1 uncultured Oscillospiraceae bacterium
TGCTCTTCCGCGGACAGAACATTTTGGGCTATAAGCACTATTCGGACGACGTTGTCGATGCCTTCGTAAAGAAGTCTATCGAGAACGGTATCGACGTGATCAGAATCTTCGACGCTTTAAACGACACCCGCAACCTCAAGGCTGCAATCACCGCAACCAAGAAGTACGGCGGAATCTGTGAAGCGGCTCTGAGCTATACCACCAGCCCCGTTCACGATGAGGAATACTTTGTAAACCTCGCCAAGGAGCTTGAAGCTATGGGCGCTGACACCATCTGCATCAAGGATATGGCAAACCTTCTTTTGCCTTATGATGCATACTCACTCGTTAAGAAGCTGAAGGAAAACGTCAGCATTCCCGTTCATATTCACACCCATAACACCACCGGTACGGGCGATATGGTCAACCTCAAGGCCGCTGAAGCGGGCGTTGATATCGTTGATACGGCTTTGTCGCCTCTGGCAAACGGTACTGCACAGCCCGCAACCGAATCTTTGGTCGCAACTTTGGCAGGAACCGACAGAGATACCGGTCTTGACCTTGCAAAGCTCAGCGATGCGGCAGCTCACTTCAGAAACGTTGCAAACAAGCTCAAGGCTGAAGGAATTCTCGATCCCAAGGTTTTGAACGTTGATACCAAGACCCTTATGTATCAGGTTCCCGGCGGTATGCTTTCAAACCTCATTTCTCAGCTCAAGCAGGCTAATGCCGAGGATAAGTATTACGAAGTTTTGGCTGAAATTCCTAACGTAAGAAAAGACTTCGGCTATCCTCCTTTGGTAACTCCCACCAGCCAGATCGTCGGAACTCAGGCAGTTCTCAACGTTCTTTCGGGCGAGAGATACAAGATGATCACCAAGGAATCAAAGGGTCTTTTGCGCGGCGAATACGGCCGTCTGCCCGGCGAAGTTAACGAGGAAGTAAGACGCAAGGCTATCGGCGATGACGAGGTCATCACCTGCAGACCTGCAGACCTCATCGAGCCTGAGCTTGAGAAGTACCGTGAAGAAGTCAAGAACATTCCCGGCTTCAACGGCTCCGAAGAGGACGTTTTGAGCTATGCTTTGTTCCCGGCTGTTGCAACGAAGTTCTTTGCAAGCCGTCTTGAAGCAGAAAAGGCTGAAGAAACAAAGCCTGCAAACGTCGATGAAAACGGCGTAAGAATTCTTTACGTTGACGACTGTTCTTTTTAATTGAGATTTAAAGGCCGTCATATCCGACCGACACCACCAAATAAACCGAAAGCAAACAACACTGTGACAAAACGAATCGAAAGTAAGGTGCAAAAATGACCACGACAGATTATATTGTACAAATCATAACCTTGTTCGGCGGACTTGCTCTGTTCCTCTTTGGTATGGACTATATGGGAAAATCCCTTGAACGTACCGCCGGCGGTAAATTGCAGAATATCCTTGCCACTATGTCATCCACCGTTCCGAGAGGCTTCTTGCTCGGACTTGCTGTAACAGCAGTAATTCAGTCTTCTTCTGCCACCACCGTAATGGTAGTCGGCTTCGTTAACTCGGGAATTATGACCCTCAGTCAGTCTGTGGGCGTAATTATGGGTGCAAACGTTGGTACGGCTGTAACTGCGTGGATCATCTCTCTTAATTCCGTACAGGGCGAAAGCCTGATCATGCAGCTTCTCAATCCCGATTGCTTGGCTCCTATTTTGGGCGTGATCGGTATCGTGTTGTTCATGTTCTGTAAATCCGAAAAGAAAAAGAGCGTCGGCTCGATACTCTTGGGCTTCCTGGCTTTAATGGTCGGTATGGATATGATGAGCGGATCTATGTCCTTCCTCAAGGAAGAGGCTTGGTTCGCCGACTTGATGGTAACCTTCTCCAACCCCATTATCGGTTTATTGGTAGGTACCGTTCTGACTGCGATCATCCAGTCCTCCTCCGCATCCGTCGGTATCTTGCAGGGTCTCAGCTTGACAGGCGCTGTACAGTATAGCACCGCTGTTCCCGTAATTTTGGGTCAGAATATCGGTACCTGCGTAACTGCGCTTATTTCCAGCTTCGGAACCAATAAGAACGCAAGACGTACCGCTTGGGTACACCTTTACTTCAACATCATCGGCGCTGTTTTGTTTATGATCGTATTTTATACCATCAACGCCTTCATTCCCTGGCAATTCCTCGAATGGACGGCAAACCCCGTTGGTATCGCTATCGTTCATACCGTATTTAAGCTTATCACAACAGCGGTCTTTATGCCCTTCCACAAGGTTCTTGTCAAACTCGCAATGCTTACCGTTAAGGACAAGCCGGGCGATGAGGACGAGCATATCGAGCTTTTGGACGAAAGACTTATCTCTACTCCCGCAGTTGCCGTCAGCCGTGCTAAGGAGATCGCTTGCAGAATGAGCGACATTGCGAAGCAGTGCTACGATATGGCTGTCGAGCTGACTCACGAATATGATGAGTCCAAGTTCAAGAAGATCAAGGAGCTTGAGGATAAGACGGATAAGTATGAAGACGCTTTGGGTTCATATCTGCTCAAGCTGACCGATTCCAACCTCGCAAGAGAGGACAATCTTTTACTTAACACTCTTCTTTATACCATCGGCGACATCGAAAGAATCGCTGACCATGCGGCAGCAATTGCAGTTGCAGCCAAGGAGATCGAAGAAAAGCCCGTTAAGTTCTCCGAGCAGGCCAAGAAGGAGCTTGCGGTTCTTGAAACTGCCGTTGGCGATCTTCTTACAAGAACCGTCAAGGCTTACCGTGAAGACGATCTTCTCGTTGCGAAGAAGGTTGAGCCTCACGAACAGGTAGTTGACGTTCTCGTAAGAGAATGCAAGTCCCGCCACATTGCCCGTCTGCGTGACGGCAAGTGCACCGTTGAATACGGCTTCGTGCTTGACGATCTTCTTACTGCATACGAGAGAATCTCTGACCACTGCTCCTCCATCGCCGCTGAAATGCTTCAGGGCGCCGAGGGCAAGATGGATATCCACGAATATCTTGAATCACTCAAGAAGGGCGAGCTCAACGAAAGCCGTTACTTCGAAGAAAAGTACGACGAGTACCTCTCAAGATACGATTTCCCCAAGGAAAATGCATAAAAATTTACAGGCCTTACGGTTTTGCCGTAGGGCCTGTTTTTGAATTATCACGCTCTGCGTGACGTGAATTTTGATGCACAGCATCAAATGAATTGCGCTCACGCACTACCGCCGGCACCTGCCGTCCGCACCCGTTCGGGCGCACTCCGTCAGACGCCGGCTGCTTTCTGCGAACGCCCAACCACGGGCGAAGCCCTGCCCGTTTTTGCAAAACGGGCAAGCCGCGCCTGCGGCGCGGCTCACACTCTGCGGCGCATACGCGCCGCAGAGTGTGGGGCTTCGCCCTCAAGGCGCAAAAAATCCCTTTGCAGGAAATTGCAAAGGGATTTTTCTTATTATAACTCCGAATTGCACACTCTCTCAATTGCGCAAGCGAAAATTTTTGCGTTCAAAAGCAAGCTGTCAATGGTCATAAATTCGTCTGCGCCGTGCATATGGTTGTCCTCGCCGGGGAATTCCGCACCGAATGCAACGCCGCCCTCGGTGTGATGCACGTAAGTTCCGCCGCCGATCGCAATGCACTCGCCCTTGTTGCCCGTAACGTCCTCGTAAACGCTCAAAAGCTCCTTGACGAACGTGCTGTTCGAGTCAACGTAGTGCGGCTCGGCACCGCCCGCCATAAGCGCAAAGCCTGCGCCGCTGACACTCTTTTCAAGCTTCGACTTAACGCTCTCAACGTTCTCGCAAACGGGGAAACGGATGTCTATCCAACCGACGATCTCCCCGCCATCGTCATAATCCAAAACGGAAAGAACCTCCGTGAGTGCGCCCGAGACCTCATCGCTCGCTTTAATTCCTGCGTGAGTGCCGTCCGTTTCGCCGTAGGGGAACACCTCTGACAATCGGGCAAAAAGCTTTCCTGCGTTATCATCAAGCTCAAGTGCTTTGATGACTGTGAGCATCGCTGTCAGCGCATTGTCGCCCAACTCAGGTGTTGAAGCGTGTGCGCTCTTGCCCTTTGCGTTTATTTTCACACCCTCTGCGGTTTTCTCAAGCGTGAAGCTGACCTCGCACTTGCAAGCGTTTATCGCATTTTCGATCTCACCTTCCGAAACTCCCGCAACCTCAAAATATCCCAGCTCGGGAACGGCGTTGATCGTCTTTCCGCAATGGAAGGAAACAAGCTTGCGCTCGTGATCGCTCTTTTCGGGAACGGCAGAAATCCTGCCTCTTATCATACCCTTTTCAATGTTGATGACGGGATAATTTCCGTCGGGCGTGAACAGCCACTTGGGCATTTGGGCAACCTTTTCAAAATATTCAAGATCTCCCGAGCCGTTTTCCTCGTTGGTGCCCAAGATCAGGCGCACGCCCTTTTTCAGAGGAATATTCAGCTCCTTGAGCGCTTTAAGCGCATACATTACCGCAACGCAAGGGCCTTTGTCATCAATTGAGCCTCTGCCAAAAACCTTGCCGTCGGCAACTGTTCCCTTAAAGGGGTCATACGTCCAGCCTGTGCCCTCGGGAACAACGTCAAGGTGTCCCAAAATGCCCAAAATCGGCTCGCCCTCGGTATATTCCGCCGTGCCGACGTATCCGTCGTAGTTTTTAGTCTTGAAACCAAAGCTCTCGCAAATCTCAAGCGCTCTGTCAAGGCATTCTCTTACAGGCTTGCCGAAGGGTGCGCCTTCGGCGGCTTCCTGCTGATAGCTCGGAAAGGATATCAATTCGCAAAGTGTATTTACCATCTCGTCCTTATGAGCATCAAGATACTCAAAAACCTTGTTTTTATCCATCTATAGAACCTCCGTTCACTTCTTTCTTTTTAAGCACCATTGCCGATATCGGCGGCACGAAAACGCCCTCGCAATAGGTCGCCAACGGCTCGTTTCCCGCCTTGATGTCGCTTATATATACCTGCCATTCGCCGTCGGGCAGAACAGCCATTTTCGCTCTGGGAATGGGGTTGACGAGTATCAACACCTCATCTTCCTCATCAAACAGCCTAAGGCTTATCATTCCGTCGCTGCAGGTCAAAAGCTCGTGGTGCTCCAAAACGTCCTCGGCGCTCGTCATTCTCAAAAGGCGATTTGCCTTTCTGAATTCGATAAGCCCCTTGACGTATTCGCTCTCACACTTATTTTCGTGAAGTCTGCTCCACTTGATCGAGTTGACGCTGTCGGGCGATCTATACGAATTTCGGTCAAAC
Organism: uncultured Oscillospiraceae bacterium; assembly: GCA_964462175.1. Taxonomy (GTDB): domain Bacteria; phylum Bacillota; class Clostridia; order Oscillospirales; family Ruminococcaceae; genus Faeciplasma. The sequence goes on from CAYWXA010000020.1 coordinate 5,226, forward strand.
TTGCCGTTTGTCAAAGGCTTGGTGCGAATGAATTCCTGACCGGCCTGAATGAAGGGCAGACCCTGAGCCAAAAAGACGAGAGCCAAAGAAAGCCTTGCCATTTTTTTGTGGTCATCCAGATGCGCTCCGGGCGAGGATACGCACAGCTTGTCCCAAAGGGTGAGGTCGTCGTGCGCTTCGCAGTAGTTGACAGTCTGCATAGGCGAGCCTGCCCACCAGACCTTACCCAAAAGACCTGCAACTGCGCCTGCCTTACAGTGGATATTTCCGGCAACGTAGCCTTTGGCTTCATCGACGAAGCTGTTGCCCTTGACGGTGTCACGGTAGCTGTCGTTGAAGTATGCAATTTCGGGCGTCTTTTTCGCATTCGCAGTCGATGCCTGCTCATCTCCTGCAAGCATACACTCTCCGCCCGTCCAGCCTTCGCCGTAAATAATAACGCTTGGGTTTATCTCTTTGAGTTTTGTGACTATCTCGTTCATCGTGTCGACATCCAACAGCGCCATAAGGTCAAAGCGGAAGCCGTCGACGTGGTATTCTTTTGCCCACCACAAAACCGAATCAACGATATATTTGCGGCACATTTTTCTCTCGCTCGCCATTTCGTTTCCGCAGCCGGAGCCGTTTGAAAAACTGCCGTTGGGTCTGAATCTGTGATAATACTTGGGATATGCGATCTCAAACCAGGAATCGCAGGAGTCATACGTGTGATTATACACAACGTCCATAACCACGCCGATGCCCTTATTGTGAAGCGACATGACCATCTTTTTGAACTCGATGATTCTTGCGCTCGGGTCAAACGGGTCGCTTGAATATGAGCCTTCGGGAATGTTGTAGTTTTTGGGGTTATATCCCCAGTTATATTCAACGGGGTCGGCTTCGTTCACACCCTCATAGTCAAATGCGGGCAGAAGGTGAACGTGGGTGATCCCTAAGTCCTCAATATGAGAAAGGCAGGTCTTTTCGCCGTCGGGCGAAAGGGTGTTTTCTTCGGTAAAGGCGAGATATTTTCCTCGGTTTTCTTCCCTCACGCCGCTTGAAGCGTCTTTGGAAAAATCTCTTATGTGTGTTTCATACAGCACCGCATCTGCGTAGCTTTCAAGCTTAACGTAGCTGTCATTTTCCCAACCCTCGGGGGAGAGCTTAGAGAAGTCTGCGATATATCCGCGCTCACCGTTGCAACCGCAGGCGTTGGCGTATATATCCACGCCCTCCTGCCACTTTCCGCCGTAGCAGTAGCTGAAATTGTAATAGGTGCCTTCAAGGCTCCTCTCATATGAAATCTCCCAGACACCTTTATCGCTTTTTGTCATTTCATCAGCGGAAAAAGCGCAGAGGGTGTGCTGGTCGTTATAAAGCAAAACCTTAACGGCTTCGGCTTCGGGTGCCCAAACGGAAAACGAGGTTTCGTTCTCGCCAAGGCTCACGCCAAGCTCGCCGTCATAGTAAAAATTCTTGTCGATATTTGATATATCGGGCATAGTCGACCTCCGGAATGGAATGATATAAAATCAGTATACTACTTTTCGAACAAATTTTCAATAGTATAGTTATATGATAAATATTATTATAACTGTTGAATTTTTTCAGCTTATTTGGTACAATAGCAAAAGGAAACGATATGCCCCGAGTGATCTTCGGGCATCTTGAAAGGATATGATGGTATAATGAGAACAAGCGGAATATTGTTGGGAATCGCATCACTCCCCGGTGAATACGGCATCGGTAAAATGGGCCGCCACGCAAGGGAATTCGTTGATTTCCTCGTCAAAGCAGGTCAGCACTATTGGCAGATATTACCTCTTTCCCCGACGGGTTACGGCGACTCGCCATATCAGTCCTGCTCCATTCACGCAGGAAATCCATATTTCATCGACCTTGAGGCCCTTGAAGCTGACGGCCTTCTCAAAAAGAAGGATTATAAAAAAGTTCAGTTCGGCGACCATCCTCAGTATATCAACTACGGTATGATCTATAACACCGTTTTTGACGTGTTGGACATTGCATATAAAAGATTCGTTCCCGATGAGGACTATGAAAAGTTCCTTGAAAAGAATAAGTCGTGGGTGGAAAACTACGGCTTGTTTATGGCGCTTAAAGCGGAAAACGGCGGCAAACCCTGGAGCGAATGGGAAGACGATTTAAGACTTGCAAAACCAGAAGCGATTGCCGAAGCGAAAGAGCGCCTCGCCGACCGAATCGGATATTATATCTTCCTGCAGTATGAGTTTTTCAAGCAGTGGTATGAGCTGAAAGAATATGCAAACTCCAAAGGCGTTGAAATAATCGGCGATATGCCCATTTATTGCGCTCTCGACTCGGTTGAGGCTTGGCTTGAACCTGAGCTTTTCGAGCTTGATGAAGACAAAAAACCCATCAACGTTGCAGGCTGTCCGCCGGATGATTACGCCCTTGAGGGTCAGCTTTGGGGAAATCCCTTATACAACTGGGCTGATATGCAGAAAAACGGCTATAAGTGGTGGATCGACCGCATCGGCTTTGCAACCGAAATATACGACGTTTTAAGAATCGACCACTTCAGAGGCTTCGCCGGGTATTATTCAATTCCTGCAGAAGATGATACCGCCGTTAACGGCGTGTGGCGTGACGGCCCGAGAATGGAGCTTTTCAACTCCACCAACTATTGGCTGGGCAAAAAGCGAATCATCGCAGAGGATCTCGGCTTTGTCACCGAAGACGTCGTTCGGCTTCTTGCCGATACAGGTTACCCGGGAATGAAGGTCTTGCAGTTTGCATTCGACCCCACGGGCAAATCCGATTATCTGCCCTGCAACTATAAGTCCTCCAACTATATCTGCTATACCTCGACTCACGACAGCGACACCCTCGTCGGCTGGGTCGAAGGGCTTGAGGGCGAAGCGCTCGACTTCTGCCTTGACTATTTCGGACTTGAGGACAAGTCAAACCTTGCCGAAAGCATGATCCGTGCGGCATGGTCTAGCATCGCAGACGTCTGCATTGCACAGCCCCAGGATATTTTAGGCTTGGGCAACGAAGCGAGGATCAACGTTCCCTCAACCGTCGGTACCAACTGGCGCTGGAGAATCACATCTGAACAGCTTTCCGACGAAGCCGCCGCAAAGCTTATGAAGCTTTCAAAGACCTATAACCGCTATATCCCCGCACCCGAAGAGGAAACGGAAGAATAAAACAAAATGCACCGATCGACCTTGAACGGCCGGTCGGTGTTTTTTGCGCTCGTATATGCGGCAGCCACTCCGTTTTGCCCTGCGGGCAAAACGGAGTCCCCGCGCCTGCGGCGCGGGGTGCGGGGCTTCGCCCCGCAGGCTGCCGCCCAAACCCGCAGGTAACCTGCGGCAAAAAACCGTCCGAGTTTCCTCAGACGGTTCAGATCTTTACATCAGCTCCGTATAATCGTTGACGCATACGTCAGCAAGCTCTTTAATCTTATCGTGCCACTCCTTCGAGTGCTCTTCCATCACCGCAACGCAGGCGAAATCTCCCGCCTTTGCGCCGACAACGCCAAGGTATATATCCTCAAAGACACAGCATCTTTCCGGCTTTGCCCCAACCCTCTGTGCCGCCAGCAGGTAAACGTCGGGATAACCCTTTTTGCGCTTGACCTCATTGGTCGTGACGAATGCATCAAACATATCGTAAACCCCGTGATGCTCCAAGCAGGGCTTATATTGGCTCTCGCCTGCGGCAGTTGCAAGACAGATCTTAATGCCGTTTTCCTTGAGCTTGAAAATGAATTCCTTTGCGCCTTTGATCATCTCAATGTTGTTTGCATATTCATATTCGCTCATCGCCAGCCACTCCGCAACAACGTCCTCGGGCGAATCGGTGACGCCGCACTCGTCTATTACATAATCCGCCGCCTGCCAAAGATTCAGCGCCGACACCTTTGCGTAAAAATCGTCGGGAATGGGCAGACCCCTTTTTGCCATAAACTTAATGTCAATATCCTTCCATACTCCGATGGAATCGACCAGCGTGCCGTCAAAGTCGAAAATAACGCAGTCAAAATCTTTAAATATATTCATATCCTCTTTCCTTTCTTTCAGTTTATATTTTACCCGAAACAGCGCCTTCTGTCAATCAAAGTCTTGCAAACCCACGCCGAAGACTGTATAATAAGAATATACGGATATTATGAAAGGGTGGTGTTTAAATGCCTTATTTTGACGACGTGAAATATTTAAAGGGCGTGGGTCCCGCAAAGGCACAGCTTTTGTCAAAACTTGATATTTCAACGGTCGGCGGGCTTTTGAACCACTATCCTGCGAATTACCTCGACGTCTCCTCGCCCGTATCCATCGAGGATGCGGTTCTGGATGAAGCGAACGTCATTGCCGTAACGGTCGTCCGCAAAAAAGCTCCTGCAATGATCCGCAAGGGTATGACCATATATAAGCTCACCGTGACCGACGGCGTTTCCGATATGCAGGTCGTGATATACAACTCAAAATATATTTTCGATTCTCTTAAAGAGGGTGAAAATTATATTCTTTACGGCAAGGTGACGGGAAATCTCACAATGCGTGAAATGTCCTCGCCTCAGGTGTTAAAGCTCACGGGCGATTGCATTTTGCCCATATACCCCCTCACCGAGGGAATCAACCAACGCTTTATGCGGGATACGATGAAAAAAGCGCTCGACGCCGTGGACGGCAGTTATGAAACTCTTGAAAGACCCCTTTGTGACGAGCTCGGACTTTTGACTGTGAGCGATGCGCTTTCGGCTATTCACTTCCCCAAGGGGATGAGCGACGTTGCGCTTGCACGAAGAAGACTTGCCTTCGATGAACTTTTAACTTTGCAGCTCGGAATGAAATATCTCCGTGATAAAAACCGTCAGAGCGTAGGTTTCGTAATGAAGCCCCTTTCAATTGACGGTTATTACGGCGTTTTGCCTTATGAACTGACGGGAGCGCAAAAGCGTGCCATATCCGAGTGCCTCAGCGATATGACGGGAGAAGTGCCGATGAACCGCCTTATTTTAGGTGACGTCGGCTCGGGCAAGACTGCCGTTGCCGCCGCCTGCTGTTATTTCACCGCCAAAAACGGCGCACAGTCGGTGCTTATGGCTCCCACCGAGATACTTGCAAATCAGCATTATGATACCTTATCCGAATATCTCGCTCCCTTAGGTGTCAGAGTGGCTCTGTTGACCGGTTCGCTCACTCAAAAAGCCAAGACCTCAATGCGTGAAAAGATCAAAGCAGGGGAGTATGACGTCATCGTCGGCACTCACGCGCTTTTCCAGCAATCGACCGAATTCGGCAATTTGGGGCTCGTCATAACCGATGAACAGCACAGATTCGGTGTCGATCAGCGTGCCCGCCTGGCAGGAAAGGGCAACAACCCCCATAAGCTCGTTATGAGCGCAACGCCGATTCCCAGAACGCTTGCTTTAATGATTTACGGCGAGCTGGATATCTCCTTCCTCGATGAACTCCCAAAAGGACGCAAAAAGATCGAAACCTATGCCGTGACGGGCAAGCTCCGCCAGCGTGCATACAGCTTCATCAAAGACCGCATTGCCGAGGGCAGGCAGGCATATATAGTCTGTCCCGCAATTGAAGAAACCCTCGACGAAAAGTCGGTTTTGGAATATGCCAAGCATATCTCCGAAAACGAGTTCAAAAACTATCGCATCGGCGTGCTTCACGGCAAAATGCCTGCCGACAAAAAAGAAGCGGTGATGCAAGCCTTTAAGAACGGCGACTATGACATTCTCGTTGCAACCACTGTTGTCGAGGTCGGCGTGGACGTTGCCAACGCCGCCGTGATGATGATCGAAGATGCCGATCGCTTCGGCCTTAGTCAGCTTCACCAGCTCCGTGGGCGTGTGGGCAGAAGCGAGCACCAGTCCTACTGTATTCTTGTCACCGATAACGTCACCGAGCAGAGCAAAAAGCGTCTGAAGATTCTTTCAAGCACCTCCGACGGCTTTGCGATCTCCGAGGCAGACCTTGAAATGAGAGGCCCCGGCGACTTTTTCGGTAACGCCCAGCACGGTCTGCCCAAGCTTAAAATTGCCGATCTCGCCGCAGATTCGCAGATCCTGCGCCTTGCCCAGGAAACCGCCGATAAGATCTATTCGTCGCAAAGAATAACCCCTGCGCTTAAAGACCGTGTCAAATCGCTTTTGAGCGGCGGAATAATCGGATAAACAAAACAACCGCTGTACTTTTTCGGTACAGCGGTTTTGCTTTATTCTTTCGGCCCCGTATAAGTCGTTACCCGTTGCTCCCGTGGGCTGATTTTGATCGTGTCAACACACCCCTCGGCATCGTAGTAAAGAATCAGCGTGTAGTCATCTTCCAATGCCCAGGTATCTCCCCGAAAGCCCGAAAGCATACCGTCAGGCTCGCCCCATTTAGCTTGGATATCTTCAGAGCTGATGCCGTGGAGCAGGTCGTAAAGCTCCTCGCCCGACATCTTCGAGGCTTCTGCAAGTGACGGGACGATTACGTTTTCTGAAGCTTCATTTTCGCAAAGAGGCCCGTCGTGGGTGTACCCGCCGTCATCCTCCATACATCCTGCGAAGCACGTTGCAACTGCGAGTGCTAAGCAAAATGCCAAAAGCCTTTTAATCAACATCATTTTTGCTCCTCATCCTTAACCGCAGGAACGTTCTCTGCCTTCTTCGACGACTTCTTGATCTTCTTGACGATGAGAAGCAGGATCAAACCGATCACAAGAATGAATACCAGAGCAACTCCGATGTAGGGAAGCGCACTTACGGCATCAACGAAGAAGTCCTTGAAGTCCTCTCCGATGTCATAAAGATTGTCGGAAAGGTTAGAAGAAATTCTCTGCCAAACGGTCTTCTTTTCGGTAGTTTTGGTAATGCGAACGACCTCGCTGACGTTTAAGGTCAGCGTCGAATAAGATATCTTGCTCTTATATGAATTGAGCTTTGCGGTGTATGACTCCAGCTCATAGGTGACATCTGTCAGATAGTTCTGGATCTTCAAGATATCCTCAATGGTCTCCGCTTTTTCCATAAGCTTTAAGTATGCTTCCTGCTGCGCCTTGAGGGCGGCGATTCTTGCCTCTGTGTCAACGTAAGCGGCGGTAACGTCGTCGATGTATTCGGTAGAATAGGTGACGTTGCCCATATTGCCGACCTCGGTGACGAAAGCGTCAAATCTTTCGGCGGGAATTCTCACGACGTAGTTTGCCGTGCGTGTCGAATAAGTTGCATAAGCCGAGCCGTACTGGGAAGAGTTCTGAACATATCCGCCGAATGAAGATACCGAACGTTCAAATTCGCTTATGAATTCATCAAACTCGGTGGTCTCAAGCTCGACCGTGCGATACTTGATGATCTTTCTCTCGCTCTCGGCATAGCTGTCGGTGTCGGGATTTTTGTCAGCTGAGTTCGACGTTCCGTAAGAAGGGGATTCCATCGACACTTCTTCCTCGATGGAATCCTCAACGACCCAGCCGTAGTTGTAATCACCGGCAGATTCCGACTCGACCATGGTCACAGCCATATCGTAAGCGCCGTTGTATGATTTCGTCACACTTCCGCAGCCTGTAAACATAACCAAAACGGTCATAAGAGCTATAATAATGGATAACGTTCTTTTCATTTTATGTCAATCCTTTCAATAAGCCGAAGCCTCGGCTGTCTTTCATTTATAATACAATATTTTCAAGGAAATTATTGCGTTTAAAGGAAAAATTTGCCCAATAATAGAAATTTCGGAAAATTTTCCAAAAATACTTGACTTTAGTTGTCCATTGTGCTACATTGTAATATGTATCATAATGGCGTAGTGAACGCCTATTTCCGAAAAGTGATGATTTTTGTGAGAACTTTTTCAACAATTTCCGCGTTGATTTGTTCATTGTAAACAAAATGATGGCTTTTTGAAACTGTTCTTCCTCCCGATTTTTTGACAGCTTCGGGCCGGAACAGAGGAAATAATGTTAAAACGCAATTTTATATAAGGAGTGATAAGCCAATGGTCAATGTCAAAGACGTCAAGCTCGGTAAGAACAGCCGCAAAAGCTTCGCAAAGATCAACGAAGTTTTGGAAATGCCCAACCTTATCGAGATCCAGAAGAAATCCTATAAGTGGTTTCTCGAGGAAGGCTTAAGAGAGGTATTCAAGGACGTAGCATCCATCAAGGACTACAACGAAACCTTAGAGCTTAGCTTTATTGACTACCGTCTGGACGATCAGCCCAAGTACACCATCGCAGAATGTAAGGAAAGAGACACCACATATGCTGCGCCCCTGCGTGTAACTGCGCGACTCGTCAACCTCGAAACAGGTGAGATCAAGGACAGCGAAGTATTCATGGGTGATTTCCCCCTCATGACTCCCTCGGGAACCTTCGTTATCAACGGTGCGGAGCGTGTAATCGTATCCCAGCTCGTTCGTTCTCCCGGTGTATATTATGCCGTTGAGAAGGACAAGACCGGTAAGGATCTTTTCAAGTCCACCGTTATCCCCAACAGAGGTGCATGGCTCGAATACGAAATGGACTCCAACGACGTAGTCTATGTACGTATCGACAAGAACAGAAAGATCCCCCTGACCACCTTCATCCGTGCTCTCGGCATCGGTTCAAACGATGAGATCGACGAGATGTTCAATAACGACCTCCGCCTCAAGGCAACCATCATGCAAAAGGATGCTTGCACCACCACTGAGGAAGGTCTTATCGAAGTATATAAAAAGCTTCGTCCCGGCGAACCTCCGACGGTCGACAGCGCCGTAACACACCTCAACAACCTCTTCTTCGATGCAAGAAGATACGATCTTTGCAGATTCGGCAGATATAAGTATAACAAGAAGCTTGCAATCGCTTCCCGCCTTGCAGGTCACACCCTTTCCCGTCCCGTGATCAACCCCTTGACCGGTGAGATCGTTGCAGAAGCAGGGGAGACCCTCTCGCTTGCAAGAGCTAACGAGATCGAGGCTTTGGGCGTAAGCGAAGCATACATCACCGTTGAGAGAAGAGAGACCCTCACGTCTCCCACCGGCGAAGTTATCCACAAGGTTGAAAACGTTGAAGTTAAGGTGATCGGCAACGGTATGGTCGACATCAACGACTTCGTTGATTTCGATGCAAAGCCCTACGGCATCAACGAGAAGGTATCCTTCAAGGTGCTCAAGGAGATTCTTGAATCGGCGGCTAACTCCGACGAGGTTATCGAAGCTGTCAAGGCAAGAGCAGACGAGCTTATTCCCAAGCACATCATCAAGGAAGATATCATCGCAACGATCTCTTACTTCCTCAACCTCTGCGAGGGTGTAGGTACCGTTGACGATATCGACCACCTCGGCAACAGACGTATCCGCTGTGTCGGTGAGCTTTTGCAGAACCAGTTCAGAATCGGCTTCAGCCGTATGGAAAGAGTTATCCGTGAAAGAATGAACATTCAGTCGCAGGATATCGAGGTCGTAACCCCCACCGCACTCATCAACATCAGACCCATCACCGCTGCTATCAAGGAATTCTTCGGTTCATCCCCTTTGTCTCAGTTTATGGACCAGGTCAACCCCTTGGCAGAGCTTACCCATAAGAGAAGACTTTCCGCACTCGGTCCCGGCGGTCTTTCCCGTGACCGTGCAGGCTTCGAAGTTCGAGACGTTCACTATTCTCACTACGGCAGAATGTGTCCTATCGAAACTCCTGAAGGACCTAACATCGGTTTGATCTCTTATCTTGCATCCTTTGCAAGAATCAACGAATACGGCTTCATCGAAGCTCCTTACCGCAGAGTCGACAAGGCAACGGGCGTCGTAACCGACGAAGTTGTATATATGACTGCGGACGTTGAAGATAACTACACTGTAGCGCAGGCTAACACCCCCTTGACCGAGGACAACAAGTTTGCCAAGGCAAAGGTAAACGGCCGTTACCGTGACCAGATCATGGAGATCGACGCTGAAAACATCGACTTCATGGACGTATCCCCTAAGATGGTAGTATCCGTTGCTACCGCAATGATCCCCTTCCTTGAAAACGACGACGCAAACCGTGCCCTCATGGGTGCGAACATGCAGCGTCAGGCAGTTCCGCTTCTCTTTACCGAGAACCCCATCGTCGGTACCGGTATGGAGTATAAGGCTTGTCTTGACTCGGGTGTTGCCGTTGTTTCCGAGGCTGCAGGTGTCGTTGAAAGAGTGGACGCCTCCGAAATCGTCGTCCGTGAGGATAACGGCGAATTCAGAACTTATGCACTTACTAAGTTTAAGCGCTCCAACTCGGGTACCTGCACCAACCAGCGCCCCATCGTTGAAAAGGGTGAGAGAATCGAAGCTCACCAGATCATCGCTGACGGTCCTGCGACCTCCAACGGTGAGATCTCCCTCGGTAAGAACGCCCTCATCGGCTTTATGACCTGGGAAGGCTACAACTACGAAGACGCTGTTTTGCTCAACGAAAAGCTCGTAAGAGATGACGTTTATACATCCGTTCATATCGAAGAATATGAGATCGAATGCCGTGACACCAAGCTCGGCCCCGAAGAGATCACCAAGGACATCCCCGGTGTCGGTGAAGATGCACTCAAGGATCTCGACGAAATGGGTATTATCCGCATCGGCGCAGAAGTCAGAAGCGGTGACATTCTGGTCGGTAAGGTTACCCCCAAGGGCGAGACCGAGCTGACCGCTGAAGAAAGACTCTTGCGTGCCATCTTCGGCGAAAAGGCAAGAGAAGTCCGTGATAATTCCTTGCGTGTTCCCAACGGCGAGCGTGGCGTTATCATTGACGTTAAGGTATTCACCCCCGAAAACTGCGACGAGCTCTCTCCCGGAGTTAATATGCTCGTACGTTGCTACATCGCCCAGAAGAGAAAGATCTCTGTCGGCGACAAGATGGCAGGCCGTCACGGTAACAAGGGTGTAGTTTCCAGAATTCTCTCGCAGGAGGATATGCCCTTCCTCGAGGACGGTACTCCTTTGGATATCGTACTCAACCCCTTGGGCGTACCAAGCCGAATGAACATCGGTCAGGTACTTGAAGTCCACCTCGGTATGGCTGCAAGAAAGCTTGGCTGGAAGATCATGACCCCTGTATTCGACGGCGCTCACGAAGAAGATATCCGTGAATGCTTCAAGCTTGCAGGTATGCCTGAGGACGGCAAGACCGTTCTTTATGACGGACGTACCGGTGAGCCCTTCGATAACAGAGTTACCGTAGGTATTATGTACTACCTCAAGCTCCACCACCTCGTTGACGATAAGATCCACGCACGTTCTGTCGGACCTTACGCTCTCGTAACTCAGCAGCCTCTGGGCGGTAAGGCTCAGTTCGGCGGCCAGAGATTCGGTGAAATGGAAGTTTGGGCACTCGAAGCTTACGGTGCAGCATACACCCTTCAGGAGATCCTCACCGTCAAGTCTGACGATACCACGGGCCGTGTCAAGACCTATGAAGCAATCGTCAAGGGACAGAACGTTCCCAAGGCAGGCATCCCCGAATCCTTCAAGGTTCTTGTTAAGGAGCTTCAGTCGCTCTCTCTCGACGTCAAGGTTCTTGACGATCAGGGCGAGGAGATCGACCTCACTCAGACCTTTGATGAAGATAACGATATCATCCCCGCACCCGCTTCCGATTACGGTATGACCGAGTCCACAGGCATTGAGGACGACTATACCGTCGATTCTTCTGTCGATGAATTCGCAGAGGTTGACGATTTCGATCTGGAAGAAGGTCTGGAAGGCTTCTCCATCGTTGACGGAGATTCCGAACCCGATGATCTTGTTTAAGAATGATTAAATAACGGAAAGAGGGTTTGTACTTTGGAATTTAACGTATGTGATTCAATTAAAATCGGTCTTGCGTCACCCGAACAGATCAGAAGCTGGTCCCACGGTGCCGTTGAGAAGCCCGAAACAATAAACTACCGTACACAGAAGCCTGAGCGTGACGGCTTATACTGCGAAAGGATCTTTGGCCCTACCAAGGACTGGGAGTGCCACTGCGGCAAGTATAAGAAGATCCGCTTCAAGGGCAAGGTGTGCGAGCGCTGCGGCGTTGAAGTAACCAGAGCTAAGGTAAGACGTGAGCGTATGGGCCATATCGAGCTCGCCGCTCCCGTATCCCACATCTGGTACTTCAAGGGAACTCCTTCAAGAATCGGACAGATGCTTGATGTTTCCCAGAAGCGCCTTGAAGAAGTTTTATACTTCACAAAATATATCGTAATCGATCCCGGTGAGACCGGCCTTGTCAAGAAGCAGATCCTGACCGAAAAGGAATATCAGGATGCCCGCGAAAGATATGAAGACGGCTTCAAGGCAGGTATGGGTGCCGAAGCGATCAAGGTCTTGCTTGAAGAGATCGACGTTGAGGCTCTTGCAAACGAGCTCAAGGCAGAGCTCAAGGACTTGCCTACCGGTCAGAAGAGAATCAAGCTTTTGAAAAGACTTGAGATCGTTGAAGCATTCCGCAACTCGGGCAACCGTCCCGAGTGGATGGTATTGGACGTTGTCCCCGTAATTCCTCCGGATCTTCGTCCTATGGTTCCGTTGGACGGCGGCAGATATGCAACTTCTGACCTTAACGATCTTTACAGAAGAGTTATCAACAGAAACAACCGCTTGAAGAGAATGCTCGAGCTTGAAGCTCCCGACATCATCGTAAGAAACGAAAAGAGAATGCTCCAGGAAGCAGTTGACGCCCTCATCGACAACGGACGTCACGGCAGACCTGTAACCGGCCCCAACAACCGTGCATTCAAGTCGCTCACCGATATGCTCAAGGGTAAGCAGGGTCGTTTCCGTCAGAACCTTTTGGGTAAGCGTGTTGACTATTCCGGCCGTTCGGTAATCGTCGTAGGCCCCGAGCTCAAGATGTATCAGTGCGGTCTCCCCAAGGAAATGGCACTTGAGCTCTTCAAGCCGTTCGTAATGAAGCGCCTTGTCGATACCAACCCCCAGATCAACATCAAGAGCGCAAGAAAGATGGTTGACCGCGGACGTGACGAAGTTTGGGATGCTCTTGAAAACGTAATTCAGGGTCACCCTGTTTTGCTCAACCGTGCTCCTACACTTCATAGACTCGGTATCCAGGCATTCGAGCCTGTCCTCGTTGAAGGCAGAGCGCTCAAGCTCCACCCCTTGGTATGTACCGCTTATAACGCCGACTTCGACGGCGACCAGATGTCTGTTCACGTTCCTTTGAGCGTTGAAGCTCAGGCAGAAGCAAGATATCTGATGCTTGCAGCTAACAACCTCCTCAAGCCTGCTGACGGTAAGCCCGTTGCTGTACCTACGCAGGACATGGTCTTGGGTTCATACTATCTGACCCTTGAAAAGGACGGCGAAAAGGGCGAAGGCAAGATCTTCCGCGACGTTAACGAAGCTATGATGGCTTATCAGGCAGGTCTTGTAACCTTGCAGGCTAAGATCAAGGTGAGAATGTCCAAGACTGTCGGCGACAAGACCGTTTCCAAGATCATTGACGCAACCGTCGGACGCCTTATCTTCAACGAAAACATTCCTCAGGATCTCGGCTTTGTAGACAGAACCGATCCCGACAAGCAGTTCGACCTTGAGATCGGCTTCCTTGTTAAGAAGAAGCAGCTCGGCAACATCATCGAAAGATGTATTGCCAAGCACGGCACCACCAAGACTTCCGAAGTATTGGATGCCGTTAAGGCTCTGGGCTTCAAGTATTCTACCCGTGCTGCAATCACCGTTGCGGTATGTGATGCTGAAGTTCCTCCGAAGAAGAAGGAGATCTTGGCTGATGCTGACAAGAAGATCGACAAGATCGACGCTCAGTATAAGAGAGGTCTTATCTCCAGAGGAGAAAAGTCCAAGAAGTTCATCGAGATCTGGTCTAAGGCAACCGACGACGTTACCGTTGCTTTGCAGGAAAACCTCGATAAATATAACCCCATCTATATGATGTCTGACTCCGGTGCCCGTGGATCTATCGCTCAGATCCGTCAGCTTGCAGGTATGCGCGGACTTATCGCCAACACCTCCGGTGCCACCATCGAAATGCCCATTCGTGCTAACTACCGTGAAGGCTTGACAGTTTTGGAATACTTCATTTCTTCCCGTGGTGCCCGTAAGGGTCTTACCGATACCGCTTTGCGTACCGCTGACTCGGGATATCTTACCCGCCGTCTTGTTGACGTTGCACAGGAAGTTATCATCACCGAGGACGACTGCGGAACTCACGAAGGTATCGACGTATTCGAGATCAAGAACGGCAACGAAATGATCGAGCCCTTCTCTGAAAGACTCGTCGGCAGATTCTTGGTTGAGGATCTTTTGAATGACAACGGCGAAGTTGTTGTTTCCAACAACAAGCTTATGACTGCCGCTGACGCAAAGAAGGTCATTGAGACCCTCGAAGCTCAGGGCAAGGATAGAATCGCTATCCGCTCCGTTCTTGGCTGTAAGACCAAGAGAGGCGTCTGCGCTAAGTGCTACGGTATGGATCTTGCACATTCAACCGTTGTATCCGTCGGTGAAGCTGTCGGTATCGTTGCTGCTCAGTCTATCGGTGAACCCGGTACTCAGCTTACGATGAGAACCTTCCATACCGGTGGTGTTGCTTCCGCAGAAGATATCACACAGGGTCTCCCCCGTGTTGAAGAACTCTTCGAATCGAGAAAGCCCAAGGGCGCCGCAATTCTCACCAGAATCAGCGGTGTTGTCAAGATCGAAGAGATCAAGAAGAGCCGCGTGATCGTTGTTACCAACACCGAGACCGGTGAAGTTGAGCAGTACAGCGTTCCGTGGGATTACAGAATCAAGGTTAAGGACGGCGACGAAGTCATTGCAGGCGACGAACTCACCGCAGGCTCCAAGAACCCTGCCGATATCCTTGCGATCCTCGGCCCCGAGGCTGTAAGAAACTACATCATCACCGAAGTTCAGAAGGTTTACCGTCTCCAGGGTGTTGATGTAAACGATAAGCATATTGAAGTTATCACCCGCCAGATGCTCCGCAAGGTCAAGATCGAGGACAGCGGTTCAAGCTACCTCCTTCCCGGCGCATTGGTTGACAGAAACGAAATTGCTCAGATCAACGAGCAGATTCAGGAAGAGATCGACGCAGGCGATGAAAACGCCAAGCTCATCGTAACCTCTCCCGTCATCCAGGGTATTACCAAGGCATCCTCCAGCTCCGAGTCGTTCCTCTCTGCTGCATCCTTCCAGGAAACCACCAGAGCACTCACCGACGCGGCAATCAAGGGCAAGACCGACCACTTGCTCGGCCTTAAGGAGAATGTTATCATCGGTAAGCTCCTCCCTGCAGGTACAGGTATGCAGATCTATAACAATGTTGAAGTCGTCAAGGGCGATTCCTACATTGATAAGGCAATGGCTTCTCACGAAGAACCCAAGGCTGAATAATCAAAACAAAACCCCCACTCGGCGAAACCGTCGGGTGGGGTGTTACATCAATTACGTCATTAAAAGGAGCTATGCCGAATGAACACGAAAGAAGCAGTTGCAAAGAGAATACTTCAGCTTTGCGATGAACGTGGGATTGCCGTCAATGCCTTGGCAAACATTTCGGGCGTATCTCCGTCAACTGTTTACAGTATGCTGAACGAAAAGAGCCAAAATCCCGGCGTTGTTTCAATCAAAAAGCTGTGCGACGGTTTGGATATAAGTCTAAGAGAATTCTTCGACTGCGAGATTTTTGATGACTTGGTGCAGGAAATAGAATAATCGAAAACCCCACTCGGCGAAACCGTCGGGTGGGGTGATTTTTTGCCGCAACTTGACCGCGCCACCGCTCGGACACTA
>CAYWXA010000021.1:0-2706 GCA_964462175.1 uncultured Oscillospiraceae bacterium
GCCGACGGATGAGGTGGAACCGTTTTCATAATTTTGTGTTTTTGGCGCACACACAGGTGCGCCCCTACTATATTTTCTTCGCCCAGCGTTTGCACTGTGCAATCCGTGCGCCCTTCGGGGTGTCGCCGTGCTCGGGGTCGCAGGAATATTGCATCAGCAACTCGCAGGGGATATCCCCGCACTGTCCGCAGTGCTCAAGCCCTTTGTTTTGCGCGCATACCGCAACGGGGCATTCGCCGTGGAAAGGCTTGCCCATCGTTTCAATGCAACCGCCGCAATTGCAAGGCTCACGCCACTCGCAGGTGGTGCAGTGAAGTCCGCAGCGTGATTCGACCGCCTCTTCGCCCAGATATGTAAACCTGCCTTCGTCAAGGAACATACTTGCGGGTCGCACCCAGGTTAAGCCCTCGCCGTAAAGCGCACGGTATATTATCATATCCTCCAGAGTCTCCGAGTGCTTGGCATAGCCGATGACCTCATATTCGCCGCCCTTTTTGTGGCGGTATTTTCCCAAGGGCACCCATTTTTCCAGTTCGATGTTTCTTTTAACGTCAGACATTTTCATCCACTCCTTACTGCTTGTTCACTCTTATCTGCCAGCATTTTTGAATCTTCTGCTCGTCCTCCGTGAAATAGCTCACCTCGGTGATGATGTCAATGGGCACATACGCAAAGCCGTCCTCGTCGCCATCGTTTGTCACCTGCAAAATCTGCACCGTCGTTTCCGTGATGTTCTTGACAAAGCCAACGGCGTTGAAATATCCGCAGTCGGCAAGCTCGATGGAAACGATTTTCTGCGTTTTCATTGCCGATTCAAGGAGGCAAAGTCTGACGTTTTCTGCATCGGACGGCATATCAAACAGCCTAAGCTCGCTGTCGGGCGTTTTTTCGAGCATTTCACGGATATATTCGCTGTCTGTTTCGATCTTGATGACGGAGGATATCTTCTTTGCAACCACACCGTCATATTTCCCGTCGGGAGATATCTCATAAATTGCGAAGTCGTCAAGTCCGACAGCAATGACCATACCGTAATTAAACTTGTCGGTCTCATCGATGTTGGTGTATATACCTGCCCACTTGGTTTTGAGAATGCTTTCAAGCACGTTTCTCATAAATATCCCTCCCAAAAGAAATAATTCTATAATCATAATACCACGGAATATTCTTGACCGCAAGGCAAAAACATAGTATTATATCAATAGCTCTTTTGAAAGGAAACTGCAAATGATAAAGTGGTTAACTCAGACGTATATCGGCAAGCTTGCCGCAACTTTTTTAATATCGATGCTTCCCGTTGTCGAGCTCAGGGGCGGAATACCCTATGGCGTTGGCTTCGGGCTTAATCCGTGGGTGGCGTACGTCACGGCGCTTCTGGGAAATATGTTGCCCGTTCCGTTTATTCTGCTTCTTCTGGACACGGTCTTTGAATGGATGAAATCAAGAGACGGCTTTTTGAAGAAAGTTGCGCTCAAGCTTGAAGCAAAGGCGCTCTCGAAAAAGGAGAAGATCGAAAAATATAAGATATTCGGTCTTTTGATCTTCGTTGCAATTCCTCTGCCCGGAACCGGAGCGTGGACGGGCGCTTTGGCGGCTTCGGTCATGCGAATGGATCGCAAGCAGGCGTTTCTGTCAATACTCGGCGGCGTTATTATCGCAGGCTTTATAATGACTGCCGTGTCATACGGCTTTGCAAGTTTATTCGGATAAAAAAAGATCTTCCCCGCCGAAAACGACGGGGAAGTCCCGAAAACATGATCAAGAGCGGTGAACGTAAAGCTGACCTTACGAGCTCTTTCATTAACTAATACAACCTGAAGTGTCCAAATATTGCACTTCGGGTGATTTTTTTGTATTTATCACCGCTTAAATTTCACGGTATTTTGCCATCATCAGCTTAAAAAGCTCCTGCGTTGACGGCGGAGTATAAGTGATCGCATTTGCGCCCGCCTCAATAGTTGCGTTTATTTTTTCGGGAGTGTTTCCGCCGCTGGCGATTATGGGCAGGTCGGGATATTCGTTTCTTATCTTTTTGACTATCTCGGGTGTTTTTGCCGCCGCCGCAACGTTAAGTATTGCCGCACCGGAAGACAGTCTCTCTTTTATGTCCGTGTTTTCATCGGTTACGGTTATGACCACGGGAATATCCACCGCAGTTGAAACGGCAAGAAGATTTAGGTTTGTAACGGGGGAGTTGAGAACGACGCCGATAGCGCCTTGACTTTCGGCGTCTTTTGCCAGATTGATCGTTCTGATCCCCTGAGTCGTTCCTCCTCCGACACCGCAGAACACGGGAATGTATGACGCCTTGATTATGGCGTCGCTGATCGCCTGTTGCGGCGTGAAGGGATACACGGCGAATACCGCATCGGCATCGCAGTTTTTGATGATCGCAAGATCGGTCGAAAAGACAAGGCTTTTGATTCGCCTGCCGTATATTACGATCCCGCTGGCTTGTCTGATCTCTTTCGGCATATACAGTATGTTATGTCTGAGCTTTGATTCAACGGACGGTGGTATTTGCTTTTTGTTTTCCGTCATGGTATTCGCCTCCTTTTCATCCATTGTACACGTTCATAAAGGAAAATCGAGGGGAATAGGGTGATATATGAATGAAATCATCGGTGTGAGGCGACGCACGTGCGGGTCCCCTCCGTCACGCCGAAATTCAAGTTTCGCTGCCGCTCAGCCTCAAATTTCGGCACG
>CAYWXA010000021.1:2806-20833 GCA_964462175.1 uncultured Oscillospiraceae bacterium
CCCAAAATGCTCACGCAGACAAATTCGCCTGCGGCAACTTCAAGCGCAGAAATTGCAAAGGGCATATCAAACGCCCACCAAAGCTCTGCACCGACGATAAGCGCATTTGTTATGACCGGCATAAGCGATGCGACGTAGACGTTCGGGCTGATGTAGATCAAAAGCACCGCCAGAACGGTGGCTGTCGTTCCGAATACCACGTCAACAAGACCCATAGGACTGAACAGGTTTACGATCAGGCAACCGAGCGTCAGACTGATCCCGTAGTCCTTTTTGTAGAAGCACAGAAGTATCAGCGCCTCGGCAATTCGAAACTGAATGTTGCCGTATGCCATAAAGCTAAGTGATAAGGTCAGCGCCACGTATATTGCGGCAACTGCAGCCAGCTTTGCCAGCCGTTTGGTCGATAATTTTTTCATATTAAATTACTCCTTGTTTTATTTTCGGGATGGTTAGGCAAGGAACACCCCGTTTGGTTTCGCCAACGAATAATATACACCTGTTTTTTAAGATTGTCAATATTGCGAGGCGACTTTGTTTATGATATAATCATATTATGATCTTTCCCAAAGGAGGTTTGTTTTATGATCATTTGGATAAGCGGAGCTTACGGCGTAGGCAAATCGACTCTTGCCGAAGCTTTGAAAGATAAAATTGAAAGCACTACTATTTTTGATGCCGAAGAGGTCGGCAACGCAGTCAGAGAAAACTATCCCGATTGGCCATATGGCGTAATTTTTGAGGATTATCCTTTATGGTGCGATTTTTGTTATTCGCTGTTAAAGGACATTCACGGCAGGTTTGCAAAGAATATACTTGTTCCCATGACGATGGTGCGTCAGTCGTCATATGATAACATCATCAAACGACTTATTGACGACGGCATTGACACCCGTCTGGTGATTTTGGAAGCATCATACGGCACAGTTCACGACAGGATACTTTCAAGAGGCGAGGACGAGGACTGCTGGTGTATGCAAAATATCAATATGGCAAGTGAAGGTTCGCGGGCTGTAAGCGGGGGCTATCACATTGATACCGACGGCGTTTCGGCCACGCAGTTAGCAGAGCGTGTGCTGGAGTTTATCGGCAATCAATAAGAATTAAGACGTGCTGTTTTTGCGGCGCGTCTTTTTTATGCTACTTTTGAATATTCCGCCAAAACCTGCTAATACTTAGGTTGAGCCGGCACAGTCATCAAAATACTTAATCTGCCGGAGAAAGCGAGTTATGGAATATGAAAAAAGCTAAATTTTCAAAAAACGGCCACCCCGGCAAGTGGCTCTACGTTACTCTTTGCATCGGGGTTGTGGCAATTTCGGCTGCCACCGTTGCAGGCTATAAAAACGCAATGAACTCTCTGACGGACAGCCTCGTTAATGAAGAACCTGCGCCTTCTGTTGATGAGATAGACTATTCGGAGGTCGACACCATTCTGAAAGACATTGAAAAACAGCAGGCTCAGGCAAACGCACAGGTCACTCAGGACATCACTCAAGAGCTTGAGGCAGTCTTTTATGAGAAGGCGGTATATATGCCCGTATCGGGAGCTGAGGTCATCGGTGAGTTTTCATTTGGTGAATTGGTCAAATCGTCCACGGGCGTCTGGCGCACCCACGACGGCGTTGACTTCAAGGCTGACCTGGGTGATCCCGTCAAATCAATGACCGGCGGAACGGTTACGGACGTATATAACGACCAGCTTTGGGGCAACTGCGTTGCGATCGACCACGGCGACGCCATCACCGCATACTATTGCGGACTTACCGCCGATGCAGTTGTGGCAGTCGGCGATAAGGTGGATGCAGGGCAGGTCATCGGCTACGTCGGCGAAACGGAGATCGAATCGGATATGGAGCCTCACTTGCACTTCGCCCTCAAGCTTGCAGACCGGTGGATCGACCCGATCTCCTATATCGAGCCGTATAAGTAATTGACTCACAAGGGGGCGACCCTATGTGGTCGCCCGCCACCGCTCGGCACGGCAGGCCACAAACCGTCGCACCTTTGGCGCGCCGTTGTGTCTGCCACGCCTCGCTCCGTCGAGCGTAGCGTAGCGTGATGGAGAGGGTTTCGGGCGGACACGCAGGTCCGCCCCTACAAGTAATTAGATAAATGAATTGTGCTTCGCACATGAATTGATTAAACATCATGAATTGTCGCTGAAGCGACATGAATAGCGGAAACAAATTTCCGCATTTAAAAAGGCAGGCCTATGTGCCTGCCTTTTACACTTAAAACACCAGATTTATTATAAGCCCCGAAAGAGCTCCGATGATATACAAAACGCCCGTGATCGCAAGATTTTGTTTCAGGTTTCTGTTGGTCTTGAAAAGCACCACGAGCCCCATTCCCGCACCCGTTGAAAGCCCTGCAACGACAGAGCCGAACGACACGGAACCGCTTACATAAAGCTCTGTCAGAATGACCGACGGAGCGCAGTTGGGGATAAGTCCGATGAGTGCCGCCAAGAAAGGCTGGAACAAGCTTCCGCTCATAAGAACTCTGTTCAGCGTTTCCTCGCCCACCAGCTCGATCACAAGTCCGAACACAAAGGACACAGCAAACAGGAAAATGAATATCTGCAGGGTGTGCTTGAATGCCGAATAGAGAATCGAATGGTTCTCGCATCCGCAGCTTTCGCATAGATCGTGATAAGGCTGCGCCTCCTCGTTTGCACGCTTGCGGAAAAATTTCAAAACAGCGTCAATGAATAATCCCGCAACGACGGCAATGACCATTTTTGCCACCAACAGCTTCAGAATATCCTTTCCGCTTCCGGGGTTTGCCAAAAGAATGGGGATCGCCTCGTCGCTCGTGGCAATGAACACAGCCATAAGCGTGCCCAGGCTTATAAGCCTGCCCGAATACAGATTAGATGCCGCAACTGAGAAACCGCACTGCGGGAGACATCCCAATGCCGCACCGCCCACAGGCCCGAAGGGACCCAAGCGTCTCAAAAGCTCTTCAATTTTATTTTCTGCTTTATGCTCCAAAAATTCGATAAGAAGATAAACGCCGAACAAAAAGGGGAGCATCTTAACAGAATCGAGAAACGTATGCTCTAAAGTGTGCAAGATCAAACGCAAAAATTCCGACATAGTTTTTCCTTTCAGCATTAAATAAAACAAACCATAAAAATTATAATTCATAGATTCCCGTTCGTCAAGTTGATTTTGTCTTGAATATGTGTTAAAATTAACTTGATCCCATTGAAAGGACTTTGCGTTATGCTTGAAAATATAAACGTTATTCTCGCTTCAAAATCCCCCCGCAGACGGGAACTGATGGAGTATATCAAGCCGGAATTTGAAATCATCCCCTCGCTTAAAGAGGAAGTTTTGCCCGAGGGACTTGATATTGAGGACATCCCCGCATTTCTGGCGGCGCAGAAGGCTCTTGATATTGCCCGTGACCGTTTCGACAGCCTCGTTATCGGATGCGATACCGTCGTCACCCTCGGCGGAGTGATAATGGGCAAGCCTAAAGACGAGGCCGATGCAAAAGCAATGCTTATGCGCCTTTCGGGCAGGACTCACACGGTCATCAGCGGAGTCTGCCTTTGCTATAAGGGCAGGACGATGACCTTCTCGGAAAAGACCGACGTCACGTTTTATGACCTGACCGCAAGCGAGATAGATCCATACGTTGCAGGCGGCTCACCGCTCGATAAAGCGGGCGCATACGGAATTCAGGACTCTGCGGCGCTTTTCGTCAAAAAAATTGACGGAGATTATTATAATGTAGTCGGACTGCCGGTTGCAAAGCTTGCAAAAGAAATTAAAACGCTTATTGAACTTGTCTGAGGTGACGTGATATGGGACTTTTTTCAAAAAAGAAAAAGCAGACAACACCCACGTATAAAGAGCTTGAGCGCTTTGACGGCAAGCCTTTGCAGTATGCCGTTGAGCGGATCGACGGGCAGGAGAAGGTCTTGGGCAAATCGGGCGGCATCGTCATTTTAGAGGATGCAGTCGTCGTTATGTGCGAGGCGAAAGAGGTCTTTCGCTGTAAGCTTGAGGGCGCAACCGTTGCGGAGCTTTTAAGCGGCAACGGCGCCGAGATATCCGGCTATGACGCATATACCGGTGAGAAAAGATACGTCGTTGCCCACTATTCGTATTACAGGAAATAACGGTTCTGATTTTCGGAGAGCATTCTATGAACAAAAAACTATTATTCGTATTCAATCCCCATTCGGGCAAACAGCTCATCGCAAGAAATCTTGCCAATATAATAGATCATTTCACCAAAAGCGGATACGACGTTACGGCGCACCCCACGCAGTCGAAGGGGGACTGCATTGCAACGGTTGAACGCCTTTGCAACAGCTATGACCTTTGTGTATTCGCAGGCGGTGACGGCACCCTTAACGAAGCCATCAACGGAATGTTGAATGCCGGCTGCGACAAGCCTTACGGCTATATTCCCTGCGGTTCGACAAACGATTTTTCCCACTCGGTGGGAATTCCCCGCCAGGTGACGGAGGCGGCAAAGGTCGCGATTGAGGGCAAGCCTTTTGCCTATGACGTCGGCAAGCTCAACGATCGGTATTTCACCTATGTTGCCGCATTCGGAACTCTGACCGAGGTGTCGTACAGCACCTCGCAGGAAGCTAAAAACGCTCTCGGATTTTTGGCGTACGTTTTGGAGGGGATCGTTGCGCTCGGCCAGATAAAGTCTTTCAATATCGAATTTGAAAGCGACGAGCGTTCAGGCAAGGGCGAGTATCTTATCGGCCTTGTCAGCAACACCCTGCACGTTGCGGGAATGAAAAACTTTTTGGGCAAGGACATCTCCCTTGACGACGGCTTGTTTGAGGTCATTTTGATCAAGCGTCCGCAGGATATAATTGAGCTTAACAGCATTTTGACCAGCGTTGTCAAGCGGGAGCTCGACAGCAAATATATCGACTATTTCAAGGCTGACCGACTGAGCATCAAGTGCGCCGAGGGTCTTTCCTGGACTCTTGACGGCGAAAACGGCGGAAACCACGTGATAAGTGACATAAGCTGTTATACCAAAGCGTTATCTGTTAAAACCAACGGCAAAAAGAATCAGCTTGAGCTGAGCGATCTGGACGGGTAAGAGCAGACGGAGCGCCGTCCGACGAGGTGCCGAGCCGAAGGCTTGGCGGGCGGCGGGTGGCGCGGTCATATCATAACAAAGGTTTGAAAAACAAAAACGTCCGTGTCAATTTGGCACGGACGTTCTTTTTTGTCATATTATCAATTATTCGCCTCATAAAGCGCCTTTGCTTCTTCGCTTACGGCAATAAGATGCGACACGAGCTCATCGGCGCATCTTGTCTGGGTCGCTTCTGTGGGGTGCCAGTCTGCGGCGTAGCCCTCACTGCTCTTGATAGAGCCGAGCTTGAAACAGCTTACGTTCGTATCGCCGGTTTTTGCGGTATATTCAGCGGCGGCATCCTCAACAGCGCCGTAAAGATCAGCGCCCATAGCGCCCAAAGTGCAGACGATATGTGCATCGGGGTTATTTTTACGCACAAGCTCAATAAATTCGGCGTAGGCTTGAGCAAACACCTTTGCCTTTTCGGCATCGCCCTTGACGTATGAATTGTCGTTTGTTCCGAGATTGATAACGACGATATCCGGACGGAACCTGTCAAAGTCCCAATCAAGCTGATTTATGTTAACTTTAAAGGATGTGTCCCAAGTTTTGCCGACCTGTGTATATATCTTCGGCACCAGTCCCGACTCGTTGATATTTCCGTCGCCCGTATACGCCGAGATTATTCCGTGTCCGCTATAGCTCACAAGGCTGTAATCTGCGCCGAGTATCTGTGCGGTCTTATAAGCATACGCCTTCGTTGCGTCTTCCGTAGAGGTGGAGAAGCTGTGATTGCGATCCTCGTCGTCAACGCCGTATCCGCAGGTGATAGAGTCGCCGATAAATTCGATTTTAAGGGTACTTTCCGCCGTGGGCATAATATCTTCCGCCGAAAGAATACTTATCTGCTTAATGCCGATGATCCCGTTTGCCGATTCGGACAATTTCACGAACTTAACGGTGTTTTCGCCTTCGGGGAGATTTATGCCGAGCGTCAGCTCTGATCTTGTCATCAGCTCGTCGGCAACACGCTCGCCGTTGATATATATCGCATATCTTACGGCACTTGTGCTGAACTCCGAGGCACTGTTGTCGCCTGCAAGAGTAATGCGAAGGTCGGAGCCATTAGCCAAAAACTCAATTCCGCCCGCAGAATGAGGGATCCACAAAACGTTTTCATCATCCGAATACGTTCTGCCGATGAGCTTGACGAATTTATCCGTTGCGCTGTATTTTCTGTACGTAGCCTCTGCGGCGGTCTTTTCCGTTGTCATTTCGGTGGTCTCCTTCGTTGTTGCGGTAACTTTTTCGGCGGCATCAATGATAACGTCCGGCTGTTCTAACTCGTCGGGAGACACCTCGTTTGATGCGGTGTTCGCTCCGCATCCGACGCACGCACATAAAAGCACTGCCGAAACCGTCAAAGTCAGGATCTTTCTGAATTTCATATTTTCGCCTCCTGCGGGTAGGTTTACGTCAATTATACTGCCAAAGTCAGAAAAAATCAACAAAAAATCACGTTTTATCATTGACATATAGCAGTTTCATAAATAAACTAAAATCATAAGCACTATAAAGGAGGACTTTATATATGTATAATCAGCAGGAATATCTTGACCGCATCGAAAAAGTCATTGAAAAAGGCCCTTACAGCGCAGACTGGAATTCACTTTCAAAGCATAAAACTCCCGAATGGTTCACGTCGGGCAAATTCGGAATTTTCATTCATTGGGGAATCTACAGCGTTCCTGCTTTTTCAAGTGAATGGTATTCACGAAATATGTACATTCAGGGTTCAAAGGAATTTGAGCACCACGTTAATACTTACGGCAAGCACACCGAGTTCGGATATAAAGATTTCATCCCTATGTTTAAGGCTGAGAATTTCGATGCCGATAAATGGCTTGAACTCTTTAAAAACGCAGGCGCCAAGTATATAATCCCCGTTGCGGAGCATCACGACGGCTTCCAGATGTATAAGAGCGAGCTTTCAAAGTGGAATGCCGCTGAAATGGGCCCCTGCCGTGACGTTTTGGGCGAGCTCAGAACCGCCGCTGACAAAGCAGGTATCACCCTCGGCGCCTCCAGCCACCGAATCGAGCATTGGTTCTTTATGGGTCACGGCAGAGAATTTGAAAGCGACATAACCGAAAACGAGAAGTTCGGCGATTTCTATTGGCCTGCAATGCCCGAAAGAGGACATCAGGATATCTTCAGTGAGCCTGTGCCCACCAAGGAATTTTTGGACGACTGGTTCATTCGAGTATGCGAGCTGATCGACAGATATAAGATCAAGGAGCTTTATTTCGACTGGTGGATCCACCACTCCTGTGCAAGAGAATACCTCAAAAAGATCGCCGCTTATTATTACAACCGTGCGCACGAATGGGGCGAGGAGGTTGCTATCGCATATAAGCACGACGCTTATATGTTCGGAACTGCACTCGTAGATATCGAGCGAGGCAAGTTTGCATCCGCCAAGGCTTTCCCGTGGCAGACTGATACCGCTATCGGACGCTGGTCGTGGGGATATACGCAGTGGAACAACTTTAAATCTGCCCGTGAGCTGATATGCGACCTTTGCGACATCGTTTCCAAAAACGGCTGTATGCTCTTAAACGTAGGCCCTAAGCCGGACGGAACCATCACCGACGAGGAAACTGCAGTCCTTTTGGAAATGGGCAAGTGGCTCAAGGTCAACGGCGAAGCGATCTATGATACGACGACCTGGCGAATTGCCGAGGAAGGCCCCACTCTCACCAAGGAAGGCCAGTTCACCGACGGCGAAGAAACTCACTTCACCAGCGAGGACTTCCGCTTCACCGTGGGCGGCGAAAATCTTTACACCATCTGCCTTAACTATCCCGAAAACGAAAACGTTCTGATCAAGGCTCTGGGCGAGCACGACGCTTCGCATCTGCCGAAGTTCCACGGAATCATTAAGGACGTTGAGGTATTGGGATATGACGGAAAGCCCGAATGGCACCGTGACACAGAGGGTCTTCACGTCAAGACCTGCGGCATCAAGACGGATATGCCCGTAGTTATCAAAGTGACACTCAGATGATTCTTTCAAGGAGAATTCAATATGGCTATTAAAATTCAGAACAGCGACAGAGCGCATTTCGAAAATAACGTTTTGTTCTGTGTCGGCACAGGCAGAATGGGTCTTGCGCTTCATAAGGAATATTACGATCAGTTGGCGCTGGTGCAAAAGGAGATAGGCTTTAAGCATATCCGCGGACACGGTCTTTTCTGCGACGATATGGCAATATATCAGGAGCACACCGACCGTGACGGAAACACCACCGTTGAATATAATTTTACGTATCTTGACCGTGTGGTAGATTCATACCTGAGCCTTAACATCAGACCGTTTCTGGAGCTCGGCTTTATGCCATATAAGATGGCATCGGGTGAGAATTATATCTTCTATTGGAAGGGAAACACCACTCCGCCCAAGAGCTATGAAGCTTGGTGCGAGCTTATTAAAGCCACCCTTGACCACCTCAAAGAACGCTATGGCGAGGAAGAGGTGCTCTCCTGGCCGATCGAGGTCTGGAACGAGCCGAACCTTGCCGGCTTCTGGTATAAAGCGGATATGGAGGAATATTTCAAGCTTTATACCGTGAGCGCAAACGCCGTCAAGGCGGTTGATGAGCGTTTTAAGGTGGGCGGCCCTGCAATTTGCGGCGGCGCAGACGAAAAGTGGATGAGAGGATTTTTGAATTTCTGCCGTGAAACAAACCCTCCGCTTGATTTTATCACCCGTCACCACTATACCACGCATTTCCCCAAGCCTCAGGGACATTATGGCTACGCTTCTCTTATGGGCACACGGGAAGCGCTTGACACCCTTAAAAACGTCCGTGCAATGATTGACGAATATGACGAGTTCAAGGACTTGCCCTTCTATATCACCGAGTTTAACACCTCATACATCCCCAACTGCCCGATGCACGATACCAACGAAAACGCTGCCGAGCTTGCACGCACTCTTTCGGAGATCGGTGACTATGCCGACGGCTATTCATATTGGACCTTCGGAGACGTATTTGAGGAAAACGGCGTGCCTTATTCTTTATTCCACGGCGGCTTCGGTATGGTTGCCGACAGATGTATTCCCAAGCCCACGTTCTATACCTTCAAGTTCTTCGGAAACTTAAAGGGCGAGTGTATTTACAGAGGCGAAAACGCTGTTATCACCCGTGAAAAGAACGGCACGCTTAAAGGCGTTCTCTGGAACGTGACAAGAGATTCAAAAACCGACCTGTTGCATCTTGATTTTGATATTGACACCGAGGCGGGGGAATATATGCTCCTGACCAAGACGGTGGATGAGGATGTTTGCAATCCTTTAAAGGCTTGGCACGATTTAGGTGAGCCGAAAATGCCCTCCGACGACGAGATCGAGCTTATCCGTGACTGTGCAAGACCGCTTACCGAGACACAAAAGCTTACCTGCGAGGGAGTTTTGAAGCTTGAATTTGACGTCAAGCGCAACGGAGTCGTTTATTTCGAGATCAAGTCTGCACCCATGCAGGGCGACAGAGGATACGACTACGCCCGTGTAACAATGGGCGAAAACAGATGGGAAGAAGAAAACGGTTTGGTTTAAAACCCAAGCTGCGCAACCGCGGGTCCCCTCCGGCACACACCGATTTCAAGTTTCGCTGTCGCTCAACTGAAACGGCGTACGCCGGCCTCCGCCCCGCCCTATAACCCATACAAAAAAGAGCTACCTCAACCGAGATAGCTCTTTTAAATTTTTTCGGGGTTCCCCTTACGAGTAAATATTTACTTGAAATACTTAACAGCCGATTCAAACATCCTGATGTCATATTCGCCGGGAACGTTCTTATAAAGTCCTGCACCGATTCGCTCTGAGTGACCCATCTTGCCGAATACTCTGCCGTCGGGAGAGGTGATACCCTCGATGGCATACATCGAATCGTTGGGGTTGAAGTGAATGTCGCTGGTTGCGTCGCCGTTTAGGTCAACGTACTGCGTTGCGATCTGGCCGTTTGCCGCAAGCTCACGGATCAGCTCCTCGCTTGCAAGGAATCTTCCCTCGCCGTGGGAGATCGGAACGTTATAGATATCGCCGACGTTTGTGAGCGCCAACCAAGGCGACTTGTTCGAAGCGATTCTCGTTCTTACGATTCTTGACTGGTGACGTGCGATAGTGTTAAACGTCAGGGTCGGGCAGTTTTCATCGGTGTCGATGATCTTGCCGTAAGGCACAAGACCAAGCTTTATAAGCGCCTGGAAGCCGTTGCAGATACCGCACATAAGTCCGTCACGCTCATTCAAAAGCTCGTGAACTCCGTCCTTGATTGCGGCGTTGCGGAAGAACGCTGTAATAAACTTGCCCGAGCCGTCCGGCTCGTCGCCGCCCGAGAATCCGCCGGGGATGAATACCATCTGTGCATTCTTTAAGGACTGGGCAAACTTATCAACGCTTCTTGAAATTCCGTCAGCGGAAAGATTGTTGATAACGATGATCTCAGGCTCTGCGCCTGCATCACGGACAGCCTTTGCGGAGTCATATTCGCAGTTGGTGCCGGGGAATGCGGGAATGAGCACCTTAGGCTTAGCCACCTTGATTGCTGGGGCATTTCTCTCACGAGCTTCATAATTAAAGTTTTCAACCTTAGAATCCTGCTTGATGTTGCAAGAATATACCGACTCAAGCTTATCTTCATATACGCCCAAAATTTCATCCAGCGAAATGCTCTCATCGCCCAAACTGAGCTTGCCGTCGTCGGTAACGCTACCGATCACCCAAGCGCCCTCAACGTCCTCGGTAACTTCTAAGAGGAACGTGCCGTAGTTATAATAGAATACATCCTTGACGGTAACATCCGAAGCATACTTGAAGCCAAGGCCGTTACCGAAGCACATTTTCATTACCGCTTCGCCGATACCGCCCATACCGGGAGTATAGCAGGATACTGCCTTGCCGCTTCTCATTAAAGCGGTGACCTTATCAAAGAGCGCAAGCAAAGACTCGGTTACGGGCAGGTCGTTTTCGTCATATTCGGGACGCATAAGAACGACCTTGTTGCCTGCCTTCTTGAATTCGTTGGTGACGATATCGCTGACTTTTTCTGTGGTAACAGCAAAGGAAACGAGTGTCGGAGGAACGTCGAGGTCCTCAAACGAGCCGCTCATAGAGTCCTTGCCGCCGATCGAGCCGATGCCGAGTTCGAGCTGTGCCTTGAATGCGCCCAAAAGTGCCGCCAAGGGCTTGCCCCAGCGCTTTGAGTCCTTGCCGGGATGCTCGAAGTATTCCTGGAACGTCAAATATACATCTTCAAATTTTGCGCCTGTTGCGATCAGCTTGCAGACCGATTCAACAACGGCGTAGTATGCGCCGTGATAAGGCGACTGCTCGGCGATGAAGGGGTTATATCCCCAAGACATAAGCGAACAGCAATCGGTGTGCTTCTTTTCAACGGAAATTTTCTGAACCATTGCCTGGATGGGGGTGAGCTGATTTTTGCCGCCGAAGGGCATCAAAACCGTGCCTGCGCCGATAGTGGAGTCAAATCTCTCGGAAAGTCCTCGCTTCGAGCAAATGTTAAGGTCATTTGCGATTCTCTTATAGTTATCTACAAATCCGCCGCTGATAACTTCGTCCTTAACTGCGGGCTTTGCAGGGGCGATTACGATGTGCTTGTCAGCGCCGTTGGAATTTAAAAACTCACGGGAAATATCAACGATCTTATTGCCGTTCCACATCATAACGAGTCTTGGCTCTTCAGTTACAACGGCAACGGGGCAAGCGTTGAGGTTTTCTTCATTTGCAAGCTCCAGGAATCTGTCAACGTCCTTGGCTTCAACAACGACAGCCATTCTCTCCTGCGATTCGGAGATAGCAAGCTCGGTGCCGTCAAGACCGTCATACTTCTTGGGAACTGCGTTAAGATCAATTTTAAGGCCGTCTGCCAATTCGCCGATAGCAACCGATACACCGCCTGCGCCGAAGTCGTTGCAACGCTTGATCAAACGGCTTGCCTGAGCATTTCTGAACAGACGCTGAAGCTTTCTTTCTTCGGGAGCATTGCCCTTCTGAACTTCTGCTCCGCAGGTTTCAAGGGACGTAAGCGTATGCGACTTCGAGGAGCCCGTTGCGCCGCCGCAACCGTCACGGCCCGTTGCGCCGCCCAAAAGGATGACGATATCTCCTGCCTCGGGGCATTCACGTCTGACGTTTTCAGCGGGAGCCGCCGCAATTACTGCGCCGATCTCCATTCTCTTTGCGGCATAGCCGTCGTGATAGATCTCATCAACGATGCCCGTTGCAAGACCGATCTGGTTACCGTAGGAGGAATATCCCGCTGCGGCAGTCGTAACGATCTTTCTCTGGGGCAATTTGCCCTTGATCGTTTCGCTGACAGGCTTTAAGGGGTCAGCCGCACCCGTTACACGCATAGCGCCGTAAACATAGCTTCTGCCCGAGAGGGGGTCACGGATAGCACCGCCGATGCAGGTTGCCGCACCGCCGAAAGGCTCGATCTCAGTGGGATGGTTGTGGGTCTCGTTCTTGAACAAAAGGAGCCAGGGTTCACTCACGCCGTCAACCTCAACGTCGATCTTAACGGTGCAGGCGTTAATTTCATCTGACTCGTCAAGCTTGTTTAAAAGTCCCTTTTTCTTTAGCTGTTTAACTGCAACGGTTGCGAGATCCATAAGGCAAATGGGCTTTTTCGAGCCAAGTTCATTTCTAACCTTGATGTACTCGTCATAGGTCTTTGCCAAAAGCTCGTCCTCAAACTTAACGTCGTCAATAACTGTCAAGAAGGTTGTATGACGGCAGTGGTCAGACCAATACGTATCAATCATTCGAATTTCGGTGATGGTGGGGTCACGGTGCTCCGACTTGAAATATTCCTGGCAGAATGAAATATCGTCAGCATCCATTGCAAGGCCGTATTCCTTGACGAACGCTTCAAGTCCCGCTCTGTCGAGGTCAATAAAGCCATCAAGGGTCTTGACGGTGGTGGGGATGTCATACTTGACGTTGAGTGTTTCAGGCTTTTCAAGAGATGCTTCTCTTGCCTCAACGGGGTTGATGACGTATTTCTTGATCTCAGCGATCTCGTTTTCGGACAAAGCACCTTCAAGAACATATACCTTTGCGGTTCTGATTAAAGGACGCTCGCCTTGGGAGATTATCTGGATGCACTGTGCCGCAGAGTCGGCTCTCTGGTCGAACTGACCGGGGAGATATTCAACTGCAAAAACCGTTCCGTTTGCCGAAAGCTCATCTGTTACGATATCCAGCTGGGGCTCACTGAAAACGGTCTTTTTTGCGTAGTCAAACAGCTCGCTGGAAATATTTTCCGCATCGTAGCGGTTGATGACCCTTACGTTTTCAAGATTCGTAATTCCCAAAAGGGTTTTAGCGTCATTCAAAAGAGCCTTCGCTTCGTTTGCAAGCTCGCTCTTTTTCTCAACATAAACTCTATATACCATATGGTTTTACCTCTCTAATGTGTATTAAAGGCATTTTGCGCCGATGTCACGGCGATAGTATGCGTTTTCAAAGCTGATCTTTTCAACCTTTGAATAAGCCAGATCAACTGCTTCTTTAAGGCTGGGCGCAGTTGCGGTCACACCCAAAACTCGTCCGCCGCTGTTGACCAGTTTGCCGTCTTTAAGTGATGCGCCTGCAACGTAAACGCTGCCCGAAATATCCTCGGGTATCGTGATCTCATATCCCTTTTCGTAGCTGAGGGGGTATCCTTTCGATGCCATTACAACGCAGGCGGCGTGCTCGTTTTTGAACTTAACTTCGCAATCGGCAAGGGTGCCGTTGGTGGTTGCCTGCATAATCGTCAAAAGGTCGGATTCCAAAAGGGGCAAAACGACCTGCGTTTCGGGGTCGCCGAAACGGCAGTTATATTCAATCACCTTCGGGCCGCCCGGTGTGATCATAAGTCCGAAGTAAAGGCATCCCTTAAATGTTCTGCCCTCGGCATTCATTGCACCAATGGTGGGAAGGAAGATCTTTTCCATACATACTGCGGCAACGTCCTCTGTATAGTGAGGGTTGGGCGCAACCGTTCCCATACCGCCCGTGTTAAGTCCCTTGTCGCCGTCGAGGGCACGCTTGTGGTCCATCGACGAAACCATCGGTTTCACGACCTTGCCGTCGGTGAAGGCAAGAACCGAAACCTCCGGGCCTGTTAAGAATTCTTCAATTACGATGTTGTCGCCCGATCTACCGAACTGCTTGTCAAGCATTATCGACTTGACCGCATCGCAGGCTTCTTCACGGGTAGCGGCGATGATTACGCCCTTGCCGAGCGCCAAGCCGTCAGCCTTAATGACTGTCGGAATGGGCGCAGTCTTAAGGTATTCAAGCGCCTTTTCGGCGTCGTTAAATACTTCGAAAGCTGCGGTGGGAATACCGTACTTTTTCATAAGCTCTTTTGAAAAGACCTTACTGCCCTCAATTATTGCCGCTCTAGCCTCGGGACCGAAGCAGGGGATGCCCTTTGCCGAAAGCGCATCGACAGCGCCTAAGACAAGCGGGTCATCGGGAGCAACGACCGCATAGTCGATGCCGTTATTAACAGCAAATTCAACGATAGCGTCAATGTCGGTCGCAGTTATGCTCACGCATTCGGCATCAGTGGCAATTCCGCCGTTGCCCGGGAGCGCAAAGATCTTTTCAACGCTTTTGTTTTCTTTAATTTTTTTGATGATGGCGTGCTCACGTCCGCCGCCGCCGATAACTAATATTTTCATATTGAGTCACCTTTGAATCAATGGTGGAACAGGCGCATTCCCGTGAATGCCATTGCCATACCGTACTTATCAGCGCACTCGATTACGAGGTCATCTCTGATCGAGCCGCCCGGCTCAGCGATATACTTAACGCCCGACTTCTTCGCTCTTTCAATGTTGTCAGAGAAGGGGAAGAAGGCGTCTGATCCGAGGGCTACGCCGTCAATGGTTGCCAAATATGCCTTAGCTTCTTCGTCTGTAAGGGGCTCGGGACGGGTGGTGAAGTACTTCTGCCAATTGCCCTCTGCGCAAACGTCCTCTTCGTTCTTGTTGATGTATCCGTCAATGACGTTATCTCTGTCAGGTCTGCCGAGAGTATCCTTGAAAGGAAGGTTGAGTACCTTATCGCACTGGCGCAGGAACCAGGTGTCAGCCTTGCCGCCTGCAAGACGTGTGCAGTGTACTCTTGACTGCTGACCGGCGCCGACACCGATTGCCTGTCCGTCATATGCAAAGCATACCGAGTTGGACTGGGTGTATTTGAGGGTGATGAGGGAAATAATCAAATCTCTTACAGCGCTTTCGGGAAGCTCCTTGTTTGCGGTTACGACGTTTGAAAGAAGCTCACGGTTTATCTTGAATTCGTTTCTGCCCTGTTCAAAGGTGATGCCATAAACCTGCTTGCGCTCGGTGGGGTCGGGAACAAAGTCGGGGTCGATCTTAACGATGTTGTATGAGCCCTTTCTCTTGGACTTGAGAATTTCGAGCGCTTCGGGTTCATATCCGGGAGCGATAACGCCGTCGGAAACCTCACGCTTGATAAGAAGTGCGGTGGTAACGTCGCAGACGTCACTAAGAGCTACCCAGTCACCAAAGGAACACATTCTGTCGGTGCCTCTTGCTCTTGCATATGCGCAAGCGAGGGGGCTTTCGTCCAAACCTTCGATATCATCAACAAAGCAAGCCTTCTTGAGTTTGTCGGAAAGGGGAATGCCGACTGCGGCGGAGGTGGGGGAAACGTGCTTGAAGGAGGTTACAGCGGGAAGCCCCAAAGCCTCTTTAAGCTCCTTGACCAACTGCCAGGAGTTGAAGGCATCGAGGAAGTTAATATATCCCGGTCTGCCGTTGAGGATCTCGATGGGAAGATCACTTTCGTCGTGCATAAAAATTTTTGAAGGCTTCTGGTTGGGGTTACAGCCGTATTTGAGTTCAAATTCTTTCATTTTTCGTGTCCTCCTTAATAAATCAAACGTTCTTGTTGACGATTCTTGTTTGGGTTTCGCCCGATGCTAAGTCGATATATCTTACAAACAAGGAAACCTTGTTGTCTTCATTCAGGTTTGTCCAGATGAGGTCGGTCAAAGCGTCAATATCCGTGTCGGGAAGCTCCAACGTCTTGGGCTCGCCTTCGTATGAGGGGAGCGGGTTGCCGTCGCCGTTATAGGTGTGAATGAACTTTGCTCTGCCTGCAATGGGGTTGGAGTAAGCGTATGTAAATCTCTCGCAAGAGGAGTCGTCGCCCTCGGCACTCTTCAAAATTGACATTGCATAGTTCATTTCGCCGTTTTCGTGGTGGATGATTCCGGAGATTCTGGGGGTGAAGTTAGGCTTGTCGTCCTCAAATTCACGGGTACGCAAAGCCTGCTCAAAGGTCATCTGCTTGTCCATAAGCTCATAAATCGTGTCGGTCTGGTCGCCGTTGGTGACGATCGTCTTGTTGCCTAAGACTCTTACAGGATAGTAGATGATAAGATGCGGGTCAACCATCTTTGATTCGTCATATGCCTTGGTGCGCATAGCTTCGCCTTCGGCAACGAAAACGCGGTTACGGCTGTTTTCGCTTCTGCCCATGATGAAATATGCTGTGATTGCCTTTTTGCCGTCAGCCGACTTGCCGATGATGATTCCTCTGCCGTGATATGCAAGGGAGTTCAGCTCATTTGCAATTGTTGAAACTTTCATTTTAAATCTCCTTTATTATATTGTCAGTCGTCATTTTTGCCGAAGTTAAAATCATAGCAGACCTTTTCAACTGCTCTTGGAAGAATTATCCATTCCGCATTTTCCATAACCCGCTTCTGCAAGGTCTCGGGGGTGTCAAGAGGGTCGATATCAACGGCCTTTTGCATGATTATTTCGCCGCCGTCGGGAATTTCGTTGACAAAGTGAACGGTAGCACCCGTCACCTTAACGCCGTAACTGAGCGCCGCTTCGTGAACTTTAAGCCCATAGAATCCCTTACCGCAGAAGGAGGGGATAAGCGAGGGGTGAACGTTAATGATTCGCCTGGGATATGACTTGGTGAAATTCTCCGAGAGGATCGACATAAAGCCTGCAAGAACAATGAAGTCGATTTCGTTTTCGCCAAGAATCTCCATAATTCTATTCTCAAAACTCTCGCCCCAGACGCTTTTAAGCACGACTGCGGTCTTAATGCCTGCATTCTGCGCTCTCGTCAAAGCGTAAGCATCCGCCTTGTTGGAAATTACAAGTGCAATCTCGCCGCTTTTAATGATTCCCGAGTTTTGAGCGTCGATAAGTGCCTGCAAATTTGTTCCGCCGCCCGATACGAGGACGGCAATTTTAGCCTTAGTCATCACTCGAGCACCACGCCTTCGTCGCCCTTGATTATCTCACCGATGACGTAAGCGTCCTCGCCGTGAGCTTTAAGAATCTCAAGAGCTTTCCTGGCTTCATTAGCGGGAACGACGATGCTCATTCCCACGCCCATATTGTAGGTGTTAAACATATCTCTTTCGGGAATGTTGCCTTCCTTTGCAATCAGCTCGAAGATGGGAAGAACCTTAACGGATGCCTTGTCAATTTTAGCGGTCAAGCCCTTGGGAATCGATCTCGGGATGTTTTCATAGAAGCCGCCGCCCGTAATGTGGCTGATGCCCTTGACGCTGACCTGCTCCAGAAGCGCCAGAACGCTCTTGACGTATATCTTGGTGGGGGTCAAAAGGGTCTCGGCAACGGTCTTGCCGCCCAGCTCGTCACGTGCAACGTAAAGTGCGGGGTTATTGTTATCAATATCAAAGACCTTTCTGCAAAGAGAGAAGCCGTTTGAATGTACACCGCTGGATGCCAAAGCAATTACAACGTCGCCCTCGGCCATTTTAGTGTTATCCAAAATCTTTTTCTTATCGACGATGCCGACTGCGAAGCCTGCAAGGTCATATTCCTCTTCGGGCATCATCTTGGGGTGCTCTGCGGTCT
>CAYWXA010000022.1:0-309 GCA_964462175.1 uncultured Oscillospiraceae bacterium
TCAAGAAAGGCTCGGTGCTTTTCAAAGACCTGCGGCTGTTTATGAACACGGTCAACAAAGCCGTGGAAACTATGCAGATCGCAGGGGTCGACGTGAATATGGACAAGGTTCAACGGGAGGATGCGGTGGAGTTTCGCATCGTGGTGCCGCTGGAGAAGAAAGAAACGTAGTAGATTTATGCAAAAACGCCGCAAAAGGCAATTTTCCAATACCAACAGCAGATGTAATTTGCTGTTGGTAATTGTTCCACGTGGAACAATGGCGGCGTCACATTTGTTAGCCTTCCCCTTGAGGGGAAGGTGTCGGCGA
>CAYWXA010000022.1:319-10916 GCA_964462175.1 uncultured Oscillospiraceae bacterium
CATATAACAACACGAACAATAACACACTAACAATACAAAACCATCAACATAACTGGAAGGTGTCGGCGAATGCCGACGGATGAGGTGAAAGAAAGCCTCCAAATTTCAAAGGCTGTGATATGAGCGAGGCCAAGCGACCGTCAAAGGCAGATAATAGGGATACTTTTGCGACGGTCGCTGCAAATTCGGCTTTTGCGGCACTGCCGCAAACTTGCAGGCGCAAGATCGCCGAATTTCAAAGTTTTGTGGTATGAGCGAGGCCGTCTGGCGAGGTGCCCCGAAGGGGCGTGCGGCAGGTGGCCGAGCGGTCAAACGGCGCAAAAGTTTTCTCGACGGCAAATTGCCGTCATTTTTTGTTTTCCTCTTGCAATCTCCTTATAATATTGTTATACTATTTATATCTATAAAATATTGAAGGAGGGGGATCATGGGCAAGATTATCGCCGTTTCAAATCAGAAGGGCGGCGTCGGAAAATCCACGACCGTTGTAAATCTGGCGGCGGCTTTGGGCGGATGCGGCAAAAAGGTGCTGGTTGTTGATATTGATGCACAGGGAAACACCACCACAGGCTTCGGAGTTCGCAAAAGCGCAATTGAAAATACGGTTTATGAGGTGATGATCGGACTTTGCAGAGCTCAGGATGCTGTCGTTCCGACGGCGTTCAAGGGTGTATCGTTGATTACCTCTGCTCAGAAGCTGGCAGGCGCAGAAATCGAGCTGGCAAACGTTGATAACCGTCTGATGAGGCTGAAAATGGAGCTTTTGACGGTAAAAGACCGATTTGATTTTATTTTGATCGACTGTCCGCCCTCGCTGAGTTTAATTACGCTTAATGCTCTGGCGGCTTGCGACTCTGTTTTAATACCCATTCAGTGCGAATTTTACTCTCTTGAGGGTCTGGTTCAGCTTATGGATACCATTAAAAGAGTTAAGGACGGATATAATCCGAATATGTACGTCGAAGGAATTTTGTTTACGATGTACGTTTCGAGATATAATCTGACGTCGCAGGTGGTCAACGAGGTTAAAAAATACTTCCCGAACGACGTTTATAACAGCGTCATACCGAGAAACGTTGCACTCAGCGAAGCGCCCAGCTATGGCAGACCGATAATGTACTACGATAAAAATTCCAGAGGTGCAGAAGCATACGAAGCGTTCTGCAAAGAATTTCTTGAGAGATCAAGGAAACTTTCCAAAAAGAGAAAGTAAACGAAAGCGAGGTTAAACATGGCTAAAGCAAAAGGACTCGGAATGGGCATGGACGCTCTGTTTTCGCAGAATGAAACGAAAAAACAGGCGAGCACCCTGCGTTTGACGGAAATTTTCCCCAACAAAGCGCAGCCCAGAACCGATTTTGACGATGAAGCGATCAAGGAGCTTTCCGAATCAATTAAGCAACACGGTGTTTTGCAGCCGCTTTTGGTAAGACCTATGGCGACGGGCGGATATCAGATCGTTGCCGGCGAGCGCAGATGGCGTGCCTCCCGTCTGGCAGGATTGACGGAAGTTCCCGTATACATAAAAGAATTGACCGACGAGCAGACGGCACAGCTTGCTCTGGTTGAAAACCTCCAGCGTGAGGATCTGAACCCCGTTGAAGAAGCAATCGGATATAAAGAGCTGATGGAAGCTTACGGCTACACTCAAGAGCAGGTTTCAAAGATCGTCGGCAAAAGCAGACCCGCAATTGCAAATTCACTGCGGCTTCTGACCCTTGACGAAACAACGCTGGAGCTTGTGCGTGAGAAGGAGATATCAGTCGGCCACGCAAAGGTTTTGGCGGGCGTTGAAGATAAAGAGCTTCGAGCAGAGCTTGCGCTCAAGGTCAAGAGAGATCTGCTGACGGTGCGAAATCTTGAAGAGCTGTTGAAAAAATCCAACAGTCCCAAAAAACCTGCCGAGCCGCCGAAGAAGGACGTCTACTTCAAGGAAGTGGAGATATCTCTGGCGGAAACGATGGGCAGAAAGGTGAACGTTTCGGGCAAGAACGGCAAGGGCAAGCTTGAAATTGAGTTTTACTCTAACGATGACCTCGGCGCAATTGCCAAGGCATTGGCGGAGATGAATAAGTAGCGAGCCGTGGCTGACACGGCGCTGCGCCGAAATTTTGGAGTTGCGAAGCAACTCACAGCGGTCGACAGCAAGGTGATTTCTTATGCAAATGTGTGACGACCGCTTGGGCCGAGCGGTCAAAGCAGATTCCTGCTCAGTGAAACTCCCTCCGTCACGCTTCGCGTGCCACCTCCCTCCAAGAGGGAAGCAATCGGAAACATTGTTCCACATAGAACAATTACATCGGAGCTTGCACAAAGCGCTGTAAAAACTGCACATTAACCAAATTTGTATTGAAACCGACGAATGCGTGGGCGGCAGCCCGTCGCGCGGCGCCCCTTCGGGGCGCGCGACGTGGACCGACTTGCGCACACGCAAGTCGGTCTCGCCCGCCCGCAGGGCGGGCAGCTGCCGCAACGCACACAGCTTATTGCGCTTTGGCAAGCTGAAATATAAACACAAAAATCCAAATCCGAAAGGAAGTCAAACAAAATGATAGACATTAAATTTTTGAGGGAAAACCCCGAGCTCGTAAAGCAGAACATCAAAAACAAGTTCCAGGATGCAAAGCTTCCCCTCGTTGACGAGGTTATCGAGCTTGACAAGCAGAACCGTGCCGCAATCACCGAAGCCGATAAGCTCAGAGCCGAAAGAAACCGTCTTTCAAAGATGATCGGCGGACTTATGGCAAAGGGACAGAAGGAAGAAGCCGAAGCTGTCAAGAAGCAGGTAACCGAATTCAGCCAGAAGCTTGCCGACCTTGAAAAGCTTGAGGAAGAATTGGGCGAAAAGGTCACCAAAATTATGATGACAATTCCCAATATCATCGACCCCAGCGTGCCGATCGGCAAGGATGATTCGGAAAACGTTGAAGTTCAGCGCTACGGCGAGCCCGTCGTTCCCGAATTCGACATTCCTTATCACACCGAGATCATGGAAAAGCTTAACGGCATTGATCTCGACTCGGCAAGAAGAGTTGCAGGAAACGGCTTCTATTACCTCATGGGCGATATTGCAAGACTTCACTCTGCGGTTATTGCTTATGCCCGTGATTTTATGATCGACCGTGGCTTTACCTACGTTATTCCCCCTTATATGATCCGCTCCGGCGTTGTTACCGGCGTTATGAGCTTTGCCGAGATGGATGCAATGATGTATAAAATTGAGGGCGAAGACCTTTATCTCATCGGCACATCCGAGCACTCGATGATCGGTAAGTTTATCGACCAGATCGTTCCCGAGGCTCAGCTTCCCATCACCCTCACCAGCTACAGCCCCTGCTTCAGAAAGGAAAAGGGCGCACACGGCTTGGAGGAGCGTGGTGTATACAGAATCCACCAGTTTGAAAAGCAGGAAATGATCGTTGTCTGCAAGCCTGAGGAATCTCCCGTTTGGTTTGATAAGCTCTGGCAGAACACAGTTGACCTCTTCCGCTCGCTGGATATCCCCGTAAGAACCCTTGAATGCTGCTCGGGCGACCTCGCAGACCTCAAGGTCAAGTCGGTTGACGTTGAAGCCTGGAGCCCCAGACAGAAGAAATACTTTGAGGTCGGCTCTTGCTCCAACCTCGGCGATGCTCAGGCAAGACGCCTTAAGATCAGAGTAAACGGCGAAAAGTCGAAGTATTTGGCACATACTCTTAACAATACCGTTGTTGCACCCCCGAGAATGCTCATCGCATTCCTTGAAAACAACCTCAATGAGGACGGAAGCGTGAATATTCCTGTGGCACTTCGCCCTTATATGGGAGGCAAGGAAGTTATTGGTAAGTAACATAAGAGCCTCCCTCTGACGAGGGAGGTGCCGAGCTTGTCGAGGCGGAGGGAGAGATACGCAACGCTACCCTATAACAGAAAAAACATCTCACGCGCAAAAGAACTGCGCAAAAGCATGACCCGCCACGAACGAAAGCTTTGGTACGACTATCTTAGAGATTATCCGATCCGATTCCAAAGGCAAAAAGCAATAGGTGAGTTTATAGCGGATTTTTATTGCGCCAAGGCTCATCTTGTCATTGAACTGGACGGCAGCGGCCATTATTCAACTGAAGAGCAGGAAGCATATGACGCTTTTAGAACAGCGGAACTTGCTAAATTTAAATTGAGAGTAATGAGATTTACCAATTCGGAAATTGATACGAATTTCTACGGCGTATGCAACGATATTGACAGAGCTGTGAAAGAATCTCTTAGTCAGCTTCTGAACTTCGACAAAATCGAAGCTTTGGACAAACTCCCTCGTCAGAGGGAGCTTTCTGATTCACGGAGGAACATTATGAAAACACTGAAAGAAGCTTATAAGGATTATTTTGACGTCGGTGCGGCGGTTTCCGATCATTGGCTTGAGGAAGCTGCGGATACGTTGAAAGCACATTTTAATTCGATCACCTGCGAAAACTCGATGAAATACACTTTCATTCACGACCATCAGTATGAAAGACCGCCCTTCAAACGCCCAAAGCCGGGCGAAAGACCCGAAATGCCCAAGATCGAGATCACCAACCGTGAGCGCTTCGTTCACCCCTGTTTGGAGCTGAACACCGCAGGCGCCGACAAGGTGTATGATTTTGCTCTTCAAAACGGCATCAAGCTCCGTGGTCATACCCTTGCCTGGCACGGTTCGTACCCGTGGGGAATCTTTGAACAGCTTACCCCCGAGGAGCTTGAAACGAACACCCGTGAGCATATGGAGTTTATGGCAAAAAAATATCCCGCTTGCTGGTGCTGGGACGTCGTTAACGAAGCGGCAGACGACAAGCACGGACTTTTCCTGCGTGAAACGGTTTTCAAAAATAAGTTCGGTGACGATTATCTTGTCAAGCTTTACGCTATGGCGAGGGAATATTTCCCCGATTTGGTATTCGTATGCAACGATTATAACGAATGGGTGCCCCACAAGCGTGACTCCATTTTGAAGATCGTCGATACGCTCAAAGCAAACGGTTTGGTCGATGCAATCGGCTGTCAATGCCACGTCAGCGCATTTATGACCGACCGTGAGTATGATGAGATCAAGTATGCCTATGAAGCGTATGCCAAGACGGGGCTTAGGATCCACGTCACGGAGATGGACGTCAACTGCGTAAGCTGGAAGGAGCCTTGCGAAGTCACCGCCGAGACCCTTGAAAAGCAGGCAGACGTATATGATAAGATGTTTAAGCTCTTCAGAGAATATAAGGACGTCATCGACAGCGTAACTCTCTGGGGCGTAAGCGACAAACACACCTGGCTCAACGGTTTCAAGAACCGTGGGATTAAGAACTGTGCACTATTATTTGACACAGACTACAATCCTACTACAGCACTTTCACGAATCGTCGATTTTTGACCGCTTTTCGGTTGACTTTCGAACGGTTTGTGTGCTATCATAAATCAAACAAAGATTTTTGGGAGGATGTTATATGCTCGAAACAAATGCTGACATCAAGTTTGGCAAAGAAGGCTTGACCTTTGACGACGTTCTTTTGATTCCTGCCGAATCAAACGTTACGCCCAATATGGTAAGCCTTAAGACTACCTTGTGCAAGGGAATCGAACTCAACGTTCCGATTATGACTTCTGCTATGGACACGGTTACCGAATCGAAAATGGCTATCGCCATCGCCCGTGAAGGCGGCTTGGGAATTATTCATAAGAATATGACCATTGAAAGACAGGCTGAAGAGGTCGATAAGGTAAAAAGAAGCCAGAACGGCGTAATCGTAAATCCGTTCTATCTCTCTGCTGACCACCTTGTAAGCGATGCTGACGAGCTTATGGCTAAATATAAGATCTCAGGCGTTCCGATCGTTGATGAGAACAAAAAGCTCTGCGGAATCATCACCAACCGTGATATGAGATTCATCCGTGACTTCTCGATGCGCATCGGCGACGTTATGACCAAGGATAATCTGGTCACTGCTCCCGTTGGCACGACCATTGAAGACGCTTCGGAAATTTTGTGCAAATATAAGATCGAAAAGCTCCCCATCGTTGATGATGAAGGCTACCTCAAGGGACTTATCACCATCAAGGATATTGAAAAGGTTGAAAAGTATCCCGATTCTGCCGTTGACTCTCAGGGCAGACTTATCTGCGGCGCTGCGATCGGCGTAACCAACGACGTTTTGGACAGAGCTAAGGCTTTGGTCGATGCAGGCGTTGACGTTTTGGTTCTTGACTCTGCACACGGCCACTCTCAGAACATCATCAACTGCGTTAAGAAGGTTAAAGAAGCATTCCCCAACATCCCCGTAATTGCAGGTAACGTTGCAACCGCTGAAGCAACCGAGGCTTTAATTCTTGCAGGTGCTGACTGCGTTAAGGTCGGTATCGGCCCCGGCTCTATCTGTACGACCCGTGTCGTTGCAGGTGTCGGCGTTCCCCAGCTTACCGCTGTATACGACGCTGCTTGTGTCGGCGCAAAGTACGGTATCCCCGTAATCGCTGACGGCGGTATCAAGTATTCGGGCGATATCGTCAAGGCATTGGCAGCAGGCGCAAACGTCGTAATGCTCGGCTCCCTCTTGGCAGGATGCGAAGAAGCTCCCGGCGAGGTTGAGATCTATCAGGGACGTAACTTCAAGGTATACAGAGGCATGGGCTC
Source organism: uncultured Oscillospiraceae bacterium (assembly GCA_964462175.1). Taxonomy (GTDB): domain Bacteria; phylum Bacillota; class Clostridia; order Oscillospirales; family Ruminococcaceae; genus Faeciplasma. Next base: position 6,960 of record CAYWXA010000022.1, read on the forward strand.
TTTGGGCGCAATGAACGCAGGCTCGAAGGACAGATACTTCCAGACAGGCTCCAAGAAGCTTGTTCCCGAAGGCGTTGAAGGCCGTGTTCCTTATAAGGGAGCGCTCAGCGACACCATCTTCCAGCTTTGCGGCGGTATCAGAAGCGGTATGGGCTATTGCGGATGCGAGACCATTCAGGATATGCACTCGAAGGCTCAGTTCGTAAGAATCACGGGCGCAGGCCTCAAGGAGAGCCACCCCCACGATATCTATATCACCAAGGAAGCTCCCAACTATTCCGTTCAGGTCTGATAATCAAAAATATAAGTCCACTCCGATTTTGGGGTGGACTTTTTTGCGGCGTTTGATTGGACGGGATTACGCTCCGCGCCACCTGCGGCACTGTTCCTGCGGAACGCCCCCGCAGACGGCGCTCCGCTTGCGGGCGGACGAATAGCCTCTCCCTATGGGAGAGGTGTCACGCACAGGCGTGACGGAGAGGGCTTCGGCGGGAGCAAGCTTGCCCTACATCATTTTTAGTATACAAATTGTAATATATCAGCGGCATTATACAACTTGTTTGATAAATTAGCTATACTAATGGTAAAATCAAAAGTAAATATATCATTTAGTATACATATATTGACAAATTTCCCTGCAAAAGGTATGCTTAACAAAAGAGGTGAAAAAATGCCAAAGCTTTATAACGGATATGAAATTGAAGAATTTGATATTATAGATTCGACCAGCACACTGCTTACCGAGCGGGCAAAAAACGGGGCAAAGGACAAAAGCGTGATAATCGCAAGGGAGCAATCGGCAGGCCGTGGACGGTACGGCAGAAAGTTTTATTCCCCCAAGGGCGCAGGACTGTATATGTCCCTGCTCATCCGAAAGAGGCTCCCGATGGAGCTGGCGATGCTGCTTACACCTATGACCGCTTGTGCTGTTTCCCGTGCGATTGAAAAGGTCACGGATGTTCGGTGCGGTGTCAAATGGGTCAACGATATTTACATCGACGGCAAAAAGGCGGCAGGAATTTTAACCGAAACCAAGTTCGATTTTGAAAGCAAAGTTTTGGAATACGCAGTCATCGGAATCGGCATTAACCTCGCTCCGCCCGACGGAGGATTTGAGGATGAGATTGCCCAGATTGCGACTGCAATCTCAGACAGGTATGATGAAGCGATGCGTGAGGCGCTCATCAAGGAGATTCTGAATCAGTTGGATATATACCTTTATAAGTTAGGCTCGAAGGAGCTGATGGAGGAATATCGCCGCCGCTCTATTATTTTGGGCAAGGATATTGAGATCCGCTCGCTGACAGGTGACCGCCCTGCTCGTGCTCTTGATATTGACAACAACGGCAACCTGATCGTTGAATCGTCCCTCGGCTATGAAACTCTTTCCTCGGGAGAGGTAAGCATAAGGATGAAATAATAAAAACAACCCCACCTTTTCGGGTGGGGTCTTTTGATGCTTAGAACTTAATTCTTGCTTCGATGTAATCAACCAGTTGGTCGATGGGCATTCTTATCTGTTCCATTGAATCTCTGTCACGGACGGTCACACAGCCGTCTTCGAGGGAGTCAAAGTCGAAGGTGATGCACCAGGGAGTGCCGATCTCATCCTCACGGCGATATCTCTTGCCGATGGAGCCGGTTTCGTCGAAGTCGGTCATAAAGTGCTTGTTGAGCATTTCATAAACCTTCATCGCATCGCCCGAGAGCTTCTTTGAAAGGGGCAAAACTGCACACTTATAAGGAGCAATTGCGGGATTAAGATGCAATACGACTCTTACGTCGTTCTTTTCGGCATCCAAAACTTCTTCGTCATATGCTTCGCAAAGAAGCGCCAGAACTGTTCTGTCCAAACCGTAGGTGGATTCGATGATGAAGGGGATATATCTCTCGTTGGTTTCGGGATCGAGATATTCCATCTTCTGGCCCGAGTATTCCTGATGGCGTGTAAGGTCGAAGTTGGTGCGGTTATGTGTGCCGTTGATCTCGCCCCAGCCGATAGAGGGGAACAGGAATTCGATATCGCAGGCAGCCTTAGCGTAGTGAGCGAGCTTTTCGTGATCGTGGAATCTCAAATGCTCTGCGGGAATTCCCAGGTCTTCGTAATACTTCTTGCCGTAAGCCTTGAAGTATTCATAAAGCTCGGTGTCGGTGCCTTCCTTGCAGAAGGTCTGGAATTCCATCTGTTCAAACTCGATGGTTCTGAAGGTGAATTTACCGGGGGTGATCTCATTTCTGAAAGCCTTACCGATCTGACCGATGGAGAAGGGAAGCTTTGCACGCATCGAACGCTGAACGTTGAGATAGTTGACGTATTCGCCCTGAGCGTTTTCGGGGCGGAGATAGATGATGGATTTTGAATCGGCGGTAGCGCCTCTGTTGGTCTGGAACATCAGATTGAATTCACGGATGTCGGTGAAGTTGTGCTTTCCGCAGTGAGGGCAGGGAATCGAGTGATCCTTGATATACTGGAACATCTCCTCCTTGGTCATTCCGTCAGCGTGAGCATCGGGGTCAAAGTCATCAATGAGGTTGTCCGCTCTGTGGCGCTTTTTACATTCCTTGCAGTCGAGCAAAGGGTCGCTGAAGCTTGCAACGTGGCCTGATGCTTCCCAGACACGGGGGTGCATCAAGATATCGGCATCGACTTCAAAGGAATTGTGGCGCTCCTGAATGAATCTCTTGCGCCAGGTGTCCTTGACGTTATTTTTAAGGCGTGCGCCCAAAGGGCCGTAGTCCCAGGTGTTTGCAAGGCCGCCGTAAATATCGCTTCCCTGGAAAATGAAACCTCTGCCGTTGCAAAGCGCAACGATCTTATCAAGTGTCTTTTTTGTATTGTCCATATAATGTTATCCTCCTTAGAGAAAATCAATCATACTTATTTTAAGGTATTGTTTAAAATAAGTCAATAGCGTTGGTGAAAAATAACAGAAGACGCACCTTGTAATTGTCATTTTCAACAGAAAGATAATTGACAGCGCACAAATAGTTGACTTTTTGCGCATAAAAGATATATAATTACTATGTTAAGTTATTCTTTAACAATTACTTTTAGGAGGACATATTAATGAAAAGAATTTTAGCAATTATTTTGGCAGTTGCTATGGTTATGTCTATGGCAGTTGTTGCAAGTGCGGCTGATGCAAAGCTTCACACTGCAGAGATCAACTCGGCAGAGCAGCAGAATGCTACGATCAGTGCAACGATCAGTTCGTCTACTTGCTCCACAGTAACCGTAATTATTACCGGTACAGTTGAATTGACCGACGGAGCAGAGTCCGGTTCATTCAGAGTTTATCCTAACAAGCTCGGCACAACCGGCTCCGGCGCTTCTGACAGAGGCGACAACATTGAAGTAACTGCTGACAATTTGACAGTTGACTACTGTGCAGAATTCCCTCTTGCCACAGATTGCAACGGTTTGTTCGCTAAGAACTTCACCAACTTGGCAGCTGCAGATTTGGACGTTATCATCTACGAAGGAACTATCGAAGAATACGAAGCTTCCTTGCTTCCTGCAGGTTATGCAATCGGCCAGCTCACCAAAGATAACTTCGGCACATCCGGTTGGGACAGCTCCTATGCTGACGGTGTTATCACATTTGACGGCGCTTGGACCGGCAGAGGCTGGTGGATCGGCAATGACAATCCTATGACCGGCTACGATTCAATGATCATCGAATTCCCCGGTGCTGAAATCAATGCACAGGTAGTAGTTAACTACACCGACGGCAGAGAATCCAGCCCCACCTTCGCAATCAATGCAGGCGCAACCAGCGTTACCGTTTCTCTCGAACACGAAGTAGGCATTTCCCAGATCTACATTCAGAACAAGGAAGAGGGATCCCTTACACTCGGCAACGTTTACTTGCGTACATATGTTGAACCCGCTCCCGAAGCTCCTGAGGAAGAAGTTGAAGAAACCTACCGCGGCGCAGGTTACTTCATGACAGGCGA
>CAYWXA010000022.1:11016-20346 GCA_964462175.1 uncultured Oscillospiraceae bacterium
CGGTATCTGCACCTTTTTCTGAAAAATCCCGCACAAAACCTTGCAATCTCCCGATATATAATGTATAATCAAATTGATATATTATAAATTAACGGAGGGCAAAGACATGGAGAACAAGGTAAAGGTTAGAATTATCGGCAGAGAATATACTTTAGGTACCGACAACACCCCCGAATATACCCTTGCGCTGGCAGAAAAGCTCGATCTGACGATGAACAAGCTTTTGGCGACCAGCAAATCATTGAGCGGAATTGACGTTGCAATTTTGGCTGCGCTCGATGCCATGGACGAAGCCGCAAAAGCAACCGCAAATGCCGACAATATCCGTCTGCAGATCGGTGAATACGTGACCTCTGCCGACAAGGCAAGACAGAGCTATGACAACGCCAAGCGTGAGATCGCAATTCTGAAAAAGCGCATCGAAGAGCTTGAGGATAAGCTCTCCGGTTCACGTCTTTTCTGATGGCAATGAATACAACTAAAAAACCGGAAGTTCTGTCCCCTTGCGGCGGTATGGAGTCGCTTTATGCCGCTTTGCGATCGGGAGCAGATGCCGTATATGTGGGCGGAAAGAGCTTTTCCGCCAGAAGAGGCGCCGTTAATTTCACCGCTGATGAGCTTAAAGAAGCCGTCTGCGAATGTCATAGATACGGCGTTTTGATTTATCAGGCAATAAATACCGTTGCGCTTGATTCGGAGCTTGAAACGCTTGCCGCCGAAATCAAGACCGCCTGTGATGCGGGCGTTGACGGAATAATCGTTCAGGATCTGGCGACGATGGCTATTGCAAAGGCCGCTTGCCCCGATATGCCCCTGCACGCTTCCACCCAGATGACCGTTCACACGGCAAAGGGCGTTATGCAGGCGTGCGAGCTTGGTTTTTCACGGTGCGTCGTTGCAAGAGAACTGCCGTATAAGACCATTAAAGAGCTTTGCGGGCTTGATACGGAGATCGAAGCGTTCGTTCACGGCGCTTTGTGTATGTCCGTGTCGGGACAGTGTTATTTAAGCGCAATGATCGGCTCACGCTCGGCAAACAGAGGAGCCTGTGCGGGAGCTTGCCGTCTGCCCTTTTCCGCAGGCAGGCGAGCCGAGGATAAATACGCCCTGTCTTTGAAGGATATGTCTTATGCCGATCACACGAAAGCGCTTTGCGATGCAGGCGTAGCTTCTTTAAAGATAGAAGGGCGGATGAAGCGCCCCGAATACGTTGCCGCAGCCACCGATGCTTTACGCAGGGCAGTTGACGGCGAAGAATATGACACCGACCGTTTGCGTGCGATATTTTCCCGAAGCGGCTTCACCGACGGATACTTAACGGAAAAGACGGGCGCAGATATGTTCGGCGCAAGAGGAAAAGAGGACGTTGTCGGCGCCAGAGAGGTCATTCCCGAGCTCAGAGAGCTATATCGAAGCGAGCGAAAGAAGTTTTTCGTTGATCTTGATTTTAAAGCTCACCGCTCTCAGCCGATCTGTCTTGAAGCGAGCGACGGAACAAGCTCCGTCACCGTTTACGGCGAGGAGCCGCAGGTCGCAATGAACCGACCGACGGAGGCGCAGGCTGTTATCAAACAGCTTTCAAAGCTCGGCGGAACTATATATGAAGCGGGAAATATTTCAGCGCATATTGATGACGGGCTGATGGTTCCTCTTTCGGCAATAAACGAATTGAGAAGAGAAGCGGTCAGCAGGCTCGACGAAAAGAGAATTGAAAGACTGACAAAGATAAAAAGCTTCGATCATTCAAAGCTGACGCTTCGTTTTCCGCAGTTAAAGATAAGAAAAGTGCCCAAGCTTCGTGTTTGCGTGCAGGATATCAAGACGCTGGCTCTTATGGATATGTCAAAGGTCGAGTATGCGATCATTCCGCTTTCTCAGGCGAAAACGTATCTTGATGCAGGGTATGATCCCAAAAAAGCGATCTTGACCCTGCCCAGATATATGCACGACGAGCAAAAAACCATCACGGGTCTTTGCCAAGCAAAGGGTATGGGTTATAAGCGTGCCGAATGTCAGAATATTGCGCATATCAGCATATGTAAAGATATGGATATTGAAGCTTTCGGCGGCTTCGGTCTGAATATCACGAACTCACTTTCTGCGTGTGAATACGCCCGATTGGGGCTTAAAGAGCTTACGCTCTCTTACGAGCTGAAGGCGAGCCAGCTCTGCCGCATACACACGCCGGTCCCCGTGGGATTTTTAGCTTACGGCAAATTGCCGCTTATGCTGACGGTTAACTGCCCGATTCCGGCGCAGATAGGTTGCAAAAACTGCACGGGACGGCTCATTGACAGGACCGGCGCAGAGTTTGCGATAGCTTGCCACAAGGATTTAGGATATTACGAGCTGCTCAATTCGGCGGTCATGCACCTTGAAGACCGAATGGACGACTTTAACCTTGACTTTGCAACGCTTTATTTCACCGATGAATCGCCCGAGGAAGCCGCTGCCGTTTTGTGCGATTACGCTGCGGGCAGGAGACGAACCGCAGAGTATACGAAGGGCCTTTATTACAGAGGCATCGAATAGAGTGCAAAAATTCACGGCGCCGCCCGATCCCCCGCCTGCGGCGGGGGATCCGCCGAAAACCCTTCACGCGCAGGCGCGGGCGGTTTTCGGCTTGCGCCGTTGCCCCCACGCAGGGGGGCAACGGCGTGGCGGCGCCTCACAGGCGCAAAACTATCCTTATGAAGGAGCATATAGAAAATGAAACTCACCTTCAAAAAACTCAAAGACCACGCAATTATTCCCCACGCCGCAACCAAGACCAGCGCAGGACTTGACCTGCACGCCTGTCTGGATGAGCCTTACACTTTGGCGCCCAACGAGATCTTCACCGTGCCGACGGGCGTTGCCTGCGCTCCCGACAGGGAAGACGTGGTTATGCTTGTGTTCGTGCGCTCGTCGCTCGGAAGAAAATTCGGGCTCACTCTTGCAAATTCGGTCGGAGTCATCGACTCGGACTATCGTGGAGAGATCCTGGTGCCTATGATAAATCACGGTGCCGAGCCTTATACCTTGCAAAACGGCGAGCGTTTCGCTCAGCTCGTCGTGACCCCCGTCATATTCCCCGAGATATGTGAAGCGGATGAATTGGACGAAACCGAGCGTGGAGATCAGGGCTTCGGTTCGACGGGGAGGCTTTGAGCTTCCCGTTTGACGTCGGCGGACAAAAGCAGCAGTGCCGTTAAGCAGGGCAGAGCCATTAAGCCGTTGAAGATATCGCTGACGGTAAAAACTGCGTTCAGACTCGTCACCGAGCCGATGAATGCTGCGGCGACGTATATAAAGTTATATACCAAGCCGAATCTGCCCTTTGTCACGTATAAAAATGCGCTTTTTCCGATCTGCGACCAGCCGACCGCCGTTGCAACGGCAAAGCCGGCAATACAGACGCTGACTATCTTTCCCGAAAGCGAGCCAAACGCCGTTTCGCAGGAGGATATCACCAGCTCTGCGCCGTTTAAATTTATATCTGCGCCCGATGACAGAATTGCGAGCGCCGTAAGCGTGCATATCACAAACGTATCGACAAATACCTCGAACATATTCATGTATCCTTGTTCACGGGGAGTGATGCCCTCGGCGCCTGCGTGAATCGCCGCCGTCGTTCCCAGACCCGCTTCGTTTGAAAAAACGCCTCGGCGGAATCCTTGAGTCAGGGCGACCTTGACGGTATATCCCAACCCGCCGCCGATTATCGGGCGGACGCCGAACGCCTGCAGGAAGATCGAGGATATAGCCTGCGGCAGGGCTTTATAATTGACGGCAATGACTCCGAGCATTATTATGATATAACCGATTGCCAAAACGGGAACTGCCAGCGAGCAGATATTCCCGACGGTCTTGGATCTTGAAAATACGCACACCGCCGCCAGACCTGCCAACACGATGCCGCAAATAAGGGGATCTAAAGAAAACTCGCTCTCAAGGCTGATCGCCGCAGAATTCGTCTGAGCCGTCACGCCCATTCCAAGTGAGGCAAAAACCGAAAACAGGGCGTATACCGCCCCCATAGCACGGGAATTTAACCCCTGCTCCATTGAATACATCATTCCGCCCAGATAACCGTCATTCGTTCTGATGCGGAATTTAATGCTCAACACCCCTTCGGCATAAGCGATAGCCATTCCGAAGAACGCAGACACCCACATCCAGAATATCGCTCCCGCTCCGCCGACGGATATCGCCGCCGCAACGCCGATGACGCTTCCCGTTCCGACGGTTGCCGCAAGTGACGTGGCGCAGGCGCCGAAAGCGCTGCCTTTAAGGCTTCTTTTGAAAACTTTGAACATCGTTTTCCCTTTGAGCTGAATAAAGCCCAGGGAAATTGAATAATAAATACCCATACATATAATGACTGCGACGGTCGGGAGACCGAACACCGCATCGCTTAAAGCAGTTAAAAATTTCAAACAAACACCCCCAACGAACCGAAAGGAAGACGAAATGCGAAAGTATACTCCGAAAATAGCCGCACTTTATACCATACAGGTACTGATATTTCTCCTGTCGTTATTGATCACGGTATTGGCGGTCTTATATCTGTCCTCATTTAGAATTCTTATGAGTGTGATCATTATTATATGCTGGCTTATCGCTGTGATTTTCGGGTTGTGGCTTTTGCCGATGTATTTCCGAAGAACGGTTATATATCTTGGTATCAGCGAGGTGAGTATTCATTCCGGCCTCGTGTTTATGTGGCGTGAGCATATGAAGATAAGCTCCGTTCAATACGTCAGCAGGGTGATAACGCCGCTTTCGGGGGCGACCGGCTTTAACTTCGTGATAATTCACGCTTTGGGAGGTTCCGTTGTTTTGCCCTTCCTCTCGAAAAAGGATTCAGAAGAGATAATCAACGTTTTGAATTCGAGAATAAGCAACGACGGCTGAACGAAGCCTCTCCCTTGGGGAGAGGTGGCGCGCGTAAGCGTGACGGAGAGGGTTGACGGCACACGCGCAAGCCGCCCTGCGAGTTCTCTGAATGTTTATAATCATAATTCCACAAGAAAGGAGCCGATAATATGACCGTTAAAGGCAGACAGCACCCAATCAAGCTGTTCAGCTATACAACTAAATACTTCTGGCTTCTTATAATCCCCGTGCTCAGAAGCCTTTACGCCATATTCTTTGAGGGGGATTCCTGGGAGAAGTGGATAACCGGTGCGTGGCTGGATCTTTTGGTCTTGGCGGCGATCATAGGCTTTGCGTGGCTGAGATGGTCGAGCGTCGAATTTTCATTTGATGACAAGTCGCTGACTGTTCAAAAGGGAATATTTTTCACCGTCAGTGAGCAGGTATTTTACCCTCAGATTTCTACAATCAGTATATATCAAGGCTTTTTATACAGAGCGTTGGGTGCTTGCACCGTAAAAATAGGCACGAACGCAGGAGTTCTGGATAAAGCTGACGTGAGCATCGTTATGAAAAAATCCGATGCGGATAAATTTTACCAAGCGGCAAAGGCTTCAAGAGTCAAGAGCCTTAATTATTCCGTTTCGCCCAACAAGCTCAGGCTTTTGCTGTTTTCCTTCATTTTCTCGTCGTCGTTTTCGGGCGTTGCGATCATGATCGCCTTGCTCCTCGAAGCAGGTTCAATGATCGACCGTAGGGCGGAGGCGCAGCTTATTCTGAATACGCTGACCGACGCTTTGAACAAAGCCGCAACTTACGTTCCGCCGATATTGGCAGGAGTTGCGCTGTTCGTGGGAGTGACGTGGATATTCTCCTTCGTCAACAACATCTTCTATTTCTGGGATCACATTCTGACAAAATGTTCCGACACGCTTTATATCCGTTCGGGTCTTATTGCTCAAAGACGGGACATAATAAGCCTTGACAAGATCAATTTCATCGACTTCCGCCAAAATCTTCTGGCACGCCTTTTCAAGATCTCCTCGCTGAGTATTCACGCTGCGGGCTTCGGAGGTACGGGCAGAAGCGAGATGAGCGTAATAATGCCCATTACGACCAAAAAGGAATTGGGCTCGACCATTTTGGAGGTCTTTCCCGAATATCCGATGCCGAAGATAACGATGAAGTCGGATATAAAGAGCTATAAAGGATTTTACGTTTGGCCGTTTCTTTTCTTTGTAATTCCGCTGTGCGGATTTTGGGCGCTGAAGGCGTTTGCTCCCGAATGGTATGCCGTTGCGGAACCTGCAATGCTGATAAGCCTGATCCCTGCGGTGTGGCTGACAATTGTTAAAACGGCGGCGCTCTTTTCAACGGGAATCGGCTTTGAAAAGAACTATATAAGCCTGCGCTATGCAAAATTCCTTGCGTTCCACACGGTCATAATGCCGAAAAACCGAATTGCAAAGATACAACTGCGCCAGTCGTTATTCCAGAGGCTGAACGGCACCTGCACGCTCAAGATATATTCAACCACCGACAGCAAAAAGGTTCACCGTATTCACGGCTTGAGAATGGACAGACTTATGAATACGTTGGATCAGAACGGCTACGACTTGTATTTTACCGAGAACCCCGAGGGATAAAATAAACGCAAAAAATTTTTTGAAAATTTGCGAAAAAGGTATTGACAAATCCCCAAGAGTTGATTATAATGTACAAGTCACCTTGAGTGATATGGCTTTTGGCTTTATAGCTCAGCTGGCTAGAGCACTCGGTTCATACCCGAGGTGTCACTGGTTCAAATCCAGTTAAAGCCACCATCGGCCCGTTGGTCAAGCGGCTAAGACACCGCCCTTTCACGGCGGAAACATGAGTTCGATTCTCGTACGGGTCACCAAAAGATCGGCATTCTTCATTAGAAGAGTGCCGGTTTTTGTTTTATTCATATTGTATCCAAAGATAAGTAAAACAAAAAGCACCCGATAAAGGTGCTTTTTTGACGATTTTATATTCTGACCGTTTCGCCCGGCTTAACGCTGAACACTTTGCCCCAAAGCTCAAGCCATATCTCCTTTGCGGTGGGGTTATAGACTATATTGGAGTTGGGCGCCGTGGAATATTCGAGCTTTTCATACGCTAAGCAGTATTCGCAGATGTCGATATTGGTGGCGTACCATATATCGTCACGTCCGCTTACAAATTCGAGCAGTTCTTCAATCACGTTCCAGTTGTTGTCGTTGCGAAATTCTGCGGTGTGTCCCCAAACGTAGAACATCTTGCAATCACCGGGGTCAAGCTCGATGAAGTTTTTTGCCAATTCCATAAGGTTGGGTGCGTTGTGGTGGCAGGTGGCTTTGAGCGCAAGCCAGCCGTCGCCCGAGGGAATTGCGAAGCTTTGGTCGCACCAGACGGTTCGGCAATATTTGATGCCGCACTTTTTAAGCGCTTCGATAGCAGTCTGATTCCAGCTTCCGTAAGGATATGCCGCACCGCGGATGACACGGTTATATCTTAGCTCCAGGTTTGCCTTGTCTGCGGAGATCTCGTAATATAGCTCCGGCTCGGTAATTTTGGTGAAATCTCTGTGCTGTAAGCCGTGAACGGCAACCTCAACGCCGTATTTGGGATATTGCTCCTCGGCTTCCGCCAAAGTCATTCGAGGCCATCTGCCCTCGGGGGCTTCGTTGTCGGGGCGGTTGATATCGGAGCTAAGGTTAAACGTGCCTTTAATGCCGTGCTTTTTCATCAGCTCCATCAAACGGATGTCATCGTAAAGGTTGTCATCATAGCTAAGGGTGAAGACCTTTTTCAGACCGCCCGGGAATCTCATTTTAAACATTATCAAATCATCCTTTCAAAGGTGTTGCATTTTTTAGGCCGGCATATTAAAATACTAATATGATCATAATCATTATAAAACAGCAGGGGAGTCTTTTCAACAGTGGATTTGCTTTTTGTTGATTATTGATAAACTGCCCCGACAAGATTTGTATATATTTTAAGGAGAACAAAATGCTTTCACACGTTTTTGAAACCCATTCCCATTACGATGCCGAGCAGTTCGACGGGATAAGAGAGCAGTTGATCAAAAGCTTGTTTGAGAAAAACATTTCGGGCATTGTTCACGCAGCAACTGACATCAGATCAAGCGAATTCGGAATTGAAACCGCAAAGAGATTTGAGAGGTTTTATACGTCGGTGGGTTTCCACCCGGAATATGCCAACGAGGTACCCGAAGGAGCGATCGAAACTTTGCGGGAGCTTGCAAAGTGCGACAAGGTCGTGGCGATTGGCGAGATCGGGCTTGATTATCACTATGAGGGATATGACCGTGAGGCGCAGATAAAGCTTTTCAGAGAGCAGGTGCGTCTTGCAAACGAGCTTGATCTGCCCGTCATCGTTCATTCTCGCAATGCAACGGAGGACACGCTTGAGATTCTGCGGGAGCTGAAACCGAGGGGAGTTATGCACTGCTTCTCCGGCTCGGCGGAAACGGCAAAAGAGCTGGTCGAGATGGGATTTTACATCAGTTTAACGGGCGTTTTGACCTTCAAAAATGCAAAAAAAGCCTGCAAGGTGGTCGAGGCGTTGCCGCTGGAGCGATTTATGCTTGAAACGGACTGCCCTTATATGGCGCCCGAGCCGCACAGGGGCGAGCTTTGCGATTCGTCGATGATTAAATATACAGCGCAGAAGGCGGCCGAGATAAAAGGCATCAGCCTTGAAGAGATGCTTCTGGCGACTGAGGAAAATGCGAAGAGGTTCTTCGGGATATAGCTGACCGGCGCCACGGAACGCCACAACGGCTACGCCGCCGCACGGCGCTCCACGGCGCCTGAATTTGCGCATAGCTAAGCGATGGGCGAAGCCCGCCCCGTCCGCCCCCTGCGTGGGGCGGACGGGGCCCCGCGCCGCAGGCGCGGGGTGCGCACAGCTAACGCTGCGCGCAGGGCTTCGCCCGTCGGCGCACGAAAGTTTTTGTCAGATGAAAGGAGCGAGGAGTTTGCAAAGAGTGATGATAATCGGCAACTGCGGCGCAGGAAAAACGCACCTCAGCCTTGCGCTTGCACAAAAAACAGGCCTGCCCGTCGTTCATCTTGACAAGCTCAAGTGGCATGGCGATTGGCAGGCGCTTTCAAGCGAAGAATTTGACCCGCTCCTTGAAGCGGAGCTGATTAAACCCAAATGGATAATCGACGGCAACTATAACCGCACAATCGGGTGGCGGATGAAATATGCCGACACGGTGATATACCTCGATTTTTCAACACTTGCCTGTTTGTACGGCGTGACAAAGCGAGTTCTTTCAAACTATGGCAAGACTCGCCCCGATATGGGCGGAAACTGCCCCGAACGGTTTGATCCCGAGTTTATGCGCCTTGTCAGGGAGTACAGAAAAAAGCACCGCAAGCCCGTTCTTGAAATGCTTGCAAACGCCAAGGATAAGCAGGTGATCATCCTCAAAAACCG
>CAYWXA010000023.1:0-20073 GCA_964462175.1 uncultured Oscillospiraceae bacterium
CAAGCGAAGCGGATATTCAGGCAACTCTTGATTTTCTTTACTGGGTCGTTACTTCCGACGAAGGAACACAGATGATGGCTGACGAATTCGGCCCCATTCCATTTAAAAACGCAAAGACCTCGGCAAACGTTTTCTTCAACAATGCAAATGAGCTTTTGGCAAACGGCAACTACACCGTGACCTGGGCGTTTAATTATACTCCGAACGTGGATGAATGGCGTGCAGGTGTCGTTGCGGCGCTGACACAGTACACGGTCGGAAACGGATCGTGGGACGACGTGGTATCAGCCTTCGTTAACGGTTGGTCAACGCAGTATAAGAACCAGTAACAATTATTCGGACGTTTGAGGGCGAACGTTATTGCGTTCGCCCTTTGCATTTTCAGAAAGGAGTATTTTGATATATGACAAAGCGAATGAAAAATTACGTTTCAAATGAAACGATGCTTGCAAGATCATATAAAAAGTGGTTTGCTCTATTTTTGCTCCCTACCCTTTCGGCTTTTGCTCTTGGCTTTGTTTATCCGTTTGCAAAGGGTATATATCTTTCATTTTGCAAATTTGTCACGACAAGCAACGCCGAATGGATCGGCCTTGATAATTACGCAAAAGCATTGAGTGATAGCTCGTTTATATATTCATTTGTCTATACCGCAGTTTTTGCCCTCACCTCACTTGTTGTCATAAATCTTACAGCTTTTGCGGTGGCGTATGCTTTAACGAGAGGAATTAAAGGCTCAAACCTTTTCCGAACCGTCTTCTTTATGCCGAATCTCATCGGCGGAATAGTTTTGGGATACATCTGGTCGATGATATTCGACGGGATACTGTCAAGATACGGCACGTCAATTCTTTTGAGCACAGAATACGGCTTTATCGGACTTTTGATTCTTATTGCGTGGCAGCAGGTGGGATATATGATGATAATCTATATTGCCGGATTGCAGAACGTGCCCGAGGATCAGATCGAAGCGGCGAAGATCGACGGAGCGGGCGGTTGGCAGATATTGAGAAAAATCACTATTCCAAGCGTTATGCCGTCGATCACGATATGCACTTTTTTAACGCTTACCAATTCATTCAAACTGTTTGACCAAAACCTTGCCCTCAACGGCGGACAACCTTTCGTTTTTCAACCGGACGGCTCGGTTATCAAGACGACAGAGATGCTTGCGCTGAATATATACAACTCGTTTTATCTCAATGTCAACAACCGAGGGGTCGGACAGGCAAAAGCCGTTTTGTTCTTCATTCTCGTAGCGGCGATCGGATTGATACAGTTAAGATTTACACGAAACAAGGAGGTGTCACAATGACGGACAATAAGAAAAGAGTCAGACAGCATACCGTTCTGAGCGTGATATTCTCGGTATTGTCGGTCATATACGTAGCGCCCGTGTTTATCGTTTTGATAAACTCTTTCAAGGCGAATCAGTATGTAAACTCCGAGACATTTGCTCTGCCGAATTCGCAAACTTTTGTCGGGCTGGCAAATTACGCTAAAGGATTGACGTTCGGAAACTATCCTTTTCTGAAATCGGTATTATATAGCCTGATGATAACCGTTTTGTCTGTCGGGTTGATACTTTTGTTCTGCTCAATGGCGGCGTGGTTTATCGTCAGAGTCAACAATGCGCTTTGCAAAGCGGTATATTATCTGTTCGTGTTTTCAATGGTCGTGCCGTTCCAGATGGTTATGTTTACCCTTGCAAAGACCGCCGATACTTGGAGCCTCAACACACCTTGGTCGATTCCTATTATATATCTCGGATTCGGTGCGGGATTGGCGGTGTTTATGTTCTCAGGCTTTGTGAAGTCGATTCCCATTGAAATTGAAGAAGCCGCAATGATCGACGGTTGCGGCCCGTTCAAGTCATATTTTATGGTGGTGTTCCCAATGCTCAAGCCGACGCTGATTTCGGTGGGCGTGCTTGAAACGATGTGGGTCTGGAATGATTATCTGTTGCCCTATCTGGTGCTGGACAGAACGAGGTTTATGACGATTCCGATTCATATTCAGTATCTCAAAGGGTCATACGGCTCGGTGGATATGGGCGCAACGATGGCGCTGATAATGCTGAGTATCATCCCGATAATCATTTTCTATATATCCTGCCAGAAGTACATCATTAAAGGCGTTGCGGCGGGTGCGGTAAAAGGATAGCGTTATATAACAGCGCAGGGTAACTTGCGTTGTTTTATTTTGCCGTTATTTACCGGTATACATCGAATAAATATGTTTAAAAACACACTTGTAATTATTCGGAATTTGTAATATAATAATCTCGACAATTTAATAATGGGAGAAGAAATTGTTTTCATAAAAGGAGTTAAGAGTTATGAAAAAGATTCTTTCACTTTTAATTGCTTCTTTAATTCTTGTGTGTTCACTCAGCGGATGCTTTGGAGCAACTCAGGGATCAAGGGACAACGACAAAACAAATGCTTCTTCCGGGGCAGCCAACGAGATCGTCGTAGGAATCGCCCAGGACCTGGATAACAGTCTTGACCCGTACATGATGACGGCAGCAGGAACTCGAGAGGTCATGTTCAACGTCTATGAAGGCTTGGTAAAGCCCGACTCGGACGGAAAATATATCCCCGCAGTAGCTTCGGATTATTACGTTTCCGAAGATCTTCTGACGTATACTTTCGTGCTTCGTGACAACGTTGTGTTCCACAACGGTAAGTCGCTTACTGACGAGGATATTCTCTATTCTTTCGAAACCTGTGCCGCTACCTCGGTGACTTCATCCGTGGTGACGGCGCTTTCTGCTATTAAGGAGATATACGTTGAAAACGGCAAGCTGATAATTACCCTTGAAGCACCAAACAGCGACTTTATCGCCTACGTTGCAAGCGTATATATCGTTCCCAATGATTACAGCGAGCAGTCAACCAAGCCTGTTGGCACAGGGCCTTTCAAGTTTGTTTCAAGAAGAGTGCAGGAGAATATCATCCTTGAAAAGTTCGATGATTACTACGGCGAAAAAGCATATCTAAATAAGGTGACGTATAAGGTTTATGAAGATGCCAACGCTTTGTTTACTGCGCTCAACGGCGGCGCTTTGGATCTTGTGGCGCACTTAACGGCAGATCAGATCAATAATCTTACAAACGGCTACGACGTTTTAGAGGGCACGATGAATCTGGTGCAGGCGATATATCTCAATAACGCCGTCAAGCCTTTTGACAACGAGCTGGTAAGACAGGCGCTGTGCTATGCAGTTGACGTTGATTCGATGCTGGCGTTGACCGCAGACGGCCACGGAACGAAGGTCGGCTCGTCGATGTATCCTGCATTCAAGAAGTATTTCGATGAATCTCTTGCAGGCGCATATCCATACGACCCCGAAAAGGCAAAAGCTCTTTTAACGCAGGCAGGTTATCCCGACGGCATTGAGTTCACCCTTACGGTTCCTTCAAACTATACTCCCCACGTCGATTCTGCGATCGTACTCGTCGAACAGCTTAAAGCATCCGGCATTAAGGCAAACATTCAGCTTGTCGATTGGAACTCGTGGCTTTCGGACGTATATCAGGGAAGAAGCTTTGAGGCGACTCTCGTAGGATTCGATTCGAGTATGCTTACAGCCAGCGGAATGCTTGCAAGGTGGGTCTCGGATGACGGTAAGAATATGATAAACTATTCTAACGCCGAGTATGATGAAACCTACGCAAAAGCTCAAGCAAGCGCCGATGATGCGGAGCAGACCCGGCTTTACAAGAGATGTCTTGAGATTTTAAGCGAAACTGCCGCGAATGTATATTTGCAGGACCTTGCCGATTTCGTTGCGATCAACCCCGAGCTTGAAGGTTATGAATTTTACCCGCTTTACGTCATCGATATGTCAAAACTGAAATTTAAATAATTCAAAAAAAGGAGGTGCGGGCGTGAAATATATTATTAAAAAGTTATTTACTCTCATTATTACGTTGTTCATCGTTTCGGCGCTCGCATTTCTTGCTTTTGATATCATTCCCGGCGATCCTACCACGAGAATCCTCGGAACGGAAGCGACACCCGAAGCAGTTGAAGCTTTGCGTGAGGAGTTGGGACTGAATAAATCGGTCGTACAAAGATACATAGACTGGTTGCTTGGCTTTATTAAAGGCGATCTCGGAATGAGTTATTCTTATAATATGCCCGTTTCCGATATGATCGCAGACAAGCTGCCGATCACTGCTCTGTTAACGGTAATATCTTTCGTATTTACCGTGCTCATTTCAATACCCGTGGGCGTATTGCTCAGCTCGGTAAAAAACAAAGGAGCAGATCTGGCGCTGACTTCCGTAAACCAGATCGCAATGAGTATTCCCGCATTTTTCATCGGAATGATAGTTATGTACGTATGCGGAAGCTTTTTGAAGCTGTTCGTACCGGGAGGATTCGTATCTCCCGACGAAGATCTTGCGGGAAGTCTGTATTATCTGCTGTTCCCTGCCCTTTCAATTGCAATTCCTCGAATTGCGATGACGGTTAAAATGCTCAGAAGCTCGATAATTTCAGAGCTTGATAAGCCCTACGTCACTACTGCACGAAGCAGAGGAAAAAGCGAAGCCGGAATACTGTTCGGGCACGTTCTCAGGAACGCACTGATACCGGTTATCACTTTTTTGGCTGTTTCAGCGGCGGAAATTATGACGGGCTCGATAATCATTGAGCAGGTGTTCAATGTTCCGGGAATCGGCAGACTTTTGCTTTCAAGCATCTCATCAAGAGATTATCCCGTCGTGCAGGCGATCATCGTCATCTTGGCGGCTTGGATCGTTATTGTCAACTTTATAGCTGACGTATTGTATCAGCTCGTTGACCCGAGAATAAGAATAAAGTGAGGTAAGCGAAAATGAAAACGAAAAGAAGCTTCTTCACGTATGCAGGCGGTCTGATCTCTTTGCTTACCGTATGCCTCATTATGATCGGATATTTTTGGACCCCGTACGACCCAGAAGCGACGAACGCAAGCGAAAAGCTTTTGAAGCCGAGCCTCTCTCATATTATGGGAACCGATAACTTCGGCAGAGATATCTTCTCCCGGGTTTTGGACGGCGCAGGAACTTCCCTGCTGATCGCATTTAGCGTTGTGTTGATCGGTTGTGTTTTCGGAATTGTGATCGGAGCGCTGTGCGGCTATTACGGAGGCGTTGCAGATGCGGTATTGACACGGGTCTGCGATTCTATAACGGCTTTTCCGAGCTTCCTTTTGGCGCTCGTTATCGTAAGCATTATCGGTCAGGGAACTTATAATATCATTCTTGCGCTGGGAATTCTGTTTATCCCCAGCTTTGCAAGAGTCGTCAGAGCGGAATTTGCAAAACAGCGAGAACAAAAATACGTTGCCAACGCTCGCCTGATGAAGGTGAGCGATGCAAGAATAATCGTCTGTCATATTCTGCCGAATTTGAGATCGGTACTCGTTCCTGCAATTATAATCGGTTTTAACAATGCGATATTAAGCGAATCGAGCATGAGTTTTCTAGGAATCGGCATACAGCCGCCCCAGGCAAGTTTGGGCTCGATGCTCAGCGATTCGCAGACTTATTTGACCTCTGCTCCCTGGTATGCCCTCGGCGTCGGCGGAGTGATCGCCCTTTTGATCTTAGGCTTCAGTCTTTTAAGCGAAGGCCTCGGCCGTGACCGAATCATATAAGGAGCCGAAGATGACAAGTTTGCTTAGTTTGAAAGATCTTTCCCTTCATTTCAAAAATGCGCGTGACGGAGAGATCGCCGTTAGAAATATAAGCTTTGACGTTGCACCCGGAGAAATAGTCGGACTCGTCGGTGAATCGGGCAGCGGAAAATCAGTTACCGCAATGAGCATTTGCGGCTTAACTTCGCAAAAGCGAGCTGATATTTCGGGACAGATATTTTTTGAGGACAGAGATATCTTAAATCTGAGCGAAAGCGCTCTGCGTGAATACAGAGGTTTGAGTGTCGGCGTAGTCTTTCAGGAGCCGATGACAAGTATGAACCCCCTTCGCAAGATCGGTGTGCAGATTGAAGAACCGCTCAAGATCCACACAAAGCTTTCAAAGAAAGAAAGATATCAAAAAGCCATCGAAGCGATGCATATGGCAGAGCTTGACGATGCTGAAACGGTATATGATAAATACCCTCACGAGCTTTCGGGCGGAATGCTTCAAAGATGTATGATCGCATCTGCTATTATTACGAAGCCAAAGCTCCTTATTGCAGACGAGCCGACGACGGCACTTGACGTCACCATTCAGGCGCAGATAATTGAGCTTTTAAAAAAACTGAATAAAGAAAACGGTATGGCGATTCTGTTTATCAGCCACGACTTAAACGTCGTTAAAAAGCTTTGCTCGAAAGTGATCGTTATGAAAAGCGGAAATATCGTTGAGGTCGGCAAGATGGATGAGATTTTCGATAATCCTCTCGAGGATTACACCAAATCGCTCATTTCGGCAATACCGACCAGAGATAAAAGAATGTTTTAAGTAAGGAAGTGATATTATGTCAAAGGAAAAAGTTCTTGAAGTAAAAGCCCTGTCGGCGTTTTACAAGCAAGAACGCTCGCCTTTCGGCGGAAACAGCGAAAAGCGAAAAATTCTTGATAATATCAGTTTCAGCGTTTATAAAAACGAGACTGTCGGTCTCGTCGGTGAATCGGGCAGCGGAAAATCCACTTTGGCAAAATGTATATTGGGAATGGTTGATGACTATGAGGGCGAGATACTTCATTATACGAAGAACCCTCAGATGATCTTTCAAGACCCATATTCAAGCTTAAACCCCGCAAAAACCGTGGCGTGGTTGCTTGAAGAGCCGCTGAGATCAATGACAGAGCTTAATAAAAACGCAAGACGTGAAGCGGTTATGAAGATGCTTGATAAGATCGGTTTGGGCGCTGAATTTGCCGACAGATATCCGAGTCAGCTTTCGGGCGGACAGCGCCAGAGAGTTGCTATCGCAGCAGCGGTAATTACGAATCCCGCATTTGTGATTGCCGACGAACCCGTCAGTGCTCTTGACGTCACCATTCAAGCTCAGATATTGAGACTTCTGCACGATTTGAAAAAAGATTTTGACCTTAGCTATCTGTTTATCAGCCACGATTTGAACGTTGTATATCAGTTTTGCGACAGAGTTTTGGTCATTAAAGACGGCGTTATCGTTGAACAAAATGAAACGCAGCTATTATTTGACGAACCGAAGCACGAATATACCAAAGACTTGCTTAGAGCGAGCGAATAAAGAAAAGCACTTCTCATCTGTGGGAGGTGCTTTTTTGAATAAATATTCAAAAAGAAAAAGCGCCGAGAAAACTCAGCGCTGTATCTTATCCAGTTAAACTGAAATTAGTGCTTCTTGGAAACAACAACTGCTGCAGCAGCAACCATCATAGGAACAACTGCCAAAGCAAGACCGGTACCGGGGTTGGTATCTTCAACGGGCTCAGTAACGGTGATGTCCTCAGACTCTTCTTCTGTGGATTCAGCAAAAACAGCTACAGAGAGCATGGAAAGAGCCATAACGAGAGCGAGAAGCATAGCAAGCAACTTTTTCATTTTGATTTTCCTCCTTTAAATTAAGCGACGTACGCTTTTGTATATTTATTATACATAACTTGCCGTCAATTTACTATTGCCAATTTAAACAAATATTATTAACGCTTTTTGGATATCTCGTAAAAAGGTCAAAATATTGCATTTTAGATGTAAAATTTGTGTGAATTTATCCTTTAAATTAATGGCGTTCATCGAAATTTGAATACATTTCACAGAAGCGTGCAGCAAACGCAGGTTCCTCATTGCCTGCATACATATGCGAAATATCACCAAAAGACGAACAGCGGAAAACTGCAATTCCCTCTTCCCTTTCCTCTGTTATAAGCGTTGTGACGGAGGAGGGTGCGGCGCAGAATCCCTGCCAGAGGGCTACAGGAGATATGCTCAAAAGATGGCTTAAAAGAACGCACTCGACGCCGAAGTGACAATATAAAACTATCGTATCGTTGTTCGGGGTGATTGCATCGTAATATCTTCCGTTTCGCTTATAGCCGTGTTTCATCAGAAGTTCATCCAAGCCGTCGGCAACGGCTTTATAGAGCTCAGGCATTCTGCCTTCTTCCATAAAGTCTGCGTGCATAAATTCATCGGGATGATAAAGCTGATCTATCTTGGTGTAAAACGACGGCAGGAAATCCCACGGAATTGCGGTGTGACCTTCGGGTATGTAAGGCAGTTTCACTTGACAGTAATAAAACTCTCTGAGCCATTCGCAGGTTTCGGCGGTTCGACCCATCTTTTCAAGAGTTGCCTTTGCGGTATCTTTGGCTCTGCCCAAAGGCGAAACGTAAAAGGCTTTAACGTCAAGCTTTGAAATGCGTTCGGATAACAGTTCTGCCTCACGCCAGCCTTTTTCGGTCAATGAATCTATAGAATAATCGGGGTCTCCGTGCCGAATGATAAGTAATTTCATAAACGGGCATCTCCTTAGTAAATTCGATAACAGAATTATACCATTACATTTTGTTTATGTCTATAATTATCTTGAAATATTCAAAAGAATGTGATATTATATAATCTCCGAACAACACGTATGAAAGGAAGTTTTTTATGTCGATTCTGGTTACTGGCGGAGCAGGATATATCGGTTCGCATACCGTTTTAACGCTGCTCGAAAAGGGATATGAAGTCGTGGTCTTCGACAACCTCTCGAACTCCTGCGAAGAAGCCATCAAGAGAGTTGAAAAGCTTGCGGGGAAATCTGTCAAGTTCTATGAAGCCGATATGCTTAACAGATGCGCTATGAATAAAATATTCGATGAAAACCCGAATATTACCGCAGTGATTCATTTTGCTGGGCTTAAAGCTGTAGGCGAATCGGTCGCAAAGCCGATCGAATATTACAACAACAACATCGGCGGAACGCTCAGTCTTCTCGAGGCAATGAAAGCTCACGGCTGCAAAAACATCATCTTCAGCTCCAGCGCAACGGTATACGGAACGCCGGATGAGCTTCCCATAACCGAGAAAAGTCCCAAAGGGCAATGCACGAATCCCTACGGTTGGACAAAAAGTATGATCGAGCAGATTTTGACGGACGTTCACACTTCTGACAATGAATGGAATGTTATCCTTTTGAGATATTTCAACCCCATCGGGGCGCACGCTTCCGGTCTTATCGGTGAAGATCCCCAAGGGATCCCCAACAACCTCGTGCCCTATATCGCTCAGGTTGCTGTCGGCAGGCGTGAACACCTCAACGTTTACGGTGATGACTACGATACCCACGACGGAACGGGTGTCAGAGATTATATTCACGTCGTTGACCTCGCAATGGGTCACGTTAAGGCGCTTGAAAAGGTGGATAAAATGCAGGGCGGCGTTAAGATATATAATTTGGGAACAGGAAAAGGATATTCCGTGCTTGACGTTTTGCACGCTTATGAAAAAGCCTGCGGCAAGACCTTGCCCTATGTGGTCGGACCCAGACGGCCGGGAGATATCGATGCAAGCTACTCTGATCCGAGCCTTGCACGAGAGGAGCTTGGCTGGTCTGCGGAGTTTGACATTGAAGAAATGTGCCGTGATTCATGGAATTGGCAAAGCAACAATCCGAACGGATATAAATAAGCATAAAAAAACCGCAGAGGTCACTCCCCTGCGGTTATTTTTTTATTTCTTTTCGGCTTTTGTGCCTGTAAAGCGAAGCGCCTTGTCAAGATAAATGCCCGTATATGAGCCTTTGACTTTGACGATCTCCTCGGGTGTGCCGCAGGCAACGACTTCGCCGCCTCTGACACCGCCCTCAGGGCCGAGGTCGATGATGTAATCGGCGCACTTGATGACGTCTAAATTGTGCTCGATAACGACGACGGTGTTGCCCGAATCAACAAGCTTTGAAAGCATATCAATAAGCTTTGAAACGTCATCGGCGTGAAGGCCCGTGGTTGGTTCGTCAAGAACGTAGATAGTCTTGCCCGTCGCACGTTTGGAAAGCTCGGTTGCAAGCTTGACACGCTGAGCCTCACCGCCCGAAAGGGTCGTTGAAGGCTGACCCAATTTGAGATATCCCAGACCGACTTCATTTAAGGTCTTTATCTTGCGATATATCTTCGGGTGATTTTCAAAGAAGGTGCAGGCTTCTTCAATGGTCATATCCAAGACGTCGGCAATATTTTTGCCTTTATACTTAACTTCAAGGGTCTCTCTGTTATATCGCTTGCCCTTGCAGACCTCGCAGGGAACGTAAACGTCAGGCAAAAAGTGCATTTCAATCTTCAAAATACCGTCGCCTTCGCAGGCTTCGCACCTGCCGCCACGCATATTGAAGGAAAATCTGCCTTGATTATATCCTCGCATCTTCGAGTCCTGCGTCATTGCAAAAAGCTCACGGATGTCGTTGAATACGCCCGTGTATGTGGCGGGATTGGAGCGGGGCGTTCTGCCTATCGGCGATTGGTCAATGTTGATGATCTTATCAAGATGCTCGAGTCCTTCGATGCGCTTGAACATACCCGGACGGATACGGGCACGGTTGAGCTTGCAAGCGAGCTCTTTATATAAAATCTCGTTGACAAGCGAAGATTTTCCCGAACCTGAAACACCCGTTATGCAGGTGAACGTGCCTAAGGGAATCGAAACGTCGATAGATTTGAGGTTATTTTCAGAGGCGCCGATTATTTTGAGGGATTCGCCGTTGCCCTTTCTTCGTTCCTTGGGCACGGGAATTGAGCGTTTTCCGCTTAAATATGCGCCGGTGATAGAATCTTCACAAGCCATAATGTCCTCAACTGTGCCTGCGCAGACGATGTTACCGCCGTGAACCCCTGCGCCCGGGCCGACGTCAACGATATAATCAGCGGCAAGCATCGTATCCTCATCGTGCTCAACGACGATAAGGGTGTTGCCTAAGTCACGCAGGCGCTTGAGCGCTTCGATCAAGCGGTCGTTGTCACGCTGGTGAAGTCCGATCGAAGGCTCATCGAGGATATACAAAACGCCCATAAGCATTGAACCGATTTGTGTAGCTAGGCGGATTCGCTGGCTCTCGCCGCCCGAAAGGGTCGAACTGGAGCGGGAAAGGGTCAGATAATCCAATCCGACATTTTTGAGGAAGTTTAAGCGTGCTTTGATCTCCTTTAAGATCTGTGCGCCGATCATCTTTTCACGCTCGGTAAGCTTGAGCGAATCGACAAACTCAAGGGCTTCAATTATTGACATATGGGTGAACTCGGCGATGTTTTTGCCGCCGATTGTCACAGCGAGAATCTCCTTTTTAAGGCGGTTGCCGCAACAGGTCTCGCATTTTACCTCGCTCATATATTCCTCGATTTTCGCCTTAGTGGCATCGCTCTCGGAGGATTTATATCTGCGCTCGAGGTTGTTGATTACACCTTCGAAAGGAGTGATCCAATATCCGCCGCCGAATTCTGCAGGACGCTTGAAGGAAAGCTTCTGACCCTGCGTACCGTATAGGAAGATGTCAAGAGCATCCTTTTCCAAATCCTTAACCGGTGTATCCAGAGAGATGTTATATGTTTCAGCGATGGTGTTGTAATATATCATCGAGAAGGAGTTGTCATCAAGCGTGTTCCAACCGTCGGCACGGATCGCACCTTCCCGTATAGTAAGCTCGTCATTTGGGATGACCAGCTTTGGATCGACCTTTTTGAATACGCCCAAACCCGTGCAATCGGGGCAGGCACCGAAGGGGTTGTTGAAGGAGAACATTCGGGGCGAAAGCTCTTCGATTGAAACGCCGTGGTCGGGGCAGGCATAATTCTGTGAGAACAAAAGCTCTTCCCCGCCGATTACGTCAACACCCACGAGTCCGCCCGAGAGGGACGTTACAACCTCGATACTGTCGCTCAGACGTGAGCGGATCTCAGGCTTAACGACAAGGCGGTCAACGATTATCTCGATGGTATGCTTCTTGTTTTTCTCCATCGTTATCTTTTCGGAAAGATCGTATATGATACCGTCAACACGGACACGGACGTAGCCGGACTTTCTTGCCTGGTCAAGCTCCTTGACGTATTCGCCCTTTCGTCCTCTTACGATGGGGGCAAGAAGCTGAATTTTGGTGCCTTCGGGTAGCTCCAGAACCTTGTCAACGATCTGGTCGACCGACTGGCGGGATATCTCCCTGCCGCAGACGGGACAATGAGGAATGCCGATGCGGGCGTACAATAAACGCAGGTAGTCATATATCTCGGTGACTGTTCCGACTGTTGAACGGGGGTTGTTTGATGTGGTCTTCTGGTCGATGGAAATGGCGGGAGAAAGACCCTCGATCGAATCAACGTCCGGTTTATCCATCTGTCCCAAAAACATTCTGGCATATGACGAAAGACTTTCGATATAACGACGCTGTCCGTCTGCAAAAATGGTATCAAACGCAAGCGACGATTTTCCCGAGCCGGAAAGACCAGTAAATACTATCATTTTATCGCGCGGGAGAGTTAAGTCTACGTTTTTGAGATTATGCTCCCTCGCTCCTTTTATTACAATTTCGTTGTTCATAACAAACCTTCTTTTACATATTGCGCAGTTCGTTTATCTTATCACGCAGGTAGGCAGCCTGCTCGAATTCAAGCTGACGGGCAGCTTCCTTCATCTGCTTGGTCATCTTCTCGATGAGTTCTGCCTTTTCTCGCTTAGTATACTGCTTGAGCGGCTTCTTCGTTTCCTTCTTGGAGATCTCGATCACGTCACGAACGCCTTTAATGATCGTTTTGGGAACGATTCCGTGGTCGGCGTTATATTTCATCTGGATCTCACGGCGGCGCTCCGTTTCGGTTATGGCACGCTCCATAGAGCCTGTGACGCTGTCAGCATACATTATGACCTTGCCGTTTGCGTTTCTGGCGGCACGGCCGACCGTCTGAATGAGCGAGCTTTCGCTTCTGAGGAAGCCTTCTTTATCGGCATCCAATATCGCAACCAATGACACTTCGGGCAGGTCAAGACCCTCACGCAGAAGGTTGATTCCCACCAAAACGTCGAATTCACCCAAGCGAAGATCTCTGATTATTTCCATTCTTTCGATAGTATCTATCGAGTGGTGCATATATTTGACCTTGATGCCCACACCTTGAAGGTAGGCAGTCAGATCCTCAGCCATTTTGACCGTTAAGGTGGTGACCAGTACACGCTCCTTTTTGGCGGCACGTTCGTTTATCTCTAAGATCAGATCGTCGATCTGTCCCTGTGTGGGTTTAACTTCAATTAACGGATCTAAAAGTCCTGTGGGACGGATGATCTGCTCAACTATCGCCTCGGATTCTTGCTTTTCAAGGTTGCCGGGGGTTGCGGAAACAAAGATCGCTTGATCAATATGGCTGTAAAATTCATCAAATGTTAGCGGGCGGTTATCAAGCGCCGAGGGCAGACGGAAACCGTATTCGACAAGAGTCTCCTTTCTCGCACGGTCACCTGCATACATTCCCCTTACCTGCGGAAGCGCAACGTGTGATTCATCCACAACGAGCAAAAAATCCTTTGGCAAGAAGTCCAATAACGTAAACGGGACTGCACCCGGCTCACGGCGTGCAAGAACTCTTGAGTAATTCTCAACGCCTGAGCAGAAGCCGACTTCCTGCAGCATTTCCATATCGTATTTCACACGCTGTTCGATTCTTTGAGCTTCAATGAGCTTATCCTGCGATTTGAAATATTCAACCTGCTGACGCATTTCTGCCTCGATATCCTCAATGGCATCGTGAAGCTTGTCCTTGCTTGTGATGTAATGCGATGCAGGGAAAATGATGACGTGGGTCATAGTTCGCAAAACTTCGCCTGTGACGATGTGAATTTCGCTGATGCGGTCGATTTCATCGCCAAAGAATTCCACTCTGACAGCGACGTCTTCGCTTCGGGTAGGATATATTTCAACGACGTCTCCCCTTACACGGAAACGGTTACGCTGAAAGTCGATATCGTTGCGCTCGAACTGAATACTGACAAGCTCGCTCAAAAGCTCGTCACGGGATTTTTGCATACCTACACGGATGGATACAACCATATCCTTATATTCCTCGGGGTCACCCAGGGAGTAGATGCAGGACACGGATGCGACGATTATAACGTCACGTCGTTCGCTTAAAGCGGCAGTTGCTGAGTGACGCAGACGGTCAATCTCGTCGTTAACGGAAGAATCTTTTTCAATATAGACGTCCGTTGAGGGGATGTATGCTTCGGGCTGGTAGTAGTCATAATATGACACGAAGAACTCAACTGCGCTGTCGGGGAAAAACTCTCGGAATTCAGAGCAAATTTGAGCAGCGAGGGTCTTGTTCGGCTCTAAAATAAGCGTGGGTCGGTTGACCTGTTCAATAACGTTTGCAACGGTGAAGGTCTTGCCTGAACCTGTTACACCGAGTAAAGTTTGACGCTTTTTGCCCTCTTTAATGCCGTTGACAAGGGCGGTTATCGCTTCGGGCTGGTCGCCCGTCGGCTTAAATTCACTTTTAATTTTGAACTGATCCAAGACGTTCACCTCGCTTTAGAACATTTGTTCACATTATACCACTTATTATTTTATAAGTCAATGACTATGAACGAAAAAACAGGAAGCAGATCAGCTTCCTGTCAATTCAAAAATGCACGGTAAATTAAAGAGTCTGCTTAAGAGCCTGAGCCAACTGATCGGGGCAAGAGGTGTTCTTAAAGCCGCAGGTGGTTCCTTCGATTCTTGCGATTACCTCTTCAACCTTCATACCCTTAACAAGCCTTGAAATGCCCTTGAGGTTGCCGTTGCAGCCGCCGATGAACTCGACGTCCAAAACTATGCCGTCCTCAACGGTAATATTGATCTGTCTGGAGCAGGTGCCCTGAGTTTTGTAATTGATAACCATTTGATCTTCTCCTTTATATTGTATTTAATATTTATTGAAAAATTCTTTAGCAAACCACGGTACGGCAACGCTGAAGCTTTTTCCGTTCAGATAATTCAAAATGCCCTTGTCGGTTTTAAAGTCAAACGAAAGATGATATGCGCACAAAGCCTGCGTTTTAACGCCGAAGCGGCGGTTATCATCATTTCTGCCGTACTTTCCGTCACCCAGCAAAGGGTTGCCTATATATGCCATATGCGCACGGATCTGGTGAGTTCTGCCCGTTATAAGCTCGATCTCGCAAAGCGATAGCTCTCCCCTGCTTTCGAGGACTTTATATTTCGTGACGATAGTTTTGTTTGCGGGCGTTTTCTTATCGCTTACATATACACGCTTGTGCGATTCGTCTTTTTCAAGATATGCCGTTATCGTCGCCTCTTTGGGTTTCGGTGCGCCGAGAGTTATGCAAAGATATTTTTTTGACAGCTCACGCTCTTTGATTATCTCATTCATCAGGCGCAGACTTTCAGCGTTCTTTGCACATATTACTATACCTTCGGTATTTCTGTCAAGTCTATTACACAGGGCAGGAGCGAAACTTTGTTCACGCTTGGGGTCGTATTCGCCTTTATCGTAAAGATAATGAGTGATTCGGTTTATGAGGGTATCAAGTGTGTTTTCGTCGTCCTCGTGAACGACCAGACCGCATTTTTTGTTGACCAAAAGAATATTTTCATCCTCATATACGACCTCGATCTGAGCAGGTGCAGCCGTAAAGTCGCTCGGCTTTTCAGACGTGAAGAACTCGTCGTTGATATACATTTCAAGCTTGTCGCCGACATTAAGACGGGAGGATATCTCACACCGCTTGCCGTTGAGCTTTATCCGCTTTAAGCGGATGTATTTATACATTAAATTCTGCGGCAGGTCGGGCACGGCTTTTTTGATGAATTTATCAAGGCGCTGTCCGGCATCGTTTTTCTCAATAATAAATTCTTTCATTTATACTCTGCACCATTTCATCACAAGATTGTGTGGCAAGATCTTCGCAAGCACTCTGAACAGTTTGAAAAGGAATAAATGTGTATATACGCATTTGCCCTTTGCTGACGCCTTGAGAGTGTTTTTTGCGACGTCATTTGGATCGCTGTATGGGAGCGTACTGAAAACCTTTGAAGTCTTAGGATCGATATTTGCCACCGAGAAAAACTCTGTATTCATCGGTCCGGGGCAGACACACATACAGTTGATGCCCAAGGGTTTAAGCTCTTCACGCAAGCCCTTTGTGAAGCTCATAACGTATGCCTTTGTAGCGGAATAGGTATTAAGTCGGGTGTTCGGACAAAACGATGCGATCGAACAAACGTTGATGATCTGCGAGCCACGGGACATAAACTTTAAGCAAACGGCGGTAACTGCCGTTAAACCTCGGCAATTAAGGTCAACCATCATCGTTTGAGAGGCATAGTCCATTTCTGCGACGTTACCCATTTTTCCCATTCCTGCGTTGTTGACGAGAATACTCACGTTTGCGTTTTTCTCTGTAAGAAGCTTGTCAAGAGCATCGTAAGCGGCATCGGTTGTGAGATCCAAAGAAATCGGCACGCAGGCAGGCTTTGCATATTCTGCCGCAAGGTCATTAAGCCTTTCGGCACGCCGAGCAACGAGCCATATCTCATCAAGAGAGGGATACATATTTGAGATCTCTTTTATAAACTCGACACCCAGACCGCTCGAAGCTCCCGTAATTATCGCAATGTTCATTTGTCTGCTCCTTAAATTGAAGTTCATTTACTATTATATCTATTGAGCACGGTTTGTCAAATGGAAAGCGCAAAATATTTACAGTATTGTAATCTATACGGTATTGAAATTGATGACAAGCTGTGATAAAATTACATTAGACAACAAATTTTGGCGTAAAGCGAGTTTGCTTTACACTTGCCTCAGCATATAAGGAGCAAAAAATGAAGAAAATTTCAAAATCTGCGATGATTTTGTTGATCGCCGCGTCTATGTTTATGAGCGCTTGCGGTCAGCAGATTGAAGATATTACCGACCCTCCGGTTACGACACCGCCGACGGTCAGTGAAGAGGAATCGACCACCACTAAGGAAAAGAACGTTCCTTCCTTTACGGTTGCGACGACTACCGAAACCACTCCCGCAACGACAACTCAGCCTACTACCTCAAACGATGAACGAACCGGTTCATCGAGCGAAGCAACTCAGCAGACATCGGTGACACCCGTAACAGAACATACAACCGAAGCCACGACTGCCGCCAGCACCAATGAATCGGGCGAGGTCGTTGACGATCCGTATGAAGGTCTTGTTTTCAATACGGAAGATCCCGATGAGCTGTATGATCTGTTCGGGCTTTCAAGAAGCGAGCGAGAAGCATACTATGAAAAGATCTCCGCTGAATGTGAGTTTCCGATCATTCACGTTTCCACCGAGAATGAAAAGAACGTCGTTTCTCGTGAGAACTACGTCAATTGCCTCGTTGAAGTCTTTAACTGTGATGATTTCTACGTTATGGATGCCACCAGCGCAGGAATCAGAGTCAGAGGAAACGCTTCGGCTTATTACGGCGATGAAAGTAAGATCTTGAAAAACGGTGCGCCGTACAGAATCAAGTTTACGAACAAGCAGAATATGCTCGGACTTAACGACGATGCGGCGTGCAAGTCCTGGGTGCTGTTGAAAACATACGACACCGCAGTAAGCGATTATCTCGGTCTTAAGCTTGCCAAAGCCATCAACAACGGCGATTATTATACGTCTGACTGTATGTTCGTTCAGCTTTATATGAACGAGAAGTATATGGGCGTTTACGTTCTTTGCGAGCAGACACAGGCAAATAACTACCGCATTGACATTGAAGAATGTGAAGAAGGTTACACCGGTACGGATATCGGATATTTGGTGGAGCTTGACAATTACTGGACGAGCGAGGATTGGTATTTCCTTCTTAACTTCAACAAGGAAAAGATCACCGATGACAACGGCGTTTCAAGAGTACCGCGTACATACGGCTATTCCATAAAGAGCGATATATATTCGGATAACCAGTTGAAATTCATCGAAAGATACTTTGAGGTCGCTTATGAAGTCGCTCTGAGGGCGATCCGTGACGGAGAGTATTATAAGGTCGTTGATAACAACACGCTCGTTCTTGCACAGGAGGAATTCTCTTCCGCAAGAGAGTGCATCGAACAGATCTGGGACGTTCAGTCGGTAGTTGATATGTATATCACTCAGGAGCTTATCAACAATCAGGACGTCGGCGGCGGCAGCTTCTACTTTGCAGTTGACTTCTCCGAGGGCGCTGATATGGACAAGCTCACAATGGTTTCGCCATGGGACTTTGACTGGGCATACAGTGACTACAGCTCTGATGCCGACGGCGGGCTTTACGTTGCGAACTTCAAGGATAGCTACTTCGTTGAAAACTGGGGCGACAGATCGAATCCTTGGCTGATTTTGTTCTATTCGGCAGATTGGTTCAAGGATATGGTCAAGGAAACTTGGCAGGACAGAGTTGACGAAATGAGCGCAGTTACAGCCGAGGTCAGAGCGACGGTCGAAAGTAACACGTCTGACCTTAACAAGGACGGCACGAAGCGCACGGGACGTGCAAAAGCGATCATCAACTGGGTTGAGGATAGAATTGAATATCTTGATTCCCTTTGGGGATAAAATAAAGCTTCGACAATGTAACGTTTATTTGAAAAAGGCATCCAAACGGATGCCTTTTTTGCGTGTTCATAAAAAACTAAGGCGCCCGTCAGGACGCCTTGTTTCTGTTAGGTAGATAAATTATCTCTTCTTGAAAAGAGCAACTGCAGCAGCTGCAACGATCATGGGAACTACAGCAAGAGCAAGACCGGTATCAGCGGGCTCTTCTTCAACTTCGACCTCGATTTCAGCTTCTTCAACCGTAATTTCGCCCTCGGGCTCTTCTTCAGTTGCCGATTCAAGTACGACAATATCGGTATAGGTTAAGGAGATTTCATTGATGACAGTTCCCGCATCACCAGAGATGATGAAGTTACACCAAGAGTAGCCGTCAGCCAAAGCGTCGGCACAGGTAGCTAAAAGCTCGGTACCGCTTACGGTTACAACACCGTCAACACATTCAACAGGCATTTCACAGTTTGCGAGGTCACTCTGGAATCCGAGACGGGTGACATTGCCATCACACTTGATTCTCAAAACCGAGTCATCAATCGAAAGCGCTATCATAAGCCAATTCCAACTGGAGCTGTTCTTCCAGTTGGTTGCAAACTTATCGGAGTACCAGTCGCCGACAAGAGGGCACTCGGAAACAGGCTTGCCGTTGTTTTCGTTGTCGGAGTAGTTCACGGAAATATAATCGGTAAATTCTTGATAAACCCAACCATAGTCAGTATTCTCAACGGGTTCGTCAACAGGAATGCCTTCATCGGCAAATATATTAACTGAAAGTGTGAGCATCATTAAAATGGATAATGCAATTGCTAAAGCTCTTTTCATAATATGTACCTCCGCATAGTCAAGAAATGTAGTATTACAATGCTATTATAAGATTTATACCAAAGAATGTCAATACAAAAAGAAAAAGCGCCCCATATGGAGCGCTTTTCACGTTTAGGTAGATAAATTATCTCTTCTTGGAAAGAGCAACTGCAGCAGCTGCAACGATCATGGGAACTACAGCGAGAGCAAGACCGGTATCAGCGGGCTTAGTCTCAACGGGAGTTTCCTCAACAGGAGTATCCTCAACAGGTTCTTCAACTGCGGGAGTTTCTTCAACTACAGGAGTTTCTTCAACTGCAGCGTCAGCACCTACGAGAGTAACGTATTCCCAAGCGATTTCAGGAACAGGCAAACCGTAGCTAGCGCCCTTGATAACAACGTTGTTAGCAACGCCCTTAGAGGAGCCTTCAGCCAAAGATGCAACCAAAACTACTTCAGTTTCGAAAGCACCGTCAACTACTTCTACAGTTACGATGTCAGATTCTCTGGAGGGATATACGCCATTACCGAGGTAAACTCTGAAGTTAGCGTCAGCAGTACCCTTGATCTTGAGGGTTACGGTTTCGCCTTCAACAACATCGGCAGGAAGGTCAACAGTAGCAACGTCAAGACCGGAATCGATGTGGTTAACATAGGTGGAAGCCAAATCTGCATCAGCGAATGCGGTTACTGCCATTGCCATAACGAGCATTGCAGCAACAAGGATAGATAATACTTTCTTCATAATAACGTCTCCTTAAATATTTT
>CAYWXA010000024.1:0-19807 GCA_964462175.1 uncultured Oscillospiraceae bacterium
CGCTAATGCGATGACTATTACACTTTTGACCGACTCCCAGGGCAAGAAGATGGGCAAGACCGCAGGCAACGCCGTATGGCTCGACCCCAATAAGACAAGTCCTTACGACTTCTTCCAGTATTGGAGAAACGTTGCCGACTCCGATGTTCTCAAGTGCATCAGAATGCTCACGTTTCTGCCTCTTGAGCAGATCGACGAGATGGATTCCTGGGAAGGTAGCCAGCTCAATAAGGCTAAGGAAATTTTGGCATATGAGCTCACCAAGCTTGTACACGGTGAGGAAGAAGCTGCCAAGTGCCTTGAAACCGCAAGAAGCGTATTCGGCGGCTCCGGTTCCAGCGAAAATATGCCCACGTTCGAGTTTGAGACCGATTCTCTTAACATCATTGACGCGCTCACAGGCGCAAAGCTTGCTCCCTCAAGAGGCGAAGCAAGACGCCTTATCCAGCAGGGCGGCGTGACAGTTAACGATGAAAAGATCTCCGACCTCGGATATATGATCGACCTTTCAAGCGAAGCAATTCTCAAGAAGGGCAAGAAGCAGATCGTTAAGCTTATCAAGAAGTAATCAAAAAATATCACCCATCGCATATGCAGCGGTGGGTGATTTTATCTATCAGTTATATATCCCGTTCTGTCGCTTGATCTGCCTTATATCGTTACCGATAAAGCGCATAGGTTTGAACATTCCCGTAAGGCGGGAGATGATTCTGTCATCATATCGCTTGGTCAGCTCATCAAAGGAGAGGTTGGATGAAACAATAGTGGGCTTGCCTTGATTAGTTCTTGAGTTGATAATGTTGTAGATGACCGATGAATTAAAGCTCGATGCAAATTCGCTTCCCAAGTCGTCCAAAATTACAAGATCTGCATTCAGAATCGTTTCAAGGGTGTCGCCTTCGCTTCTGCCGAAATGCTCCTTTTCAATATCACGAAGATAATTCTGAATCGAATCAAATGCAACGCTGTATCCGTTGCAAAGAACCTCTTTTGCAATGCAGGATGAGAGGAATGTTTTTCCGAGACCTGTCGGGCCGAGCATAAAGACGGAAGGGGAGTCGATGCTGAATTCTCGGGCATATTTTATGCAGAAGTCAAGGTGTTCTTTCATCATACTCCGAGCATCGATCGTACCGTTTTTGGTTACGAAGTTGTCGGGGTAATATGAAACGTTGAAATCGGCAAATGAGCTGAGCTTGATCTTGCATTGCTCATTGAGCTTTTCAACGGCGAACCTGTCAAGTAACGAATCAAGACAATCACATCTGTGTCCCGAAACAAAGCCTGTATCTCGGCAAACGGGGCATTTATGCTGAAGCTCAAGATAGTTTTCGGCAAAGCCGAATTTGCAAAGAGCCTTTTTCAAGAGCTCCTGATTCTTCAAATTTTCTTCCTTAACTGCGTTGATACGCTCTCTTGTGTCACCGCTTTTTGAAAGAATTGCGTCAGCAAGCTTATCTTTGGTGGAAAGAATCGCCGTGTAAATCGAGTAGATCTCGGCGTGATCCTTAATTATATCAACATGAGCGCTCTGAAGCGCAACGGCATCGGCACGTCTTTTCTCAAGCTCGGCGTGTGCAAGGGTTATAACCTCGTTTGTATACTTCAACTAACTCACATCCTTTACTTTTTAATGTAATTTCCCAAAGTGAAATCATCATACTCGCCCAAATCGTATGAACGCACTTTTGCGGTATTAGCGGCAGGGGAGTTTTCGTTTTCAGCTTGTTCAACTGTCGTAATATTTTTCGATGCCCAGTTTGCAAGAACTTTATCAATATACGGGAATTGTGTCTTGTTCGTTGCGTTAACGCACTTTTCCCAAGCATAGGAAATCAACTCAACGCTATGACCTGCATTTCGCCAGTTTTCGATAAATTCAGATTGCTTTTTGGTGAGCTTTGAAGATATTCCGAATGCTCTTTTGATCTCACCTTCAAACGAATGATATTCGTCGAGTCTGTTGAATTCAGCCTCGAGCTGCTCATATTCCGTTATGCCTTTTTCAAACATCGAAGCGGCAACAGTTTCATAATATTTCGGTTTGTCCTTGTCAAGCTTTGCGCAATGCTCCAAAATGAGAATAATCGCAGGGTCGCTGAAGCCGTAGTTATCACGCATTATAATAAGCGTTTCGAGGTCATAATGCTTGAGCGGTCTGCCGAGAGTTGTTTCCGCTTCGGCGGAGAGCGCTTTAAATCCGGCATCTTGCTGATTCATTTTTGCGATATCATCAGGACGGTATGCGGAATGAACGACCTTGTTGACAGGCACGGGCTCGCTTTTTTCTTCGGAGTTACCGTTATATACGAAACCTTCGGGCAAATCCATTATACCCTGCGAGACCCAAAATGCAACGGCATCTTCGATCTGATGGGCATTAAGACCGGTCTTTTTCGTTATGTATTCCGATTCCAAGTATTCTTCATCGGAATTCAGCAAACAGAGCAAAACCTTCAAAGCGGCTTCATCTGCAAGCTTTAAATAATTATCGACCAAAGCGCAGGGAACGGGGAAGTGTCTTTTCCACTTTGAGCTGTCAATTCCAAGCTTCAATTCTGCCGCCTCCTTTTCAAGATATATCTGGATTATATCATAATTATTTCGACTTTTCAATCTTTTTGTTGATTATTGTTTTTCTGAACGGTGCACAATTACAAATGTCAAATAATCGCAATCTTTAGTGTTGTAAGGTCTTGTAATTTACAATGTTTTGTGGTAAACTAATACTAATTATTGATGTGATAATTTGCATTGATAAAAATATTTTTACGGGAGATAACGATATATGAACGTAATCGAACTTACCAGAGAGCTTGGCAAGGCTCTTCAGCAGGATGAAAGATACATCGCTTACCATGCTGCAAAGCTTGCTAATGACAACGATGCTGAACTGCAGGACCTCATCGGCGACTTCAATATGAAGAGAATGCAGCTCAACAACCTTATGTCCAAGACCGAAAGAGACACCGATGCGATCAACGAACTCAACAACGAGCTCAGACTTGTTTACGGCAAGATCATGGGCAACGAAAAGATGGTCGCTTATAATCAGGCTAAGGCTGACGTTGACGATGTTCTTGATCAGATCAACAACATCATCACTGCTTCTGCTAACGGTGAAGACCCTGAGACCTGCCCTGCAGTTTCTCATAAGTGTTCCGGAAGCTGCTCGACCTGCGGCGGCTGCCACTGATCGACATTAACTTAAACGATACGGAGTGAGAGTAATGGCTCTTTTATTGGAATCAATTGATATGTCAAAGCTTTCTGCCGGAATGAGGCAGTATGTTGAGCTTAAACTGGATCATCTTGACAGCATAGTTTTCTTCCGTTTGGGAGACTTCTATGAAATGTTCTTTGATGACGCCATTTTGGCATCCTCAATACTTGACCTTACTCTCACCGGTAAGGATTGCGGGCTTGAAAACCGTGCGCCTATGTGCGGCGTACCTCACCACGCCTGCGATATCTACGTCAAAAAACTCATTGAGGCGGGGCAGAGCGTCGTCATCTGCGAGCAGATGGAAGACCCTGCTACTGCCAAGGGCATCGTTAAGCGTGACGTCGTGAGAATCATCACTCCCGGCACGCTTATTGAAAGCTCGATGCTCGATGAAGACAGAAACAACTGGCTCTGCTCAATTTATCTTTACGATAAAGAGGGCTCCCTTTGCTTTGCAGATATGTCAACAGGCGAGGCTCATATGTTCAAGGTCTCGGGCAAAAACATCGAGACCGAGATCATCAACAAGCTTTCCCGTTTTTCACCTGTTGAGATACTTGCAAATCATTCTATAAATCAGTTGGAAGAAACTGTCAGATTTATCCGTGACAGGCTCGGTGCATCTGTGCGAATTCTCGAACAGAGAAACTTTAACGTCGCAAATAATATTGACGCTATGCTTTCGCAGTTCTCCGCCGATGCTATCGAATCACTCGGTCTTAATCAGGCGGACCCTGCGACCTGCGCTCCCGCAGCTTTGTTCGGATATATTGCCGACACTCAGCGCACCGCCGTATCCCGCTTCAGAAAGATCGAGCAGCACGACGGCGATCAGGTAATGATCTTGGGCTATACAGCCAGAAACAACCTTGAAATTACAAAAACTCTCCGTTCCGGCGACAAAAAGGGCTCGCTTCTTTGGGTGCTGGATCACACGAGAACTTCAATGGGCAAGCGTATGCTTAAATCCTTCATCGAACAGCCTTTGATCAATCCGTATAATATCATAAGACGGCTTGATGCAGTCGAAGGACTGATGAATGATACATCACTCTTGAGCGAACTGGGCGAAGCTCTGCGAGGAGTATACGATCTTGAACGCTTGATGACGAGAGTTATGTATAAGACAGCCTCCCCCAATGACTTGAAGTCGCTGGCATATACTGCATCAAAGCTCCCAGACGTCAAAAGGATCCTTTCTTGCGTTAAGTCTGATCTGATATCTGAGCTTAATAGCGATATTTCCACACTCGATAATATTCAGACCCTCGTTGACAATGCGATCGTCGACCAGCCGCCTGCAGTTTTGAAGGACGGCGGTGTTATCAAGGACGGATTCAATGAAGAGCTTGACAGATTAAGAAACCTTATTACCAACGGCAAAAGCGTGCTCGACGGAATCGTTGAACGCGAGCGTGAGCGCACGGGCATTAAAAACCTCAAGATAGGATACAACCGCGTATTCGGCTACTATCTTGAAGTTACTCGCTCATTCTATGACCTTATACCTGATGACTACATAAGAAAGCAGACCCTTGCAAACGCCGAGCGATTCATCACAGAAGAACTTAAAAATACCGAATATCAGATACTCAACGCTTCGGACAAGTCATTGGCGCTTGAAGCGGAAATATTCAACGAGGTAAGAGATTACGTTGCCGAAAATCTCGACGTCGTTCAAAAAACTGCCGCTGCGCTTGCTTACGTTGACGTTTTGTCATCATTTGCATACGTATCCCTCAGCAACAGCTATACGAAGCCTGAGATCGCTATCGACGGCATTATTAACATTAAAAACGGCAGGCATCCCGTTGTCGAGCTTATGCTCAGAGACGACGTTTTCGTGCCTAATGACACGTATCTTGACCTTTCCGACAACAGAATGTCAATTATTACAGGCCCCAATATGTCCGGTAAGTCGACGTATATGCGTCAGGTCGCACTTATAACCCTTATGGCGCAGATAGGCTGTTTCGTTCCTGCTGATTACGCAAAGATCTCCGTCGTAGACCAGATTTTTACCCGTGTGGGCGCATCTGACGACCTTACATCCGGTCAATCTACGTTTATGGTTGAAATGAGCGAAGTCGCAGATATCGTAAAAAATGCCACCAAAAACAGCCTTGTAATCCTCGACGAAGTCGGCAGAGGAACATCTACCTTTGACGGAATCAGTATTGCTCAAAGCGTTGCAGAGTTTATTGCCGACCCCAAGCATATCGGTTGCAAGACCCTGTTTGCAACCCACTATCACGAGCTGATAAATCTCGAAAACGAGGTTGCGGGCATAAAAAATTACAGCATTGCCGTTAAACGCCATGGCGACGGAATCAGATTCCTGCGTAAGATCGTTCGTGGCGGCGTCGATGAAAGCTACGGCATCGAAGTTGCAAAGCTTGCGGGTCTTCCTGCAAAGATTTTAAAGCGCTCAAAAGACCTTTTGGAATCGTTAGAGGAAAAGAACCGCCAGGCTGAAATGAACGCTAAAAAATCAAAATCATCCGACCAGATCTCATTTGATCTGATGGGCGAGAGCTATGCTCTTGATATGCTGAGAAAAACGAATATCGACGAGCTTACAGACAGCGAACTGCGGGAGCTCTTTGATGAAGTCATAAAATATATCTAACACATAGGAGTAAGAATGGGAAATATCCATCTTCTTGAAAAATCTGTATATGAACTGATCGCCGCCGGTGAAGTCATTGAAAGACCTTCGTCTGTTGTCAAGGAAATGATCGAAAACTCTGTCGATGCAGGCGCATCGAGCATTACGGTTGAGATCAAAAACGGCGGAAGAACGTATATCAGAATAACAGATAACGGCTGCGGAATGACCAAGGAAGACATACCGCTTGCTTTCGTGCGCCATGCAACCAGCAAGATTCTTGAAAAGGACGACCTTGTCAGCATTTCAACTCTCGGCTTCAGAGGTGAAGCTCTTGCTTCCGTTTGCGCAGTTTCAAAGGTCGAAGTGATGACCAAGCGCCGTGAGGACGAGCTTGGCTCCCATTACGTCATTGAGGGCGGGGAAGAGCTTGAGCTTGATTCGATCGGCTGTCCCGACGGAACGACGTTCGTTATCAGGGATCTGTTTTTCAACGTTCCTGCACGTCTGAAGTTCCTCAAAAAAGACGTCAGCGAGGGCAATGCGATTGCAAGCGTCGTTCAAAAGCTGGCGCTCTCTCATCCGGAGATATCCTTCAAATTCATAAGAGATAACAAGACCGAGCTTATCACCTCGGGTGACGGCAAGCTTCTCTCGGTCATCTACGCTGTTTTCGGCAGGGAGTTCCATTCTTCCTGTATTCCCGTTGATTATTCATATAACGGGATATCCGTTTCGGGATACGTTACAAAGCCTTTGTCGGCAAAGGCAAACCGAGCGTTCCAGAATTTCTTTGTCAATTCCAGATACGTCAAAAGTGTTACCTGTATGGTTGCACTTGAAGAAGCGTACAGAAATCAGATAATGACCGGAAAATTTCCAGGGTGCGTGCTTTCGATAGGTATCAATCCGTCAAATATTGACGTAAACGTTCATCCTGCAAAAATTGAAATCCGCTTCAGCGAAGAAAAATCGGTTTACGATGCCGTTTACTTCGCCGTTAAGAATGCACTTATGAGCTTCGATACACCTACCGAAGCGGTATTTGATGAGAAAAAACCGAAGACGCTGTCTTATCAGGAGATTTATTCAAAACCCGCTGAACCCGATAACAGCGTTCAGCTTATGTTCTCATCAACCAGAAAGTCCATCACTTTTTCCGAGGACAGTCCGAAACAGACGGTTAATAGAGCCGAGCCTGTCGTTGAAGCAGCCGTTCAAAGAGAAACGGTTTCATTTGAAGAGCCTGAAGTTAAGGCGCAGCCTGTTAATGCAGACCCTGCTCCCTCGGCTTCAATATCAGAACCCGTTATCAGCGACAAGTTTAAATACATAAACAAAGAATCGTTTGTTAAAACAGAAAAAACCGATGAGCCCGCCATAGTTGCAGATACGTCGGACAAACCGCTGGTCAAGGTGATAGGGGAGCTGTTCAAGACCTATATCGTCTGCGAATGCGGCGAGGATATGTATTTGATCGATAAGCACGCCGCCCACGAGCGCCACAACTTTGAAAAGATCAAATCGGGCGCTGAATCTTTGGATATGCAGACGCTGATTACGCCTGTTGATGTTGTAATGTCCTACGAAGGCTACGATGCGATAAGGGACAACCCCGAAATCTGCAAGCGTCTCGGCTTTGGAATAGAGCTTTTGGATGCCCCGAATATCTCTCTTTACGGCGTACCCGTCTTAATTGGCGATGAGGATCCCGCTGATCTTTTGACACGGTTTTCCGACAGCCTTGCTTCGGGCAAAATCGGCTCTGGAAGCGAGCTGTTTGACGATCTGTTCCATTCAATAGCCTGCAAAGCATCTGTAAAGGCAAACAGCATTACAGATAAAATTGAGCTTGAAGAGCTGACTAAACTGATTTTTGAAGAGGATATAAGATACTGTCCTCACGGCAGACCGGTTTTGATAAAGCTGTCAAAATATGAGATTGAAAAAATGTTTAAAAGGATCGTGTGATTTATGACCAAACAGCCTCTGATAGTTATATGCGGGCCTACCGCCTCGGGCAAGACTGCTTTGAGTATCGCTCTTGCAAAGACTATCGGCTGTGAAGTCGTTTCCTGCGATTCAATGCAGATCTACAAGGGTATGACTGTTGCCACGGCAAAGCCCACGCCCGAGGAGATGGACGGCGTCCCTCATCACCTTATTGATTTTTTAGACCCGAGCGACAGCTTTTCGGTTGCTGACTATGTTTCATTGGCTCACAAGACTATTGAAGATATAGGCAATAGGGGAATGATACCCCTTGTCTGCGGCGGCACGGGATTATATATCAATTCACTTGTTGATAACGTCACCTTTGACGATTCCTGTTCTTCTACAGAGCTAAGAGAAGAACTTCTGGAATTGGCAAAGGAAAAGGGCAACGGTTATCTTCTTGAAATGCTTCGCAAGTTCGATCCTGAGTCCGCCGAACGTTTTCACGAGAACAATCTGACCCGAATCATCCGTGCTATCGAAGTATATAAGACCACGGGCAAGACCATCTCAGAATTTAACAGAATTTCAAAAGACAAAGGCAGTCCGTATGATACCGTGATGATCGGAATCAACTACCGTG
Organism: uncultured Oscillospiraceae bacterium; assembly: GCA_964462175.1. Classification (GTDB taxonomy): domain Bacteria; phylum Bacillota; class Clostridia; order Oscillospirales; family Ruminococcaceae; genus Faeciplasma. The sequence continues at coordinate 8,413 of CAYWXA010000024.1, forward strand.
ACCGTCAGAAGCTTTATGACAGGATCAACCTCAGAGTAGATATGATGCTTCAAAACGGTTTGCTTGAAGAAGCGGGCGATGTTTTGTCTAACGATGAGCTGAAAACTTCTTTTCAAGCTATTGGCTATAAGGAGTTGACTCCTTATTTTTCCGGCGAGGCAACGCTGGAGGAATGTATAGACAGATTAAAGATGGAATCAAGAAGATATGCAAAAAGGCAGCTTACTTGGTTCAGGCGGGACGAACGCATCAATTGGATTTACGCTGACGAATGTTCTTCATTTGAAGAAGTCGTCGCTAAAGCGTTGGAAATAGTTTTTTCATGCGGAATTGATTTTTCAAGGAGAAATGATGAAGTATAAAAGTATAAGAGACACGCTTTTAATTGCTTTGGTATTTGTGGCGGTGCTCTCTCTCGTTGTTTCACAAATATATATAAGCATTAACCGTGCAAATTCAACGGAGGACGCTTTGCTTTATTCAAGCAGAAGAAGCCTGTCCTTCACAGGTATAATCGTCAGAGATGAGACCGTTGTTTATACGCCTTTTTCCGTTGGCTCAGGCGTTCTTGACTATACCGTTTCAGACGGATCTAAGCTTTCAAACAAAACTGTCATTGCGAACGTTTACGACACTTACGATCAGATATACTACCGTTACCGCATTGAGCAGTTAACGAAGGATATTGCTTTGCTTGAAAGCGCTCAAAGCCGCGGCACCACGGATTATGCGCAGCCGGAATTCTTGACCGAGCAGATCATCGAATCGTATAAGGAGCTTTTGCTCAATATGGCTCAGGGTGAGCTTTCGCAGGTCTACAGTGAAAGCGACGATATGCTCAGACTTATGAACATATTCAACGTTTCCACCAACGTTGAGATCGACTATTCCGAAAGAATAAATGAGCTGAAGCAAGAGCTGAGTATTTGCAACGCCGCTCTGAAGGATCCGATCACAACCGTTAAATCGGGTGCAACTGGATATTTTACTTCGTCATTTGACGGATACGAAGCTTATCTTACGATGGATACGATATCTGAGCTTACGGTTGACGATATAAACAGAATTATTGAAAACCCGACCAATATTACGGCTGAATATAAAAATGCGATCGGAAAGGTATTCAGCGATTACTCTTGGAAGATGATCGGTATCATTGATACCTCCGACAGATATTTCGTGAATCAGAAATTGACGTTTTCCTTTGCATCTTCAAACGCCGAACACACCGTTACGGTTGAAAGCATCACGCCCACCGGCAACGGCAATGAAGCGATAATGATCTTGTCCTGCCAGGAGCTCGACAGCGAGATAGCTTCCTCAAGAGTTCAGGAAGCCGACATCATTTTTGATGAATACATAGGCCTTCGTGTTCCCCGTGAAGCGATCAGATTCGTTGACGGTGTCAAGGGCGTATATGTCATAGTCGGCGAAAGAACCGAGTTTAAGAAGCTTGACGTCATATATGAAGGCGATGATTACGTTCTTTCCGCAAACATTTCCGACGACGATTATCTAAATCTGTACGACAGAATTATTCTCGAGCCAATCGAGAATACGGGTAACACAGAATCAACTGACAACTAAGAAGGGAGAAGATTTAAGTGGCAAAACACGCATGGCTTGCAATCAGAGATGAGGAATATAACCTTCTCGGCGTTAAAAGAGGAAAACCCGAGCTTTGGGAGGACGGACTTCGCACCTGCGGAGCAAAGGGAAGCTATGAATGGTGGTATTTCGATTCAAAGTTTTCGGATGGCTCCAGCCTTGTAATCGTATTCTTCACAGGGCCGATGATTAGCTTCTCAGAAGGCTTCAAGCCCCACGCTACGTTTACCCTTACGTATCCCGACGGAACAAGAGTATATGATATGGCGCCTTGCTCCGCCGACGAAGCAATATTCTCCAAAGATAAATGCGATATCAAGATCGGCGATTGCACCTGTAAGGGCAATATGACCGATTATGAAATTTATTGGAACCACGGCGGAATTGAGGCAACCCTCAAGCTAAATTCAAACGTACCCTCCTGGCGACCCCAGACAGGTCACATTCTTTTTGACGATAAGGACATATTCGCCTGGCTTCCTTCCGTACCCGAAGGCGGAGTCGAGGTTACAATGACACGTGACGGCAAAACTGAAAGCTTTTCCGGCACGGGATATCACGACCACAACTGGGGCAACACCCCGATGTTCCGACTTATGCACCATTGGTATTGGGGCAGAGCGAAGATAGGGGATTATCAGGTGGTTTCGTCCTTCATAACCGCAACGAAAAAGTACAGCTACGACGAAACTCCCGTATTTATGCTTGCTAAAGACGGCAAGATATTGGCAGATTGCCCCGAAAAGTATCTTACGTATCGTGAAGAAAACGTATTCTTTGATTCAATAACCAAAAAGCACGTTGCGGGCAGACTTGTATATGATTATGACGATGGCGAGCAGCACTACCGCATAACGTACGACAGGGAAGGCGACCTTGAGCAAATTGATATGAAAACTCAGGTGACGCCGCTCCAGTATGCCGCAATCTGGCTTATGGGACTTCGTGGTTCATACCACAGAATGTTCGGCAGCGCCACCCTCGAGCGCTTTGAAAACGGCGAAGTGGTTGAAACGGTTAAATCACCTGCACTTTGGGAGCTTATGTATTTCGGCAAGGACCGAATTACCGGGCTTGAAGGCAGAATTTAATGACATTTAGTGCTGTTTTTTGGGTTTGCATCTTGACATTACGGCCCAAATGTATGATAATAAAATAGTATGGATATACGTTTATAATAGAATTTAAAATATACAAACGGAGGTAAAGACATGAGCGTATTTGATTCAATTAAAGGCTTTTTGTTCAGCGAGGAAAACGATGACGATGAATATACCCCTGTTATCGACCAGGAAGATCAGGCAGAAGAGGTAGATCTTTCCGCTGAGAGAAGAAACAGAGAAGTTAAGATCGCAACGACCGCAACCGTACAGATCGTTCTTGCAAGACCCAACGATTTCTCCGAGGTCAAGTCTATCGGCGATGACCTTAACCGTCAGAAGACTGTTTTGCTCAATCTCGAACAGGTCAAGAGCGAGGATGCCAAGCGCATTATGGACTTCCTTTCCGGCGTTGCATACGCTAACGATGCGACCATCAAGATGACCGCTCAGAAGACATTTGTAATCATGCCCAAGAACGTTGGTTTCAGCGGCGTCGATCTTATGAGTGAGCTTGAGAACAGCGGTTACAGCTTCTGATGAGTTCATACAAAGCCTTGTCGCCTTCAACTGATGAGGACAAGCTTTTAGTCAGACACATTTTAGATCTTGCATATCAAAGCCAAAAGTGCGGGTATGCAAGATTCTCCGCATTTTTAGACGAAAGACAGTTGGCTCTTTGCGAATCTGCGCTTGATCGTGAAGGTTTTAAATACCTGACCGACGGCGGATATCTTGAAGCCGAGCGCCGTATTGTCGCATTTTTGCCGGAGGACGCTTGCGAATACACCCCGCCTTTTACGGCAGTTGTCTTCAATTACCGTGAGGCTGATAAGCCTTCTCATCGTGATTTTCTCGGTTCGCTTATGGCACTTGAGATCAAGCGTGAGCTTATCGGCGATATACTTGTCGGCAGCAAAAGAGCCGTAGTGTTTGTACATAACACGGCTTTGCCGCTCGTCAGCGATATGACCAAGATAGGCAAGTGCGGTGTTAAAATCAGTTATGATTTTGATTTAAGTGATATTCCCGAACCTGAATTTGAAGAGATCACTTCAACCGTTGCGTCAATTCGCCTTGATGCCGTATTGGCGCTTAGCTTGAAGACGTCAAGAGAAAAGGCGCAGGATCTTATCAGAGCCAAGGGAGTAATGCTCAACCGTGTGATGACGTTTAATTCATCAGAACGCCTTGAAGAAGGGGACAAGTTCTCAGTCAGAGGTTTCGGCAAATTCGTTCTTTCCCGCATCGGCGGACAGTCTAAAAAAGATCGGATATTTATTACCATCAAAAAGTTTAAATAAATCAGGAGGAATACAAATGAACGCTAAAGACATCGCTTCAAAGAAATTTTCAAAAGCCGCTGCAGGTTATAAGCCCGAAGAGGTGGATGAATATCTTCGTGATATAGCTTTGGCTTACGCTAAGGCAATCAAGGAAAAAGAAGAAAACGAAGCTAAGATCGTTAAGCTCGTTGAGAAGATCAATGAATACAGAAACGATGAAGATGCCATCAGAGACGCTCTTTTAGTTGCACAGAAGCAGGGCAACAGAATCGTTGCCGAAGCTAAGGCTGAGGCTGAAAAGATCGTTAGCGAGGCTCAGGAAAAGCACGACGCTATGGTCGCTGAGATCGCAGGCGACTGCGAAAAGATCAAGATACAGGAAGTTGAGAAGGTAAGAGCTGCTATCAAGGAAGAAAACGATAAGCTCAACGCCGTCGTTGCCGCTTCCAAGACTCAGATCGAGCTTTATAACGATAAGCTCACAAAGCTCAAGAATGAAGTCACCGATTTTAAGAAGACTCTCATTTCCTTACTTACCGAACAGACCAAGCTTGCAATTTCCTTGCCCGAACTGACTGACGAGCAGATCAAGGATATTATGGAAACCAAGCCTGAGGAAGCTCCTGCTGAAGCTCCTGCAGAAGAGCCTAAGGCTGAAGCCGCTGTTGAAGCAGAAGCAAAGGAAGAAAAGAAGCCCGAATCCAAGGTAACTACCGATACTACCTTCGGCTTCTCTTCATATAAAAGACAGAATTATTCCGCAAGTGAGCTGAAATTCGGCCACAACGGAGCAAATAATAAATAATTTTAGCAAGGGGATATACAGCAATATGCCTATGGATTACAACAAGACTCTCAATCTTCCCGAAACGGAATACCCCATGAGAGGCAATCTTCCCACCAAGGAACCCGGAATGGTTGAAAAGTGGGATAATGAACAGCTTTACAAAGAGATCATCAAGAAGAACGAAGGAAAGCCTTCTTATATTCTTCACGACGGCCCTCCTTACGCCAACGGCGATATCCACCTCGGTACCGCTTTGAACAAGGTGTTGAAGGACATTATCGTTAAGCAGAAGAATATGAGCGGCTACCGTTCCGATTATATTCCCGGTTGGGATACTCACGGTTTGCCTATCGAGCTCAAGGCAATGAAGGCGATCGGCGTTGAAAACGGCGCTATTCCTCCCTTGGAGCTGAGAAAGCACTGCAAAGAGTACGCTCTTTCCTACGTTGACAGCCAGAGAGATCAGTTCAAGCGTTTGGGCGTTTTGGGCGATTTTGAAGATCCTTATCTGACTCTCAAGCCTGAGTTCGAAGCTCGTCAGGTTGAAGTTTTCGGCGAAATGGCAAAGCGTGGATACGTTTATAAGGGTCTCAAGCCTGTTTATTGGTGCCCCGAATGCCAGACCGCTTTGGCTGAAGCTGAGATCGAATATAACGACGATCCTTGTATGTCCATCTACGTCAAGTTCAAGGTGAATGACGATAAGGGTATCTTTACCGCATTGGGACTTGACCTTGACAAGACCTACTTCGTAATCTGGACGACAACAACCTGGACTTTGCCCGGCAACCTTGCGATCTGCTTGGGTCCCGATTATGAATATACCGTTGTTAAGGCAAACGGCGAAAACTATGTTATGGCTCGTGAGCTGATTGAGCCTACACTTGCCGCTGCAGGTATCACCGAATATGAAACCGTCGGCTCCTTCACAGGCGCTGAACTTGAATACTGCACCGCACAGCATCCTTTTATGGACAGAGATTCCTTAGTCATCGTCGGTGACCACGTAACTCTTGAAAGCGGTACAGGCTGCGTTCATACCGCTCCCGGCTACGGTGTTGACGACTTTGAAGTTGCCAAGAAGTATGACGAAGTCGGAATCGTCGTTGCTGTTAACGGCAAGGGCGTATTGACAGAAGAAGCCGGTATGTTCGCAGGCTTGTCTACTGACGATGCAAATAAGGCTATCGGCAAGCACCTCGTTGAAACGGGTGCGATGTTTGCACACGCTAAGATCGTTCACCAGTATCCTCACTGCTGGAGATGTAAATCTCCCATTCTGTTCAGAGCGACTGAACAGTGGTTCTGCTCCGTTGAAGATTTCAAGGACGAAACCATCAAGGCTATCGAGGACGTTCAGTGGATTCCCGCTTGGGGCGAAGAGAGAATCAAGGGAATGGTCAGAGACCGTTCCGACTGGTGTATCTCCCGTCAGAGAACCTGGGGCGTTCCGATCCCGATCGTATACTGCAACGATTGCCACAAGCCGATTATCGACGGCGATCTGATTGATAAAATTTCCTCTATCTTCAAGGTTGAGGGCTCCGACGCTTGGTATGCACGTGACGTTAAGGACTTCATTCCCGAAGGCTTAAAGTGCTCCTGCGGATGTGAAGAGTTCACCAAGGAAACCGATATTATGGACGTTTGGTTCGACTCTGGCGTTACCCATACCGCAGTCTTGGATCAGCGTGAAGGCGTATCTTCACCTGCCGACCTTTACCTCGAAGGCGCTGACCAGTACAGAGGCTGGTTCCAGTCCTCACTTTTGACCAGCGTTGTTGTCAACGGCAAGGCTCCCTATAAGGCTGTCTGCACTCACGGTTGGGTCGTTGACGGCGAAGGCAAGACTATGCACAAGTCTTTGGGCAACGGTATCGAACCCAAGGAGATCTATGACAAGAACGGCGCTGATATTTTGAGACTTTGGGTAGCATCCAGCGATTATCACTCTGATATCCGTGTTTCCAAGGCGATCATCGCACAGCTTTCCGAAGCATATAAAAAGATCAGAAACACCGCAAGATACATCTTGGGTAACATCTGCAATCAGGGCGGCTTCAATATTGACACCGACGCTGTTGCATTCGAGAAAATGCCCGAGCTTGACAAGTGGGCAATTATGAAGCTGGATAACCTTATCAACAAGGTAAATGAAGCTTACAATAACTTTGATTTCCACATTGTATTCCACGCTATCCACAACTTCTGTGTAATTGATATGTCCAACTTCTATCTTGACATCATCAAAGACAGACTTTACTGCGAAGCGCCCGACAGTGAGCTCAGACGCAGCGCACAGACTGTTATGTATACCATTTTGTCCGCTATTGCACGACTTGTAGCTCCCATTCTCTCGTTCACTGCAGATGAAATCTGGTCATACATTCCTCATTCGAAGAATGACGATCCCAGAAGCATCTTCCTTAACGATATGCCCAAGGTTTCGGGTCACGATTTCGACGCACAGTTCGTTTCCAAGTGGGAATATATCTATAACCTCAGAGTTGATGCCAAGAAGGCACTCGAACTCAAGCGTGCCGACAAGGTCATCGGTTCTTCTCTTGAGGCTGATATGGTGTTACACGCAAGCGGCGCTGATTATGAAAAGCTTTGTGCCGTTAAGGATATCTTGCCTGCGGTATTCATCGTATCCAGAGTTGAAGTTGTAAACGGCGGCGAAGCTGAGTTCAGAGGCGAAACAACAGGTCTTGGCTTTGACGTTGCGAAGGCAAGCGGCGAGAAGTGCGAGCGTTGCTGGATCTATTCCGATACGGTAGGCGAGTGCGCCGAGCACCCCACGCTTTGCTCAAGATGCGCTCACACCGTTAAGTAAAATTTTTAATATGCATTGCTTGATTGCCGCTTAACTGCGGCAATCGGCTTGTTCTTAGTTCGGAGGTTAATAAATGCTGATACTCTGCTTAGGTTTGATTGCTGCTTTAATTCTTGAAGATCAGCTCATCAAGCTCTACATTGTCAACAATATAAGAGAATGCACAGGTTTTATCGACAGATATTACACCTTCCGAATCGGAGATCTTGACATTTTCAGCATCACCCACATTCGCAATGACGGCGCAGGCTTCAGCATCCTTGAAGGCAGAACTGTCTTTCTTCTCATATTCACTTTCGTTGTTATGGCGGGTATCACCGCTTACATCTGCTGGAAGCGCAAGAGCTTGCATAGAATTGAAATGCTCTGCCTTTCAATGATCGTCGCCGGCGGAATCGGCAATTTCATTGACCGTGTGAGAATGGTTGTTGAGCCTGGCTTCAACGGCGTGATTGATTACATCAAACTCGAATTTATCAGCTTCCCGATTTTCAATTTTGCTGATATTTGCGTTTGTATCGGCGCTTTCGGATACTGCATTTATGTGATCTGTGCTGAAATCAAACAGCAGAAGATTAAAAAGGCTCAGAAAGCCGCCGAAGCCGATAGTGTCAGCGAGTCTGTGGTGTCAGAAGATGAACAGGTTTGAGCTGATCTGCGATAGGCAGGACGAGGGCGCGCGTTTGGATAAGTGGCTGACGTTGCAGGATGAGGTCGATCTGACACGCTCTGCAGTTGCCAAGCTTATTGAAAACGGCAGCGTGATGATCAACGGAAAGTCGGCTCAAAAGAGCGCTAAGCTGTCAATAGGGGACTGCGTTATAATCGAAATACCCGACCCTGTCGATCTGAAAGTCGAGGCGCAGGATATTCCGATTGAGATCGTCTATGAGGATGACGACGTTGTGATCGTCAACAAGCCTCAGGGCATGGTTGTCCATCCTGCGGCGGGAAATCCCGACGGTACGCTTGTCAACGCCCTGCTGTATAAATGCAAGGGTAAGCTTTCAAGCATCAACGGAGTTATCCGTCCCGGCATCGTTCACCGTATCGACAAGAACACCAGCGGACTTTTGATCGTCTGTAAGAATGACAAAGCCCATCTTCACGTTTCCGAGCAGATAAAGGCGCACACCTTTACACGTGAATACGAAGCTATATGCGTCGGAAGATTCAAGGAAAAAACGGGAACCGTAAACGCTCCTGTCGGAAGAGATAAGAACGACCGCAAGAAAATGTGCGTAACGCCGACGAATTCCAAGGAGGCAATTACCCATTATGAGGTCTTGGAGGAGCTTGGAAACCACTCATATATGCGCTTCAAGCTTGAAACGGGCAGAACTCACCAGATTCGTGTCCACTGTGCATATTTAGGTCATCCGATTTTGGGCGACGACGTATATGGGAAACCGTATAAAGGCTGTAAAGGTCAATGCCTTCACGCAAGGAAGATTGGTTTTATTCATCCTTCAAGCGGCGAATATATGGAATTTTCAAGCGATCTTCCCGAATATTTTGAAAAGCTTTTGAACTCATTGAGGTAAATATGGATCTGCGCAATACGATTTTTGTTTCCGATTTTGACGGAACACTTTTATCAAGCGATAAACGCCTGACGAAAGGCAATATTGAAGCTATCAAAGAGTATCAGCGCTTAGGCGGAAGGTTTACCGTTGCAACCGGCAGGCCTATTCAGACGGTAGGGGATTATCTCGGCGTCGTTCATTACGATCTGCCGATCATTCTTTGCAACGGTGCGATGATATATGATCCATATGAGAAAAAGATCGTTTGGGCAAAATATCTTCCCGACATTGCAAAGGATATAGTAAAAGATATCTTCAAAAAGTTTCCTACTGTCGCTCCTGAGGTCTATTCTGCAAGCTGTCAGAATTATCTGAGAATGAACGATACCGAGCGCTGGCATCAGTCGCTCCTGGGATTTGAGTTTGTTAAGCGTGAATCAGTCGACGAGATAAACGAACCGATCTGCAAGCTGTTGTTTGCGGACGACGAAAAAGTGATCGACGAGCTGTGCGAATACGTTAAGAAGTTCGACGGAATGGGGCTCAGATTTGTCAGAAGTCTTTCAAAGTTTTTAGAGGTATTGCCCGCCGATGTATCAAAGGGCAGCGCCGTTGAGGTCTTAAAAAGCCTGTTCGGACTTAAAACCTGCAAGGTTTTCACCGCAGGTGATTACGATAACGATATTGAGATGCTTAAAGCATCTGATATAAGCTTTTGTCCTTCCGATTCACAGGAGTGCGTGCTCAGTTCGGCAGACGTTGTTTTGAGCGCAACCTGCGATGATGATGCGATAAAAGAAGCAATTCACTTTTTAATCAGCAAATAATAAATTTGGAGGTCACATTATGGATGAATTACTTAAGAAGCAGCTTCAAACTACTGCTTGCAAGGTAAGAATGGGTATTATTGAAGGCGTTTACAATGCCAAGAGCGGTCACCCCGGCGGATCCCTGTCTATCGCTGACGTTCTGACTTATCTTTACTTCGCAAAGATGAACGTTTTCCCCAACGATCCCAAGCTTGCTGACAGAGACAGATTTGTTCTTTCAAAAGGACATACTGCTCCCGGTCTTTATTCCGTTCTTGCAAACAGAGGTTTCTTTGACGTTGAGGAGCTCAAGACCCTTCGTCATATCGGAGCAAGACTTCAGGGACATCCCGACATGAAGTACATCCCCGGTGTAGATATGTCTACAGGTTCTTTGGGCCAGGGCATTTCCGCCGCTGCAGGTATGGCATTGTCTGCAAAACTCACAAATGACGCTTACAAGGTCTACGCTATCCTCGGTGACGGTGAGATCGAAGAAGGTCAGGTTTGGGAAGCTGCAATGTTTGCCGCACACAACAAACTTGACAATTTGGTAGCTATCGTTGATAACAACGGTCTTCAGATCGACGGTAAGATCTGCGACGTTTGCTCACCTTATCCCATTACCGATAAGTTTGCCGCTTTCGGTTGGCACGTAATTACTATGGATGCACACGACTTTGATGACATTGAGAGAGCATTCAACGAAGCTGAAACAGTTGTTAACCAGCCTGTTGCAATCGTTATGACCAGTGTTAAGGGCAAGGGCGTTTCCTTCATGGAGAATCAGGTTTCATGGCACGGCAGTGCTCCCAATGCTGAACAGTATGAGAAGGCAATGGAAGAGCTTAAGGCTCAGCTTTGTGAATTGGAGGGCAAATAATTATGGCTGATATGATTAAAAAGGCAACCAGAGAAAGCTATGGCGAGGCTTTGGCTGAGCTTGGCGACAAGTATGAAAATCTTTACGTTTTGGACGCTGACCTTGCTGCCGCAACCAAAACAGGTGTCTTCAAGAAGAAGTTCCCCGAAAGACACATCGACTGCGGTATCGCAGAAGCTAATATGATGGGCGTTGCCGCAGGTCTGGCTGCAACGGGCAAGGTTCCCTTTGCTTCAAGCTTTGCAATGTTTGCTGCAGGCAGAGCATTTGAGATCGTAAGAAACTCCATCGGTTATCCTCACCTCAACGTTAAGATCGGCGCTACTCACGCAGGCATCTCCGTAGGTGAAGACGGTGCTACTCACCAGTGCAACGAAGATATTGCTCTTATGAGAACCATCCCCGGTATGACCATCATCAACCCTGCTGACGACGTTGAAGCAAGAGCTGCTGTTGAAGCCGCTATTTTGCACGACGGACCCTGCTATTTGAGATTCGGCAGACTTGCAACTCCCGTTTTCAACGATAAGGAAACCTATAAGTTCGAGCTCGGCAAGGGC
>CAYWXA010000025.1:0-12793 GCA_964462175.1 uncultured Oscillospiraceae bacterium
GCAGGCGTTCCGATCAAGGCTCCCGTTGCAGGTATCTCCTGCGGTCTTATCACCAAGGATGACGGCTCCTTCGCAACCATGGTCGATATCCAGGGTCTTGAAGACTTCTTCGGCGATATGGACTTCAAGGTCGGCGGTACCAAGAAGGGTATCACCGCTATCCAGGTCGATATCAAGGTTGACGGCTTGACTTATGAGATCATTGAAGAAGCATTCGCTAAGACTCACAAGGCACGTGACTACATCCTCGATGAGATCATGCTCAAGGCTATCGATGCTCCCAGAGCAACCGTTTCCAAGTATGCTCCCAAGATGCTCACCACCAAGGTTCCCGTCGATAAGATCCGTGAAGTTATCGGCTCGGGCGGAAAGGTCATCCAGAAGATCAGTGCTGACTGCGAAGTTAAGATCGACATCAACGACGACGGTAACGTTTTCGTTTCCGGTATCGACTACGACAAGTGCCAGGCTGCAATCTCGATCATCAACACCATTGCATTCGATCCCGAGATCGGCTCTATCTATAGAGGTAAGGTCGTTCGCCTTATGAACTTCGGTGCATTCGTTGAGATCGCTCCCGGTAAGGATGGTTTGGTTCACATTTCCAAGCTCGATCTTCAGAGAGTTGAAAAGGTTGAAGACGTTGTATCCATCGGCGACGAGATCGTTGTCAAGGTTGTCGAGATCGACGATCAGGGCAGAATCAATCTCTCCCGCAAGGACGCACTCTTGGACATCGCTGCCAAGAAGAAGGCTCAGGAAGAGAACAACTAATCAAGCAATAATTAAAGGCACTCCGTTTGGGGTGCCTTTTTTTGCTCATTCATCCCGCTCGCCACCTGCGGCACTGTTTGCCTTCGCAAACGCCTCCGCAGACGGCTCGCTCCATAGATCCCACAAAACAAACCCCGCCTCTCCATATGGAAAGACGGGGTATTTTGCATCATTCTTCAGTTTCCGTGACCTCAAACTCGCAGAACTCGATCTTCATTCCGCTGTCGCCAAGCTCGACCGTCAGGGGAATTCCGTTCTTGTCAAGGGTCATGGTGTATGACATATCCTCCACCTGTCCGGTGACAAAATCGCTCGATTCTCCCTCAACGATTTCGTGCTGAAGGGGGATCAGCCTATCCAGCGAATCGATCAAAATCGACACCACCGACCCCACGGGGAACTTCTCTGTGTCAAAGGTGAAGTGCAACCCATTGAACGAGATCTCCGTGTCATCCCCTTCAACTGTAAAGATAAGTCCCTTGACAGTGTCGGGTGCGGTGAACTCGACCACCCAATATCTGTCGGCGTATCTTGTCACCATCGCCTCATACTCCGTGTCGTCAAAGGACACCTTCACCGTTGCATAGAAGCAAGAGGGGAGCATCACGCAGTTTGACGGCAGCGCATCGCATCCGCACAGCAAAACCGTAACCGCAAACAATAAAGCAAAAACTTTCTTCAAATCACTCAAGCCTTTCAATTTTCTTGAAAAGCAAAGGCAGAGTATCAATAACGTCGCTTGGCAAGACCCCTCTGCTCGAAAGGTCGTTTGTCAGCATCTCGCATCCCAATCCCATCACGGCGGCACCCAGAATTGCGGAATTCAAAGGCTTTAAGCCCTGCGCCGCAAAGGAGGATATCAGCCCTGCGAGCATATCTCCGCTGCCGCCACGAGCCAGTCCGTCGTTCCCAAACGTGCTGAGATACGTTCCGTCAGCGCCGGCGATCACCGTACAAGATGATTTTGCAACCACCGTACAGCCGAATTCTTTGCTGAGCGTTTTTGCAAGCTCACAGCGTTTTTCAACGGCGTATTCGCCGCCGACTCCGCAAAGCCTCGCAAGCTCTCCGGGGTGAGGGGTCAAAATGACTTCTGTCTTTGCTGTTCTAAGCAATTCTATGCAGCTTGTCAATGCGTTTATTCCGTCTGCATCTATAATTACGGGACAATTTGCATTTATAATTACGGTTTCAAGAATCTTCGCAGTATCGGGCGTATTTCCCAACCCGCATCCTATCAAAACAGCGGTAGCTCTTTTAAGCTCATCTTTGATTATTCCGACGTTTCTCTCGCTTGCGGATATGAATCCGTTTTCGTCTGAATCCGCACGGGTGACGACAGCTTCTTTTGCACTTACGTTAAGCGCCCTTGCGGCTTCGTTTGATGATATAACGCTCGCAATTCCAACGCCCGAACGAAGCGCCGCAAGAGTTGAAATCTGCGCCGCACCTGCAAATCTGTCCGAGCCGACAATCAAAAGCAACCTTCCAAAGGTGCCCTTGTGTCCGTTTATGGGACGCTTAGGGTAAAGCTTCTTAACTTTACAGACGTCGACTATCTCCATCTCTCCGCCGTCGGGCAGGAGGACGTCTTTAACAGGCAAATCTTTTTGAAAAGCGACATTTTCCGCCCGAGAAAATGCCGCCAAACTGATCTTTTTCATAGTTTAATATGCAATCACGATTGCTGTCGCAGTTGTTTTCGTGTGTGTAAGGCTAACTGTAAAGCGATATAGCTTGCCAAGCTCTTTCGCCTTGCCAGATAGTTCCAAATACGGTGCGCCCTTGTCATCCCTCAAAACCGACACTTCGTTCAAGGAAAATCCGACCAGTCCGCATCCCATCGCTTTGCCGAAGGCCTCCTTTGCGGCAAAATTCGCCGCCGCAGAAGGGCAGGGATTCTTCTTCGCACTTAAAAACTCACGCTCGGCAGGGGAGTAAGCCTTTTCAAAAAAGCTGTCGATCTCAAAGCTTTTTTCAATTCTTTCGATCTCGACGCTGTCAATACCGACTCTCATATGATTCTGGGAAGGTAGGGCTTGATGGCGTCAAGCATTTTTTCATCGGGTGTGAATACCAAAACGGACGGGCCGTATGTAGGGTCGTTATAGCTGATGGCGTACTTGTCCTCAAGCTCGCCTACGGCGCTGATAACTGTTGCGTCGGGAAGCTTTGCGGGGTTTTTATAAAAAGCATCGGCACGCTTCAGGTCAACGCTGCACATACTCTTTCTTCTTCTCTGATTGATGATCTTATCAACGCTCAGTTCGCCGTTTGAATAGCAATACTCATATTCGACGCTGAATTCGCCCGTCAGCCAATAGCCGCCCCACATAATAAGACCGGCAAAGATCAGCGCAACGAGCATCATCACGCTGCCGATCAGAATATTGAAAAGCAATACCACTATGATCGCCAACAAAAGCGATCCCACCAAAACAAGCGCAGTCTTGATCTTATCCTGCGAGTCGACCGGCTTTTTAACCAACTGTTCTCTGATTCCTTCCATTTTTTTACGCTCCTTCGTAATTTAAATTATTCCTCCGTTGACCGAAACGACCTGTCCGGTCACGAAAGAAGCTTCATCGCTTGCCAAAAATGCAACCGTGCTTGCAACGTCCTGCGCTCTTCCGATCCGCAAAAGGGGAGTTTCCTCGCAAAGCGAACGCATCGTATCATCATCAAGCTCTGCGTTCATATCCGTGTCAATAACTCCGGGCGATACGCAGTTGACCCTTATTCCCGCAGGGCCGACCTCCTTTGCCAGCGCCTTTGTAAAACCGATGATTCCCGCCTTGCAAGCGGAATAAACCGTTTCGCAGGATGCGCCGACCTCTCCCCACATCGAGGATATGTTGATGATACAGCCTTTGCCTTTTTTCACCATCGCCTTAACGGCTTCACGGGAACAAATGATAGTTCCGAAAAGATCAACGTCGCAGACCTTCTTGACCTCTTCAACGCTTATATCCTGCAAAAGTCCGATATAGGCTATGCCTGCGTTATTGACCAAAACCTCGATCTGTCCCAGATCTTCGCTGATCCTTTCAAACATCTCCCTGACTTCGCAGGGGTCTGAGATATCCGCTTTATAGCAGGCGGCAACACCGCCGTTTACGATTATCTCGTCTTTGACCTTATTCGCAAGCTCCGAATTCGTGCGATAGTTCACCGCAACGGCATATCCGAGCTTTGCCAGGTCCTTTGCGATCGCCGCACCGATTCCTCGGGAGGCGCCGGTGACAAGTGCCGTTTTCATTTTTGATGCCCCTTTACCTGTAAATAGTCAATGCCAAAACGTAGTAACCGTCAAAGATCGTCGCCCAACTTGAAACGCCCTCATACATAATATCCACGAACGGCGTTGCAACTGCAATTTCCGCATATCTTGCGCCGCTTGCAACGGCTTTTTTTATCATTTCGACAGCTTCGTCCGTGGTGTTTGCATAAAGTCCGTGGGTCTTATAATAGTTCAGGTCGTCGTTTTGCGCCTTCGGAGCCGATTCTTTATCCCATATATGCCCCGACTTGTCCATCTCATCGTCTGAAACCAGCGTATAGATGTGATATGCAGGTCTGTCGTCATAATCGGGAACAAAATCATCCCAAGTGCAATCAATATGATACCACTTATCGTCAATGCACACCATATTCCAGGCGTGCTCCTCGGCATCAGGCTCGCCGTTTATATATGCCGTGGCGGCGGCTCCGCTGACAACGGTGTTTTCAACGCCCAGCATATCCATAAACAGCTTGAACGTGCCCGTATATCCCGAGCAGATTCCCACTCCCGATTTCAAAACGCCGTAAGCGCAATCGGAATAGGGAGTCGCCTTTGGAATGACCGCCAGAGTCCCAACGTCGTACGTTGTGTTGGTCACGATCCAATCGTGCGCCGCAAGGCATATTTCAACCTCGCTCATACCCTGAGAATAGAACTCGCCGACTGCATTTTCCGCCAGCGCCAGCAGTTCCGTTTCCATTTCATTGAGTCCGTTTCTGTCGCCCGACAAATAAGCCTGCGCGACCTTCTCGCTGTCGGGGTCTTTGCTTTCAGACACTTCACTCTCCTGCAAAACGGTGTCGGAAGGAGTGCCTGAATTTTTATCAACGGTATCGTTGCCGCAGGCAGACAATGCCAGCGCACAAGCCAAAACCAAAATCAAAAATCTTTTCATTTTACTTAATTACTATACCCGTGTAATAGTGGTGCAATATCTGGTCGAACGTATATCCGCCGTAGGTGGCGTAAAGGTTTGCGCCTATCTGCGATAATCCTACGCCGTGGCCGTAGCCGTAAGTCACGAAGGTGAACACGCCGTTATTATAGCTGACGGTAAAGTTGGTGGAACGGATTCCGAGAATATACGAGCGGAACACGTATCCCGTGATATCTCTCTGTTTGCCGGAAACGTAAGCGGTGGTGTGACCGTCAATGGACATCTGACCGGCGTAAACGGTGTCAACGTATTCCTCGATCTTGATCCATTCGGAGTAGTTGTTTGAAAGGGTGATGTTCGTATTTGATTCGATCGCTTCTCTTACTTCCTCGACGGTATAAGTCGTCACTCTGCCGTAATGCTTTGCGTCGAGGTAGTCGTAATCGTTTTTGACGGACACGAGGTAAGGTCTTTCGCCGCCCCAGACGTTTTCGCTCGATGCGGAATAACCGCCTGTCGAAGCGGAGAACGCCGCCATTATATACTCATTGTCATAGTACATCGCAAGTCCGTCGATCTCATTAACTGCGTCGATGATCTCCTGCGGAGGGTCGTCCTTCATACTGATAGAAGCGATCTCGCCCTTTGCCTGATAATATTTAATGTAGGTATATACCGCAACAGCCTGCGCCTTGATCGCTTCTTTATCCATCGAGGTTCCGACTTCGTTGAAGGTGATCCCGCAAACGATATCAAAGGCGTTGCCCGTTACGTATCTTCCGGTTTTCTTGTTGTAAATGGTGATCGTCTCGTTCTTATAGCTGTTTGCCGTGTTGAGCTGATCTTCGGGATAATATCCCGGTGTCTCGATCTGACTGCTGTCGGGAACGACGATGCTTCCGTCGGCAATACCCTGCAAAATGCTCGATACCAGCCAGTTGTCATAGTCATCCTCGGGGGAGAGGGTGGTAACGGCGGGGTCTTCAAGAATGACGTCATCATCGTCCGTGGCGTCCTCGAGTATCTCCTCGTCCTCGTCGTCAACGATCTCGTCCTCATCGGTGCTGTCGACGACTTCCTCCTCGTCATCTTCGGGAACGGTCGTGACAGAAGAGGATTCTTCGGTTTTTTCGGTGCTCGGTGCAGTCGTAACGCTTGAAGCGGTGGTCGCCTCAGTAGTTGCCGACGTGGTAGGCACCTCGGTAGTCGTGGGCGGTGCCGTGGTGACGCTTTCCGGTTCTGTCTGAGAAGTCATCACAGTGGTAACCTCGCTGACCTTCGTGGCGTTCGGCGTGAATATATCATATCCGCCCATTTCTATCTTGTCGGATATCTTCTCCACGCTTTCGTGCTGTTCATCGGTCCGATTCGAGCTGTTGTCAAGATTTACCGCCGGCAGATTCGACGGGGGAGTGACGTCCTCCAGAATTGCCTTTTCCGCATATATTTTCACCATACAGAACGCTGCGGAATATATCAAGACAAGGCTCAAAACGATTATCGCCCTTTTAATGCTGAATGTTCTCAATCGGTTGGCTCCTTTCAGTCGTCAAGGATCGAAGGCATATGCTTGTTTCTGTTCTTTACATATGTATCTTTATAAGCGGATATGTCCTCGCCGTCACGCACTTTTCTTGCAACGACCACGAAACGGGAGTTGTCAAAGTCGTAAGCGCAGGTGGATAAGGTGATGAACTCATCACCGTATTCACATTCAACGTCGCTCAGATAATATGAACGGAGCATAATGTTGTCATAGAAATAATTGAAATCTTCTTCCGAATCAAAGGTACGGCATTTGAAGTATTCAAACAAAGGCTCGTCCTCATCCTGCCATTCATAGATACCTACGAGGAAACAGGAAACGATAACGTACTGATTTTCCTCCCAACGGGTGTCGAAATTGATGACGTAAGCATCGTTGATAAGCTCAAGTCCCTTGCTTGAGCTCTTATAGTCAAGCAGGTGTCTGAAGAAGGAACCGTCCTTCATTGAGTGACCGTAGAAGGTGATGTTATCAGCGTGAGAGGTTTCTGTTATCGGTATCTTATAGTCGGCGTATATCCAGCCGGCTTCGGATTTTTCCTTATCGAAGTCCTTGTCAAGATAGAACGAGTTGTCGCTTGTCTGAACAACGGGATAATCAATATAGATCTTGCCGCTTGAGCTTGTCAGTCCGGGAATACAGAGCCAGCCGACAAAGTCGCTGTTCTGCTCGTAGTATTCTTCATATTTGCTCAAAGGCTCGGGCAGAGGCTCGGTAGTCGTTGCTTCGGTCGTGGTAGCAGGCGCAGTCGTCGTAACTATCGGTTCTGTGGTGACGATAGGCTGCTCGGTGATCTCGGGATCGGGAGTCTGCTCAACGTCCTTGCAAGCGCACAGGCAGCTTGCCGCCATAACGAACGTAAGCAGCAAAACGAAGCCTCTTTTAATTATTGATATCGGTGTTTCATTAGCCATTTTCAAATATCCTTTCGCGGGGGGTAATTTAGTTTTCGGTTTCCTCTTCGGGAACGTAATATTCATAATCGGGCCCGTTATCAACGGGAACCTCCATTCCGTATGCCTCATAGAACGCCGCAGGCTTTCTCGCATTCGGGTTGGAGATATAGGTGTACTTAGAAGGGTCTTCGCCTTCTCTCAATTTTCTCGCAACGACGACGAATCTCGAATCGTAGATCTCGGTCGAGCAGGTGGAAAGAGTCAGATACTCGTCCTCCATAGTACATTCAATATCAGTGATGTAATAATTCCGGTAAAGAATGTTTTTATACCAATAGTCAAATTCCTCAATGCCGTTAAAATAAATGACGTTGTGATATTTGAATATCGGAATGTTATCCTGTTCCTCATTAACGCCCGTGAGGAAGCAACCGATGATGACGTATTGGTTTTCTTCCCAAAGCGTTGAATAAGTGATAACGTTGTGCTCTTTAACGAATGAAGCTCGCTTTTTATAGTCGTGCAGGTGGCTGAAGAAGGTTCCCGCACCCATATTGTGTCCGTAAATGATGGTGTTGTCGGGGCTTCTGGTCGCCGTGATCTTTCCTCGGTAGTCGGCAAACAGCGCACCGTAGTTCTTTTCCTGCTTGAAGAAGTCGTGGTCAAGATAATATGAATTATCGGTGGATTGCAAAACGGGGTAGTGAATATAATTGACACCGTTTTCGTCCGTCAGGCCGTCGATCGTCAGCCAGCCGATGATGTCCGAGTTGATGGTGTAAAGCGATTCAAACTTTGAAAGCATCCCTTCGGGATATTCCGATTCGTTAACATCATAAACCTTGTCGTTGACAATAATCTGGTTGTTGCCCGAAGACTGCTGACCGTCATCCGAAGGCGTATCGGCTGAGTCGTTAGGCGAAGCGTTCACGGAATCGTTAACTGACGGTGTGTCATAAAGGTTGGATAAGGTGTCCTTATCCTCGTGGAGCTCGCTCGTGCCGAACTTATACTGATAAGCGTCAACGAGTGAATAGATCAAAACACAAACGGCAACGATGAACACGATCTTTCGCAGGATCTCGTTCATCGAATCGCCCTTCCAGGGGAGCGTTTCTTTGACACGCCCCATAAACGATCGGTCACGGTTGTCGACCAGATCGCCTCTGCGGGCTTCGTTAAGCATTGACATATAAAACCTACCTTTCCGAGATACTGAAGATCCCTTCAAGTGCAACTGCGCAAGCAATAAGCCTTATCTGCTCACGAGAAAAGTTTCCTATTTCATAAAGCTTTAGATCTTGTGTAATATCTGCATCCTTTGATGCAACGGATACCCATACCGTTCCGACGGGTTGTTCTTCGGTGCCGCCGGTGGGACCTGCAATGCCGGTAATGCCCACGCCGATGTCAGCGGCTGCATAAAGCGAAGAACCGTATGCCATCGCAAGCGCAACGCTTGAGCTGACGACTCCGCATTCCTCAATCAACTGAGGGGGAATTCCCAGAACCTGCGATTTCATTCTTTCGGAATAAGTTACGGCTCCGAACTGAAAGACCTCCGAAGCGCCGGAAACGCTTGTCAGAAACTGCGAAAGCATTCCGCCTGTGCAACTTTCCGCACAAGCAACGCTTTTACCCTTTGCCTTCAATGAGCTTACGGCTTTGCAAGCAAGCTCGTTGCAATAAGCTGTCAGCGCATCGGGGGTATATTCAAAATTCTTGTTATCAAGTATGCTCATATTATTTCTCCTAAAAAGTGTCGCCGTCAGATCCGCTCGGCTATGCCTTGCCGTTCATCGCACGACACTGCAAATTTCTGTGCTTGTCCGGCAATTACTCAACCTGTCCGCCGATCTTAAAGGTCTTAACGGTGATTCCCTCGTAAGCCTTGCGAATCAACGGCTCAAAATCATAAGCCGCCTGAGCTGCCTCAACGTCCGCCAAAACAGGTCTTGTCTTGGGGTGCTTAGGGGTAAATACCGTACAGCAGTCCTCATAAGGCTCGATCGAAATGTCAAACGTTCCGATTTTATATGATATATCAATTATTTCCTTTTTATCCAATCCTATGCAGGGACGGAAAACGGGAATTCGGCAAACTGCGTCTGTGCAAACCATTGCCGACATCGTCTGAGATGCCACCTGTCCGATGCTCTCGCCCGTAACGAGTGCGGCGTAATCGTGGCTCTCGGCAATTCTCTGAGCAATTTCCATCATAAGTCTGCGCATGATAATGGTGAAAAGCTCCTCGGGGCAGTTGTCCTTAATAACTTCCTGAATCTCGGTGAAGGGCACGCAATAAAAGCTGATCTTACCGCAATAATCGGTCATCTTCTGAGCCAAACGCTCAACCTTCATCAACGCACGCTCAGACGTATACGGCGGAGCTTCAAAGTGAATTGCCGAAATCTGAACGCCGCGCTTTGCAATCATATATCCCGCAACGGGGGAGTCGATACCGCCCGAAAGAAGCAACAACGCTCTTCCGCCCGTGCCGACGGGAATTCCGCCTGCACCTTCAATGGGAAGTCCGTGAATATATGCGCCGTTGTCACGGATCTCACAAATGACGGTTACCTCCGGGTCGTGAACGTCAACCTTGAGGTGAGGGAATGCTTCCAAAATCCTTCCGCCGAGTTCTGCGGCGATCTCGGGCGACTTCAAAGGGAAACGTTTGTCCGAACGCTTTGCTTCGACCTTGAAGGTTGAAGCCTTTTTCAAAGCTCTGCCAAGGTATGACTTTGCGGTGTCAAAAATGACGTCCATATCCTTTTCAACTTCGACAGCCTTGCAAAGCTTTGCAATTCCGAAAACTTTCGAGAGCTTTTCCAAAACCTCGTCAATGTCAACGTCCTCGTCAAGCGCTTCAATGTAAAGCGTCGACTGCGCGGAAATAAACTTGAAATTGCCCATGGGCTTTAAACGTCTGCGAATGTTTTTGAGCATTTCCGACTCAAAGCTCGATCTGTTAAGTCCTTTCAGTACAATTTCACCGTATTTGCAAAGAATGAGTTCTTTCATATTGATAATTCCTTCTTGTATTTCAAATTTTGACGTATGTGACCGCCGCCACCTGCTCGCACGCCCTTCGGGCACGCATCGCTGACGGCGTCTGTAAGGCGGCAGCCTGTTCGTGTCTTCGACACGAACCCCCGAACGCCACTGCGTGGCGTTCGCGTGCGGCGCCTGCGGCGCCGCGGCTGCCGCCGCAGCTTCGCTCAATTTTATGGTTCACCTCGCCCTTGCCAGCGTCTTAACTGCCCGCTCAAGCTCCTCGCAAAGCCTGTCGATCTCCTCAAACGTTGAATCCTTTGAAAAGCTTATGCGTATTGCCGAGTCAACTCGCTTGTCGTTCAAACCAAATGCCGACAAAACGCTTGACTTCTTGCCTCTCGAGCAAGCCGAGCCGCTTGAAACGTAGATCTGTGACTGCTCCAAAAAGTGAAGCACGGTTTCGCTTTTAAGCCCAACCAAAGATATGTTCAAAATATATGGGCTTGCATTTTCCGGCGAATTTATCACTGTAGTATCAATCCCTAAAATCAGCTTTCGTGCATATTCATTGAGCGCTTTGACGTACTCAAACCTCTCGTCAATCGTCGGTGTCAAAGCCTCAACAGTCTTGCCTAGTGCATATATCAGCGGAACAGATTCCGTTCCCGAACGCAGATTCTTCTGCTGTCCGCCGCCGATGAGCAGGGGAGCCACTCTTACGCCTTTTCTGATGTATAACGCACCGACACCCTTCGGAGCATAAATCTTATGACCGCTGACGGCCATCGTGTCGCAATAAAGCGATTTCGCCTTGATTTTAAGCTTTTCAAACCCTTGAACGCAATCACAATGTGTCATACACTCGGGATATGACGCCTTGATCTCTTTGAACGCCTCGCCAATGGGAAGAACGTACCCGTTTTCATTATTGACAAGCATTGCGCTGATAAGACAGGTGTTGTCATCAACCGCATCAATGAGCATATCGGCGGTTATTTCGCCGCACTCGTTCGGGGCCACGACAAAAACCTCATACCCAAGCTTCCTGAGTCTTTCAAAAGGCTCAAACGCAGAAGGATGTTCGATCGCCGTGGTGACAACACGCTTTTTTCGCTTGCCGTAATTTTCGCACAATCCAAGTATCGCAGTATTATTTGATTCGGTTGCTCCGGAGGTGAAAACGATCTCGTCCTTAGTACATCCGACGGCTGTTGCGATCTGTTCTTTGGAAAAATCAACAAGCTTTTCTGCGTTGATCCCCAAGCCGTGCAGACTGGACGGATTCCCGAAATCTTCCTTCATAGCATATATACAGGCAGACACCGCTTCGTCACACACTTTGGTGGTCGCAGCATTGTCAAAATATATCATTAAAATTCCTCCAAAACTTCCCTGAGCACATAATATCACATTATACTATAATTATATACAACCAGTATAGCAGAAATATTGCATAATTGCAACCGGAATATGCTGTTTGACGATATTTTTTTACCGAATTCGACGTTTAAGATTTGTCCGCAACCGCACAAGGCGGCAGCCAAAACGCCCCTACCTTGCGGGGCGTTTTTCCCGCGGCTCCGCCGCGGTTCGCCCAATGCAAGCGCTTCGCCGCTTGCATTGGGCGGGCTGCCGCCCCCAAAGCTTGCAACCTTTTGATCTTTGTGCTACAATACGTATATCAAGCTTTCGGGAGGTGTAAGTGTGTCTGCGGGTATATATATCCACGTGCCTTTTTGCAAACGCAAATGCCCATACTGCGACTTTTATTCGGTCGTTGCTGACAGCTCCGTGCGCCACGCTTATGCGCTTGCGCTCGCTCAAAGAATAGCTGCTCACGCCGACAGATCCCTTGAAGCAGACACGGTTTATTTCGGCGGCGGAACCCCCTCGCTGATCGAACCCGAAGACGTCTTGCATATCATAAACACCGTTAAAGATTCCTTTTCGATTGCCGATGACTGTGAGATAACGCTCGAATGTAATCCCGGTTCGGTCGATTACGAAAGGCTCTGCGCTTATAGAGAAGCTGGTGTCAACCGTATCTCATACGGCGTCCAGTCGAGCGACGACGCCGAACTCAAAGCCTTGGGCAGATTACACGACTTTTCTCTGGCTCAGCGTGCGGTGCTTGATGCACAGCGTGCAGGTTTTGAAAACATCTCCTGCGATCTGATGATCGGGACGCCTCGCCAGACTGTTGATTCTTTGATGCGCTCGGTTCGGGCTTTGTGTTCTCTCGGAATCAAGCACGTTTCCTGCTATATGCTCAAGATCGAAGAGGGAACTGCTTACGACTGCGACGATATAAGATCGTCTGTTGCTGACGACGACGCCGTTTCCGATATGTACCTTTCCCTTTGTGACGAGCTTGAACGTCTGGGATTTGAACATTATGAAATATCAAACTTCGCCCTTTC
>CAYWXA010000025.1:12893-19797 GCA_964462175.1 uncultured Oscillospiraceae bacterium
AATTCCGTTGCGTTTTCAAACGCTCTCAAGCCGTTCATATCAGCAGGATTTGCCCGATCGGACGGAGATAACGTAAGGCTTACGAGAGAAGGATATCTGCGTTCAAACGGTATCATCAGCCGACTTCTTGAATCTCAAATTGGTTAAAATGAATAAAACTGCCGCTTATTTTTGGCTTTTTTAACAAGCTTAAATTGGCGGTTTTTTCTTGTCGTAACACTTAAAGTGTGATATAATAAACCATATAAGCAATCTCTTCGCGTCATCTTAGGAGGAACATATGAAAAAACTTCTTGCGGTTCTCATCTGTGCGGTTTTGTGTCTTGGTTTATTTACCGCTTGCGGCGACAAAAACAACGCCGATGATGAGATATACATTCCTATCAGACAGGGCAATCGTGTAAACTACGATACCGCTTACGCCTATATCGGCACCATTCTGGAGCAGGTCCATCTTGAAGGCTCCTTCTCAACTCCCTATTCAACCGATCTGGCGTTTACAATGACGGGCGGAACCGTTGAGCAGTTCAACGTTCACGTTGATCAGGAAGTTAAAAAAGGCGATATAATCGCAACCTTGAGTGATGATGCTCTCGAAGAGGAGATCACGATCCAGAAGCTCAAGCTCGATTCCGCAAAGACTACTTACGAGACCCTTGTGAAGCAGGATCCCGACGGCGACGAAACCAAGTTCGCCAAGATCGAATACGATATCGAGCAGATTGAATATGACGCTTTGGTCGAACAGCGTAACTGGCTTGTGATCACCGCCCCCTTTGACGGCAAGGTCACTTATGCCGGCAACTATTGGTGGGGCGCAACCGTCAGACAGAATGCGACCGTTTGCACGATCGTTGACACTTCCCGCAAGTGCCTGACCGTTGCTGACAATTACGGCGCTCTTTCAAACGTTTCCTTCGGCACTGCAGTAAAGATAAAGCAGGGCGCCTTGGTTGAAACCACGGGTAAAGTCGTTGATATCAGAACCGAAGAAGCCGGCTGGGGAGGAGACACCTTCACCAGAAACAGATACATCATTCAGGTCGATGATGAAGACGCCGCATTTGAAGATTTCGGAAACATTGAAGTTATCTTCACGACTCTTCGCCGTGACGATGCGATCATAGTTCCCACCAACGCCGTATATGAAACCGACGACGGTTATTACGTCAACGTTCTGATCGACAACGTAAAGGTCCAGACCACCGTTACCATCGGAATCGTTTCCGGCGACAAGACTGAGATACTGACCGGCTTGGACGGATCGGAAACACTCATTCTCTGATATTAAAAGATCAAGCTCCCCGTTTTTCGGGGAGCTTTTTTATGAACAAACTGCGCCGTGATCCGCTTCGTGGCACAAGCGACCGTATAGATTGATATAGTGGTAAGCTTTGTTACGGTCGCTCAAAATTCAGCTTGAGCCTGTTATTATCAACCGCACTTTTGCCGCCACCCACACCGCCGCGCCACCCACGCCGTTGGCCCCCCTGCGGGCAAAACGGCTTCCCCGTGGCTCCGCCACGGGGCGTGTGCGCTTTGCGCACACGGGCTGCCGCCCCGCGCTTGCACACAAAAAACCGCACCGTTTTAATACAGTGCGGTTTATCTTTTTTATTATACCCCCAAGAACCTCAGATAGTTCTTTTCGGTCGGCGGCGAAATGGTTGAAGTCTTCCACTCTGAGCCTTCGCCGAAGCGATATCTGATCTGATTTCCCGAGAGCCATTCAATGTCGGGAGTCACACCTCTTGTCGGGTGCTTGGCAATTCTCGTGGCATATCCCACCTCGACCAGCGAGAAGAAACGGTAGTTGATGTCACGGTCGTTCGGCTCAACGACGATGATCACTTTGCCTCGGTCGTTGTCCTGAACGTCAAGAATATAATAGCGATATTTTCCGTCGGGAGAAATGCTGTTTGCATTTAGCCGTTCGATCTTTTCCATATCATACTCGCTTGTGATGCCCGTATCCGTAACGGATGAATCAAGCACAGTTTCAACGGTGTTTCCGCCGAACAGCGTAGATATTATCATAAAACCGATAAGTCCGACGATATACATCAGCAAATACAGGCTGCCCATAATTACCTTTGTCGAAGGCCCGCAACCGCAGGCAAAGAACATAAATATTCCGACAGTCAGGCAGGGAATATAAATGATCGGCTCCGAGGTATTGAACAGGATCAAAAGGAAAACGGGCAAAAGCAATACCATTGACGTTATCCTCGTTATAAGCTGATGCCTTGAAATGAACATAAACACACAGAAGATAACGCTGAGTCCGATATAAAGGAAGTAAAATGCCGATTCGCTATCAAATCTGATCTCATATAAGAACGTCCAAACAGTCAGCACGCAAATGAATATCAGATATATTACGTTAAATACGGAAATTCCGAACTGCAGCCATTTGTTTGAAAGCAAGCTTTTGTTCATAAAACATAACCTCCGTTTCTTTAGTCGGAATCAAGCTTGAGAACGCTCATGAATGCTTCCTGCGGAACCTCTACGGTACCGAGCTGGCGCATACGCTTTTTGCCTTCCTTCTGCTTTTCCAAAAGCTTTTTCTTTCTGGTTATGTCACCGCCGTAGCACTTGGCAAGAACGTCCTTGCGGTATGCCTTGACGGTTTCTCTTGCAATGATCTTTCCGCCGATCGCCGCCTGGATCGGAACTTCAAACATCTGTCTGGGGATGTTGACTTTAAGCTTCTCGCAAAGACGTCTGCCTCGGTTATATGCACGGTCTGCGTGAACGATAAAGGAAAGTGCGTCAACGATTTCGCCGTTCAAAAGCAGGTCGAGCTTAACGAGCTTGCTCTCAGCATATCCCAGCATTTCGTAGTCGTAAGAAGCATAGCCTCTCGTACGGGATTTGAGCGTATCAAAGAAGTCGTAAATTACTTCGTTGAGCGGCAACTCATAGTGAATGTCAACACGCTTGTCGTCGATGTATTTCATATCTCTGAAAACGCCTCGACGCTCCTGACAAAGCTCCATAATGTTGCCGACGTAGTCGTTCGGCGCATAGATATGAGCATTTATCATCGGCTCCTCCGCCATTGTGATGAGCGAGGGATCGGGGTAGTTGGTGGGGTTGTCGATATATTTTACTTCGCCTGAGTTCATCGTAACTCTGTAAATAACCGAGGGAGCAGTTGTAATAAGATCAAGGTTATATTCACGCTCTAAGCGTTCCTGAATGATCTCCATATGCAACAGACCCAGGAATCCGCATCTGAATCCGAATCCCAAAGCGACCGAGGTTTCCGGTTCATAGGTCAGCGAAGCGTCGTTTAGCTTCAGCTTATCCAAAGCGTCGCGCAGGTCGCCGTATTTCGCACCGTCTGCGGGGTAAATACCCGAATAGACCATCGGCTGAACGTTTTTATATCCCGCCAAAGGCTCGTCGCAAGGGTCGAATGCGTTCGTGACGGTGTCACCGACCTTGGTGTCGGTAATGCTCTTGATGGATGCTGTGATATATCCAACCTCGCCTGCCTTCAGCTCGCCCGAGGGAATAAGCTCAGTTGCGCCCATATATCCGACTTCAACGGTCTGGAATTCTGCGCCGTTTGACATCAAGCGAATTGTATCGCCCGCTTTAAGCGTGCCTTCCTTAACTCGAACGTAAATGATTACGCCCTTATACGAGTCGTAGTAGCTGTCAAAGATAAGACATTTAAGAGGCTTTTCGGCATCGCCCTTAGGTGCGGGGATATCGGTGATGACTCTTTCAAGAACTTCCTTGATGTTAATTCCCATCTTCGCAGAAATTCTGGGAGCATCCTCGGCAGGTAAACCGATAATGTTCTCAATTTCAGCGATAGCCCCTTCGGGGTTTGCGCTGGGAAGGTCAATTTTATTGATTACAGGCATGACCTCAAGGTCGTGTTCAATCGCAAGATAAGTGTTGGCAAGTGTCTGCGCTTCTATACCCTGCGAAGCGTCAACGATCAAAATTGCGCCTTCGCAAGCCGCCAACGAGCGTGATACCTCATAGTTAAAGTCAACGTGACCGGGGGTGTCAATAAGGTTGAAAATATAATCCTCACCGTTGTCTGCGTGATATTTAAGCCTTACGGCTCTCGCCTTAATGGTAATTCCTCGCTCACGCTCAATGTCCATATTGTCCAAAAGCTGTTCTTCCATATCTCGCTTTGCGACAGTTTCCGTAAGTTCAAGAATTCTGTCCGCAAGGGTAGACTTACCGTGGTCTATATGAGCAATAATACAAAAATTTCTGATGTGATCCTGATTCATGGTTTTCCGCCTTCACACATAAATATACAAATTAAATATATCACAAACTCTTCGATTTGTAAACAGCAAATTTTGTAATAGCCTTCCCCTTGAGGGGAAGGTGTCGGCGTATGCCGACGGATGAGGTGCCAAGCGAGCGCCATACTTTTGCGCAATAGTACCGCTCGGCACCATCGGCGCTGCCGCGATGTTCGATGACGCCTCGCTACATAGCTATGTAATTGATAAAATTATGAAATCCCGATGAAATTATCAAAAATTGCTTTATTTTTCTCCGTAAGAGTGGTATACTTACTATGTTAGATTATGCACATATATCGTTGAAAGGATTTGAATAGATGAAAAACAAGTTTATCGGTCAGCCGTGTACATCTTGCAGAAGCATTTTGCGAGAAGGGGAGGAGATCGTCGTTTGCCCCGATTGCGGCTCGCCATACCATAAGGATTGCTATAAAGCAGAGGGCAAGTGCGTAAACGCTTCTCTCCACGAAAAAGGTGAATCGTGGGAGCCTGAACGCCTTGATCCCGAAACCGCCGGTGACACTGCCGGTTCAGCGGCATTTTCTGCAACCGATTCGGAAAACACAGTGGGAATAGTTTGCCCCGTTTGTTCAAATACCAACCCCGCTGACGCCGTTTTCTGCTCAAAGTGCGGAACTCCCTTGAATATGGCGAAAGCAAACCGTGACCCTTCGGGAACGTTCGGCGTGCCGTTCGGCGGCTTCCGTGCAGATGCAAACGAAAACGTTGACGGCAACTCCGTCAGCGAATATACGAGATACGTCGGCAGTAATTTTTATTACTACCTGCCCAGATTTATGAGATTCGGCAAAAGCGGCAAAAAGCTCTCCTTCAATTTCAGCGCATTTTTGTTCCCTAATCTTTATTTCTTCTATAGAAAAATGCCCGTGTTGGGAATTATCTTTTTCCTGCTGACCGAGCTTTTGTCAATTCCCAACGTCGTGCTTATGATGGCTGAATACGAGCTGATATCCTCCTCGATCCTTAGCAATATGACGTTTATCACCGTCAACAACGTCTCGGTGGTATTGTCTTACGTTCTTATGTTCGTCGGCGCATTTCTGGCAAATTGGTTTTATTACAAAAAAGCCAAGAAGGATATAAAAGATATAAAACAAAAATATGAAAACCCCGTCGAAAGAAACAACGCCATTAACCGTGCGGGCGGAACCTCCGTTTTATATCTCGGTCTTGCATTTTTATTGCAGATGGCGGTTACGGCGATTGCTATGTTTGCGATCATCAGCATGGTTTCCTGATAAGGCAAATAAATTACAGTAAAGTTTACAAAATCGCTTGACAAATTTTGTTTAATCTGTTATACTAACTGAGTTATCCTTGTCCATCGAATGAACGGTGGATGTAATCCAGAAGGAGGTGCAATATTATGGCAAAGATTACCGCTAATTACGAGTCTATGGTAGTGTTCAGCGTAAAGGCAGGCGAGGAGGCAGTTAACGCTCTCGTTGCTAAGTTCAAGGACATGATCGAGGCTAATGCAACTTTGACAAATGTTGAAGAATGGGGTAAGAGAAAGCTTGCTTATGACATCAACTACGAGTCTGAAGGTTATTACGTACTTTATACCTTCGAAGCTAAGCCTGACTTCCCTGCAGAGCTCAATCGTGTACTCAACATCACAGACGGCGTTCTTCGTTCTATCGTTATCACCAAGTAAGTGATGACAAACAAAATGGAGGGTATTTATGCTTAACAGAGTTATTTTGATGGGTAGAATCACACAGGATCTCGACCTTCGCACCACACCCACGGGCACCAGCGTTTTGACATTCAGCGTTGCTGTCGACCGCGGATACGTTAAACAGGGCGAAGAAAGACAGACTGATTTTATCACCTGCGTCGCTTGGCGTCAGCAGGCAGAATTCATCAACAGATATTTTGCCAAGGGCAGAATGATCGCAATTGAAGGCAACTTGAGAAGCCGCACTTACGATGATAAGAACGGCACCAAGCACTACGTTACCGAAGTTTTCGTTGATAACGTTTCCTTCACCGGCGAGCGTGCAGCTCAGGGCGATAATTCCTATTCTCAGTCTTTTAAGCGTGAAGCTCCCGCTCAGGCTCCTGCATACAGAGAGCCTGCAGAAAAGCCGATATCCGTCGGCGCATTTGACGATTTCGAAGAAATTTTGAGTGATGACGGCGTTCCGTTCTAATTGACGGAGCAAAACCTTGAAAGGAGAATAACTAACATGGAAAGAAACATGTCTAACGGCAGACCTGCAAAGAGATCCCATAAGAAGGTTTGCATGTTCTGCGTTGATAGAGCTCAGACCATCGATTATAAGGACACAGCTAAGCTTAAGAAGTGCATGACCGAAAGATCCAAGATCCTTCCCCGTCGTGTAACCGGCACCTGTGCTTATCATCAGAGAGAGCTCACCAAGGCTATCAAGAGAGCAAGATTCGTAGCTTTGCTTCCTTACTCTGCTGACTAATAGCCGAGCCAATTGCAAAACAAAAAATCAACAGGTACTCGTTTTCGGGTACCTGTTATTTTTTATATATAGCCTTCCCCTTGAGGGGAAGGTGTCGGCGTATGCCGACGGATGAGGTGCCAAACGACCGCCAAACCTTTGCTCGGTATTATCGCTCGC
>CAYWXA010000026.1:0-9124 GCA_964462175.1 uncultured Oscillospiraceae bacterium
ACGACCTCTAGCGTGACAGGCTAGCGTTCTAACCAACTGAACTACCGGGCCAAATTGGTGGGAACAATAGGGCTCGAACCTATGACCCCCTGCTTGTAAGGCAGGTGCTCTCCCAGCTGAGCTATGCTCCCAAAAAGCCGCTTTCGTTAAGCGACTTTGTTATTATAACCAATTGATTTACATTTGTCAACAGTTTTTTGAAAATTTTTTATTTTTATTTTTCACTTTCGCTTACAGCCGCTACGATTCGGTCAAACATTTCCTTTACGGCGTCGAAATTCTCCTGCATATCCTCCTCCGAGGTAGCCAAAAGCTTGGTCGGCTCACGCATACCTATGTATACGTTGTCGTTCATTGCCTCCCACTTGAGGGCATCGCGCACGAGCTGACAGTTGAGCCTCATTCCAAGCTCGTCAAAGCGCTCGTTGCCTGCATATTCTTCGGTAAAGTCGTGCATTGCAAAATCGGTCTTGGCGTCTGCGATCAGAATGATATTTTCGCCCGACTGAAGCTGGCTCATAAGCTGAGCCTGATTTGCCGTCACGGTGTTCGGGTCGGAATAGTCGGTGGAGATGTTATACACCTGAACGTATACCTCGCCGTCGCCGTTGAGGTCGTCGCAGTAATCATCCAAGAACGTTTCCAGCTCCTGCGTGCGGTAATATAAGCTGTAATCGGGAGATAAGACCAAAACGGTGACGTCCGGCTTGGTGGTGGTTACTTGATCGTAGACGATGTATGAAAACGCAAAGACCATCGCCACGGCGAAGACGATGAGCCACTTGTTGCGATACCAAACGTTTGAGATCCATTCTTTAAAGCTGAGCTTATATTCCTCTGTCTGCTCCTCTTTAACGATGTCCGACTCGTCTATTACGCCCTGTTTAAGCTTCATCAGCTCGATCTTGCGGTCGTTTAAGCCTTTTTCATAGCTCTTTCTTTGCAGATCTCTTTCTTTGATGGCTTCGGCTTCAAGTTCTTCCTCGCTCAGCGCATCAGAGGCTTCCTCCGCCATTCTGCGTTCATATTCAAGATCCTCGTCCGGGATCAGATTTTCGTTTTTTTCAATCATTTCGCACCTCGGCAAACGTTACTGTGAGTATATTATACCACAAATGTGTCAAATAGCAAGCGGGGAGAATGAAAGGAGGATGAAAAGTGGGAGCGGAGGGCGTCTGTGAAGGGTGGCGCCGAAAGGCGCCGTCCAAGCAGGTGCCCGGAGCGGTCTGCGGGCGCCCGACCACGCTCGGCACCGTTTTGCCACAGCCTCGCCATTGCTCGGCGCAGGCAAAAAGACGCCTCGCTCAGACGCAGTACAATGCCTATAGCCTCTCCCTATGGGAGAGGTGGCACGCAAGAGCGTGCCGGAGAGGGTTATCCCTTCAACTCCTCAAACAGCTCCAAATATTCCCTCTCGACCTGCTCGAAGGGGACGAAATCATAGCTCAAATCAATTTTCAGCTTTGGCTCGTCGCAGTCGCTTTTTTCGCCCAGAAGTTCTCGCAGATCAAAATAGAGCATATCGTCGTCAATTGTCTTTACAAGCGCTTCCTCCTCGGGTGAGAGCGCACTTCCGAGAAACTTTTCATATATCATCGCAAGCAGGCGCTCCTCCGATTCCTTATACTCGGGCAAGACCTGCTTGAAGGGGCGGGGCACGTCAGACATATACGCTTCCGATGCGTCGTGGATCAGGCAGGCAAGCGCCGCCCGTTTGGAATATCCCCGCAAAACGGCTTCACGGGCGCAGTTTAAACAATGCTGACCGACGGAAAAGAAGCTTTTGACGTGGCCGTTTCCTCGGCAGGTCAGCGACAAAGCGTGTGCAACGTCACGAATGTCAACGAGGTTTATATCCGGCGCCGTGGGGTCAAAATGCTTGCCGGTGAATGTTGTAATGTAACTCATATGAACTCCTTGATCGGATTATTATCTCAAATCAATAATACACCGAAGTGTACCTCCTGTCAATAAAACCGCCGAACGGAAATTTGCAAAACACCTTGACCTTTTCGCCGTGACGGGATATAGTTTAAATAGAGCTAAAACAGCCACCGACGGAGGAAAAACTATGGAAAGATTATCGCAAAAAGCCAAAAGACACCTTGAACAGGTGATCATCCCCTTCTGGAAAGACCTTAGAGATGACGAGTTCGGCGGATATTACGGTTTTTTGAGCCAGGATCTTGAGCTTGACAGGAAAGCCGAAAAAGGCTGTATTCTTCACAGCAGGATCTTGTGGTTCTTCTCGGAAGCGGCAATGCTTCTCGGACGTGACGACTTGAAAGCCGAGGCCGATCACACGTTTCTTTTCATCCGAAACCATTGCATCGACCGAAAAAACGGCGGTATCTTCTGGAGTATGAGCTTCGACGGCAAGCCGCTTGATACGACCAAGCACACTTATAATCAGGCGTTTGCGATTTACGCTCTCTCAGCTTATTACCGTCTGAGCAAAAACGAAGAAGCTCTGCGCCTTGCAAGAGAGCTTTTTGAGCTGATAGAGGAGCACTGCACCGACGAAGTCGGCTATCTTGAAGCGTTTACCGTTGACTGGCGCCCCGAAAGCAACGAAAAACTCAGCGAGAACGGAGTTATGGCAGAGAAAACCATGAATACCCTGCTTCACGTTTTTGAGGGCTATTCCGGTCTTTACGCCGCCGCCCGTGACGAAAAGGTCGAAAAAGCAATGAGAAGAATATTGACGAT
The DNA here is from genome assembly GCA_964462175.1 of uncultured Oscillospiraceae bacterium. Lineage (GTDB taxonomy): Bacteria > Bacillota > Clostridia > Oscillospirales > Ruminococcaceae > Faeciplasma. The sequence continues at coordinate 2,710 of CAYWXA010000026.1, forward strand.
CTATACGGACAAGATCTGGTCGCCCGAGCTTAAACGTCAGCTCGTTTTCTTTGATAAGGATTACAACTCGATCATCGACCTGTACAGCTACGGCCACGATATCGAATCGAGCTGGCTGATGGATTGGGGCACGGCGCTTCTTAACGATGCCGCACTCAGCAAAAAGGTGGGCGACATAGGCGAAACGATGGCGAGAGCGACTTATGAAAACGCATATGACCACGGCTCGCTTGCCAACGAATGTGACAGAGGCAAAAAGAACGAAACGAGAGTCTGGTGGGTACAGGCGGAGGCGGTTTTGGGTCTTGTAAATCTATATTCCAAGTGCGGCGAGCAGAAATACGCCGATGCCGCAGCGGCGATATACCGTTTCATTGAGGAAAAGGTCGTCGATAAACGTGCAGGCAGCGAATGGTTCTCCGAGGTGGACAAATTCGGCACTCCGATCAACGACAAGCCTATCGTCGAACCGTGGAAGTGTCCGTATCACAACGGAAGAATGTGTATGGAGCTTATAAAGAAAGACCCTGAGATCCGAGCATAATTAAAATCACCCCGTTCCAAGCGACCTTGGGACAGGGTGATATTTTTTAATTGAGGCTCTTCATCGTGGGGAAGAGCAAAACGTCACGGATGGCGGGGGAGTCGGTCAGAAGCATAACGAGTCTGTCGATGCCGTAGCCGATACCGCCCGTGGGGGGCATACCGATCTCGAGGGCATTCATAAAGTCCTCGTCGGTGCGGTTTGCTTCGTCGTTGCCCTGTGCGAGCTGCTTTTCCTGATCCTCAAAACGCTGGCGCTGGTCAACGGGGTCGTTGAGCTCACTGTATGCGTTGCACATTTCCCAGGTGTTGATGAACAGCTCGAAGCGCTCAACATAGTCGGGCTTGTCGGGCTTGCGCTTTGTAAGAGGCGAAATCTCAACGGGGTGATCCATAATGAACGTCGGCTGAATGAGGTTTTCCTCAACGAATTCTTCAAAGAAGAGGTTCAAAATGTCGCCCTTTGTGTGGCGTGCTTCATAGTGTACGCCCTTTTCGTCAGCGATCTTCTTTGCGGCTTCGGTGTCGGCAACTTCGTCAAAGTCAACGCCCGTATACTTCTTGACGGCTTCGATCATCGTAAGGCGCTCGAAAGGCTTGCCGAGGTCGATCTCGTGCTCGCCGTACTTGATAAGCGTAGTGCCGCAGACCTCATTTGCAAGAAGTCTGAACATATTTTCGGTCAGCTCCATCATACCAAAGTAGTCGGTATATGCCTGATAAAGCTCCATAAGGGTGAATTCGGGGTTGTGGCGGGTGTCAAGACCTTCGTTTCTGAACACTCTGCCGATCTCATAAACTCTATCCAGACCGCCGACGATAAGGCGCTTCAAATAAAGCTCAAGGGAGATTCTCAGCTTAACGTCCTCATTGAGGGAGTTGTAGTGAGTTTCAAAGGGACGAGCTGCTGCGCCGCCTGCATTTGAAACGAGCATAGGTGTTTCAACCTCGATGAAGCCGAGGGTGTCAAGATAACGGCGGATGGTGGAGATGATCTTCGATCTTGCGATGAAGGTCTTCTTAACGTCGGGGTTGACGATAAGGTCGGTATATCTCTGGCGATAGCGGGTATCTCTGTCCTTCAAGCCGTGCCACTTTTCAGGCAAGGGCTGAAGCGACTTGGAAAGAAGGGTGATGTTTGTTGCGTGAAGGGAGATCTCGCCCTTTCTCGTTCTGAAAACAAAGCCTTCAACGCCGACGATGTCACCGATATCCCACTTCTTGAAGTCCTTGAACTTTTCTTCGCCGATGTCGTTCATACGGATGTATACCTGCATACGGTCGGAGGTGTCACGAACGTCAATAAAGTTAGCCTTACCCATATCACGCCAGCTCATAATTCTGCCGGCAATGCGCCAGGTGTGGGTCTTGATGGCTTCAAGTCCTGCGTTCTTCTTTTCTTCGTCATCGCCTGCTTCTGCCAATACCTTGGCTTCTTCAGCTTCATAGAACTCACGGAGCTTGGCGTTTGTGGTGTTAAAATCATACTTGGTGATCTCAAAAGGATTCTTGCCCTCAGCCTTTAAAGCTTCAAGCTTTTCAAAGCGAATTCTCTTGAGCTCGTTCATTTCTTCCCTTGAAAGGCCTTCTTCCTCTTCTTCGGGAACGTTTGTCAAAATTTCTTCGGTCATTTTAAAAACTCCAATTTAAAAGTCTTGTTTAATAGATCAATCCATGCTGATGTCAACGACCTTGAACTTGAGAGTTCCTGCGGGAACCTCAACCTCAAAGACTTCGCCCTTGTGCTTTTTAAGGCAAGCCTTGCCGATGGGACTTTCGTCAGAGATCTTGTTGTCATCGGGGTCGGATTCGTTGGAGCCGACGATCTTGATCTGCCATTCTTCTTCCATATCGTAGTCGTAAAGAGTAACGACGGAACCGATGCCGACTTCGTCCTTGTTGAGGCTGTCCTCGTCAACGATGACGGCGTTTGCGATCATCGCTTCAAGGTCGGCGATCTGAGCTTCGAGCATACCCTGCTCGTTTTTCGCTTCGTCATATTCTGCGTTTTCGGAAAGGTCGCCGTATGAGCGAGCCTCTTTAAGTTTTTCTGCAACCTCTTTACGTCTAACCGTTACGAGATGTTCAAGTTCTTCCTGAAGCTTGATAAAACCGCTTCTTGACATTGTTGTAGCCTTAGCCATGGTAAATTCCTCCGTCAAAAATGTATTTTCGGTGCGATTATTTATAATTATCGCATATTATCCTAAAGTATAATTATAGCGATGTTTTCGGCGGATGTCAAGCCCTCTCCGTCACGCATATGCGTGCCACCTCTCCCATAGGGAGAGGCTTTCCGCAGGCGAACGCATAAGGTCAGCTCCTACTAAAAGACTTGCCCAATCGGTTAAGTCTTTTCCATATCCCGCTCATCGCATTTTCTCTCCCTCCGCCAAAGAGCGGTTTTCCCAAGTCCGCATATTTGTGGGTTTACATTTTGTTATTGATATGATATATTGGTGTCAAAGGCGGTGGGCTGAATGAGGCAGAGCACAAAAGTTGTTACAATAAGAAATGTCGTTATTTTTGCGATAATACTGGGGATGTTCGTTTATAACGTTTACTGGGATAATTATTACTTCGACTGGGATGAGTCGTGGCTTGCGAGCGGTCTGTTCGTGGCGATTGCTTGCCCTGCCTATTTTGTTATTTCTTTGATTTCAACGCTGTATACCGTCAAGGAACGGGATTATTCAAGACGGGATAACTGCTTTATTGCGATAAATGCCGTATGCACGGTTCTGGCGCTGGGTTTAGAGCTTTATTACGTCTTTGTTTGTATGTTTTGAAAATACAAAGCGCCGCATTTCGGTTGCTTTACATCCTCACCATTGCCGCTTGAGCGGAGCCGACGTCGCGAGCGGGAACGGCAGTGAGCGAGCGGTGGAGGCGGAGCGGTCGGCAAACGCAGAAAATTCAATCAGCACTGCAAATGCAGTGCTGATTTTTTTACACCTTACTCATCACCCACAGCACTATGCCATACGCCACCGAGCAGGCAGTGCCATACAAAATTACAGGCCCGGCGATGGCGAAGATCTTTGAACCGATGCCCGATATCCAGCCCTCCGATTTGAATTCGATAGCGCTCGATGTGATGCCGTTGGCAAAGCCCGTAATCGGCACAAGCGTGCCCGCTTCGCCGATCTTCGCAAGGCGGGAATATAAACCCGTGGCGGTCATCACCGCAGAAATCAGCACCAACGTCATTGAGCAGAGGGTCGACGACTCGTCTTTATCAAACCCCGTGGCTTTGTAAAGCTCGATCAGCCCCTGCCCCAGCAGGCAAATTGACCCGCCGACAAGAAACGCCTCGACGAGGTTTAAGAAAAACGGCGACTTGGTTTCATACTTCTTCGCAAGCTCTTTATATTGCTCGTTGGATATGTTCACAAAAATCACTCCTTTTGGTTATTTTGCCAAGAGTGGGGAGAAATATGCAAAAGGAGCGAGGCGTGGCTGACACGCCGATGCGCCGAAGGTGCATCGGCAGTGGCCTGCCGTGCCGAGCGGTAGGGGCAAGAAAATTTTGCGCCCACCGATGCGGCTTCGGCACCTGCGGCACTGTTCCTGCGGAACGCCTCCGCAGACGCCTCGCCGCAAAATCAAATAAAACAAAAAGCCCACCTCGTTTGAGATGGGCTTTAAATGTATAGTTTTGATTAAACCAACTGGATGATTGCCATTTCTGCAGCGTCACCGCGGCGAGGACCGGTCTTGATGACCTTGGTGTAGCCGCCGTTGCGATCAGCATACTTAGGAGCAATTTCGTCAACAAGCTTCTTTGCAACGTCTTCCTTAGTGACATATGCTAAGATCTGACGCTTTGCGTGAAGATCTCCAACCTTAGCGAGAGTAATCATCTTCTCAGCCATTGCGGAAACTTCCTTAGCTCTTGTTACAGTGGTTTCTATCTTACCGTTTTCGAACAGATAAGTGACCATAGCTCTGAGCATTGCTTTTCTCTGGTCTGTGGTTCTGCCCAACTTGCGCATAGATATTCACTCCTTACTTTCCTTATTCCTCAGAGGAACTCATTTCGTAGCCCAAGGATCTAAGCTTCTCCTTGACTTCGTCAAATGACTTCTTACCGAGGTTTCTTACCTTCATCATTTCTTCCTCGGACTTTTCAATCAAGTCGTTGACAGTGTTAATGCCTGCTCTCTTCAAGCAGTTGAAGGATCTTACCGACAAATCGAGCTCTTCAATGGTCATTTCAAGGACCTTTTCTTTGCTCTTAGTGTCCTTCTCAGCCAAAATTTCGTCAACGCTTGTCTCGTCAGACAGGTTGATGAAGAGGTTGAGATGCTCGCTCAAAAGCTTGGCAGCCATAGATACGGCTTCCTTAGCGGAGATAACTCCGTCGGTCCAAACTTCAAGGGTGAGCTTGTCATAGTCGGTGATCTGACCTACACGGGTGTTTTCAACGGTATAGTTTACCTTCAAAACAGGCGTGTAGATACTGTCTACGGCGATGATGCCGATAGGTGCGTTCTGCATAAGAGCCTTGTTCTTTTCGGAAGATACGTATCCTCTTCCCTTGTCAAGAACGATCTCCATATTCAGAACTGCTCCGGTGTCTAAGGATGCAATATGCATATCGGGAACCAAGATCTCAACTTCAGAGTCGGTCTTGATATCGCCTGCAGTTACGTTGCATTCGCCCTGAGCCTCAATATATACGGTCTTGGGGCCGTCGCAATAAAGCTTGGCGGTAAGACCCTTGAGGTTGAGGACGATTTCGGAAACATCTTCCTTAACTCCCGGAACGGTTGACAATTCGTGGTGTACTCCGTCGATCTTGATAGATGTGACGGCTACGCCTGGGAGAGATGAAAGCAATACACGTCTAAGGCTGTTGCCAATAGTCGTGCCGTAGCCACGCTCCAAGGGTTCAAGAACAAACTTGCCGTAAGTTCCGTTGCTCTTGAGCTCGACAATTTCTATATCCGGCTTTTCAATTTTTTCCAGCATTATTAGCCTCCATTTCTATGTTGTAATCTGCGCCGTTAAAGTATATCACCGCTTGCCTGATGCAATTTGGCGAAAAAACGCAGATTAGTGCGTAAAATTCTCGAGATATTTTACGCCGCCCTCCCGATTATGTCGTTGCTGGGTTTTGGACAAGACTAACTTGCCCAAAACTCAAAACAAGACGTAATTCCAAATAAGTGGTATGATTTATTACTTGGAGTACAACTCAACGATCAAGTGCTCTTCTACTTCATAGTCGAGGTCTTCCTTAACAGGAACTCTGACTACCTTAGCAGAAAGGTTTTCCTTATCAACGTCAAGCCAAGAAGGAATAAGTCTGCCGTTGGTTGCTTCAACGATCTCCTTAAACTTAACGCTCTTCTTGGAGTTCTCTCTCAAGGAAATAACGTCGCCTACCTTAACTCTGTAAGAGGGGATGTCGACTCTTGCGCCGTTAACATTGAAGTGGCCGTGAGAAACAAGCTGTCTTGCTTCACGTCTTGTCATAGAAAGACCCATTCTGAAGGCAATGTTGTCAAGTCTGGATTCGAGCAAGGTGATAAGGTTTTCACCTGCCTGGCCTTCCATCTTTTCAGCTCTCTCATAGAGATGGTGGAACTGCTTTTCAAGAACACCGTAGATGAACTTGAGCTTCTGCTTTTCCTTGAGCTGTCTGCCGTATTCGGATACTTTCTTTCTGGAATTGGCCTTAGGATCACGCTTGGTTTCCTTTGCAACGCCCATTACCATGGGGCTGATACCCAATTCCTTACATCTTTTGAGTATAGGTTCTTTGTTAAGTGCCATTTTAAATTTCCTCCGTTTTTAAATGAATATCGGATCTTTCATCCGACACCGAGTAACCTTGAGAAACTCGGACTGAATCTTTCTCCTAAGC
>CAYWXA010000026.1:9224-18885 GCA_964462175.1 uncultured Oscillospiraceae bacterium
ATGGGAGTAACGTCCTTGATGAGTCTTACTTCGAGCTCTTCGGACTGCAATGCTCTGATTGCTGCTTCTCTTCCCTGGCCGGGGCCTTTAACATATACTTCAACAACCTTGAGGCCGTGTTCCTTAGCTGCTCTTGCTGCAGTTTCTGCTGCCGACTGAGCTGCGAAAGGAGTGGACTTCTTGGAGCCACGGAAACCGAGTTCACCTGCAGATGCCCAAGAAATAGCATTACCCTGCATATCGGTGATGGTTACGATGGTGTTGTTGAATGTGGACTGGATATGAACCTGTCCCTGTTCGATGTTCTTTCTTTCTCTGCGGCGTCTTACGACGGTCTTCTTAGAATTCTTCTGAGCCATGTTCTATATCCCTCCTTACTTCTTCTTATTTGCGATTGTCTTTGCGGGTCCCTTGCGGGTTCTTGCGTTGGTCTTGGTTCTCTGACCTCTTACAGGAAGTCCTCTGCGGTGACGAAGACCGCGGTAGCAACCTACTTCAACAAGACGCTTGATGTTGAGCTGAACTTCTCTTCTCTTGTCACCTTCAACAATGAGGTTCTTGTCGATATATTCACGCAATTTTGCTTCATCTTCTTCAGAAAGGTCCTTAACTCTGATGTCAGGGTTAACGCCTGTTTCCTTGCAGATGAGAGTTGCTGTGGGCTGACCGATACCGTAGATATAAGTGAGAGCTACCTCGATTCTTTTATCTCTGGGAAGGTCAATACTTGCTATACGAGCCATAAATTAGCTGCACCTCCATTAAGTGATTTAACCCTGACGCTGCTTGTGCTTGGGGTTCTCGCAAATGACCATTACCTTGCCCTTGCGCTTGATTACCTTGCACTTTTCGCACATCGGTTTAACTGAAGGTCTTACTTTCATTGAAATACCTCCTAATACTTTAAAGCTTTCGCTTTCGTTGGTTGGTTTAATCGACAGATCACTTGGATCTCCAGGTGATTCTGCCCTTTGTCAGATCATACGGCGACATTTCAACTGTCACCTTATCTCCGGGAACTATGCGAATGTAGTTCATTCTGAGTTTTCCGGATACATGGGCGAGAATCTTGTGTCCGTTTGCGAGCTCAACCTGGAACATTGCGTTCGGCAAAGCTTCCAAAACGGTACCTTCGAGTTCGATTACATCTTCCTTGGACATTTAATCCCTCTTTTCAAATGTTTCTCGTCCGGTCGCAGCCGGCTTCCGGCGAGCCTTGGGTTATAAGCTCATCAAGAAGCTTTTTCAGCTTTTTGTTCGTCACGCCTTCGAGGCTGATCGTCAAACAGGTCGGTGAAATGTGTTTTAGGTTTTTCGCCTTGGGATGCTCAAGCTTGCGCTCTTTGCCGTCAACGATATAAACCAAGCGGTCTTTGGTCGCCACTGCAACGTAATAGCGGCCTTGATCTCGCCCTGCCAATGATTTGACCACGGAGCCTTTGACAATATTCACAAACGCCCCTCCTTATTCGGGTTGGGTGAGAATCATCGCACCCGAGGACGTAATTGCTATTGTGTGCTCAAAATGAGCGGAAAGAGATTTATCAGCGGTTTTAACGGTCCAGCCGTCGTTAAGGATCTTAACAAAGGGTCTGCCCGCATTTATCATCGGCTCGATCGCAATTACCATGCCCGGCATAAGGCGCGGGCCGTGGCCTGCTCGGCCGAAGTTGGGAACCTCAGGGTCCTCGTGGAGGTTTGCACCCACACCGTGACCGACAAATTCCCTGACTACCGAAAAGCCTCTTTTTTCATTATACTCTTGAATTGCCGCGGAAATATCTCCGATCCGCACGCCCGGACGAGCCATATTGATGGCAACGTAAAGGCTTTCTTCGGTTGACGCCATTAAGGCTTTCGCCTCATCGCTTATCTCACCGACAGCAAAGGTCTTTGCCGAGTCGCCGTGATAACCGTCGATATATGCGCCGACATCGACCGACACGATATCCCCCTCCTTGAGCTTTTCGCCCGAGGTGGGAATTCCGTGAATAACGGTGTCGTTAACGGAGATACACGCTGAAGCGGGGAAACCGTTATATCCTAAGAATGAGGGCTTGGCGCCGTGAGAGGTGATATAGTTTTTGATCACTCTGTCAAGCTCAAGCGTGCTCATTCCGGGACATATCGCTTTTTGGGCAGCGACTAACGCACCGCCTGTAATAAGTCCCGCTTTGCGCATCTTCGTGAGTTCGTTGGAAGTCTTAATAATTATCATTTAAGCTTACGCCTCGACTGCTTCAAGGGTCAAGCGGCTTGTTTCAGCGAGCTCTTCCTGTCCGATTACGGTTGTAAGCTTGCCCTGAGCGGAGTAGAAGTCCTTCAAAGGTGCAGTCTTTTCGTGATAAACGCTGAGTCTATCCAATACTGTTGCGGGTTCGTCGTCCTTGCGGATAACTACGTTTCCGCCGCAGGCATCGCAGATACCCTCGACCTTTGTGGGCTTGAATTCCACGTGATAGGAGTTGCCGCACTTTTCACATACTCTTCTTCCTGAGAGTCTTGCGGCGATGGTCTCATCGGGAACGTAGATCTCGATGACCTTGTCGATGTTAACGCCCATTCTGTCCAAAGCCTGCGCCTGGGGTACAGTTCTGGGGAAACCGTCGAGAATAAATCCGTTTTTGCAGTCGTCCTGAGCGATTCTGTCTTTAAGAATGCCGATTACGACTTCATCGGGAACCAATGCGCCCGAATCCATAAAGGTCTTTGCTTCAAGTCCCATGGGTGTTCCGTTCTTTACGGCTTCACGCAAAATGTTGCCGGTAGAGATAGCGGGAATTCCCTTGGCGTTGCAAATAACCTCTGCCTGTGTGCCTTTTCCGGCACCGGGAGCGCCTAACAAAATCAGGTTCATATTCAAACTCCTTTTCAGGGTCCGACGGCTGCTTTAAAGCAGTCCGCCGAACATAACGCGCTTCAATGAATATTATTCAAGGAAGCCCTTATGATGACGCATCATCATCTGAGATTCAATCTGTCTTACAGTATCAAGTGCAACGTTTACAACGATGAGGATCGAAGTTCCGCCGAGCGCCAGAGAACTGATACCGGTAAGCTGAGCGAACACGATAGGAAGCAAAGCGATGATACCCAAGAAGATCGCACCTACAAGGGTGAGCTTGTTAACAACTCTCTGAATGTAGTCGGAAGTAGGCTTGCCGGGACGAAGTCCGGGGATACCGCCGTTGTTCTGACGGAGAGTGTTTGCGATCTCAACGGGGTTGTACTGCATTGAGATGTAGAAGTAGCTGAATGCGATGATGAGAACAAAGTAAAGAATTGCGTATACAGGATGAGTGTAGCTGAAAACGTTGAGGAATTTATACCAGAACGTTCCCTCAGCAGGAGTACCTGTAAACATTGCAATAGTAGAGGGGATCGACATAAAGCTCATTGCGAAGATGATGGGCAAAACGCCTGCCATAGCTACCTTGATGGGAAGGTAGGTGGACTGGCCGCCGTACATCTTTCTGCCGACAACTCTCTTAGCGTACTGGACGGGAAGTCTTCTCTCAGCGTTATCCATGAAGATAACGAAGCCGATGATCAAAATGAAGATGATCACGATTACGGGAATGAGAAGGATGTATCCGACAGAGCCTGTTCCGATCAGTGTCGCAAAGGTGGAACCGAAGGACTTAGGCAAGTCTGCTACGATACCGGCAAAGAGGAGCATCGAGATACCGTTTCCGATACCGTGCTGGTCGATCTTGCCGCCGAGCCAGATTACGAGCATTGCGCCCGCTGTGAAGCAAGCGATGATAACGAACATCGAAAGCCATTTTGAGAATCCGGTGGTGTATACCAAAGCGCCTTCATTTCTGAGGGTGATGTAGTATGCATAGGACTGGATAACAGCGATCGCAAGTGTGCTCCACTTGGTGATGTTGTTGATCTTCTTTCTGCCCTCTTCGCCTTCCTTAGCGAGTCTTTCGAGTGCGGGAATTGCGAAGGTCAGAAGCTGAATAATGATCTGAGCGTTAATGTAAGGGGAGATAGACAAGCACAAAAGGGTTGCTTTTGAGAACGTACCGCCCGAGAGAACGTTCAGATAACTGAAGATGTTGTTGCTTCCCGAGATCATTTCGCCGATGGCGCTTGCATCCAGGAAGGGGACGGGAATGTATCCGCCCAATCTGTAAATAACAATTATAAACAGTGTGTAAAACAGTTTCTTTCGGATTTCTGCAACTTTCCAGGCGTTTCTCAATGTATTAAACATTTAGATCACCTGTGCCTCTCCGCCTGCCTTCTCGATCTTTTCCTTAGCGGAAGCGGAGAAAGCAGCTGCCTTAACAGTAAGCTTTTTGGTGAGTTCGCCGTTGCCCAAAACCTTGATACCGTCAGCGGGATCCTTTACGATGCCAGCTGCCATAAGAAGTTCGGTGTCGACTACTGTTCCGTCAACGAACTTTTCAAGGGAAGAAACGTTGATTGCTGTATAATTGGTTGCGAAGATGTTGTTGAATCCTCTCTTGGGGATTCTTCTTGCGAGTCTGGTCTGTCCGCCTTCAAAGCCGGGTCTTACGCCGCCGCCCGAACGAGCATTCTGACCTTTGTGTCCTTTACCTGCAGTCTTGCCCCAGCCTGAACCGTGTCCGCGGCCGACTCTCTTGGAGCCCTTGTTGGAGCCTTCAACAGGTGCCAAATCATGCAATTTCATTTATTCGCACCTCCTTGTCTTATGCTTCGGTAACTTTGATCAGGTGTACGATCTTTTTGATTTTACCTCTTGTGCAAGCGTTATCCGGCTGAACGGTAACGTCGCCGATCTTGCGAAGACCGAGAGCGTGTGCAGTAGCAATCTGGTCCTTGAGCTTGCTGTTGAGGCTCTTGACCAATTCAATCTTAACTGTTGCCATTACTTAGCTCCTCCTTCTGCAAAGATCTCCTTTACGGTCTTGCCTCTCTTAGCAGCAACTTCTTCTGCGCTCTTGAGGTTTTCAAGTCCGTTGAATGTAGCTCTTACTACATTATAAGGATTGTTGGAACGAAGGGACTTCGTTCTGATATCCTTGATGCCGACAGCGTCGAGTACCTGACGTACAGGACCGCCGGCGATAACACCGGTACCCTTTGCAGCGGGTCTCATGAGGACTTCGCCTGCGCCGTACTTACCGACGATCTCGTGGGGGATAGTTGTTCCCTTAAGTGAAACTTTGATAAGGTTCTTTCTTGCGTCTTCGATACCCTTTCTGATAGCGTCCGGAACTTCTCCGGACTTGCCGATACCGAATCCGACAGTGCCGTTACCGTCGCCTACTACAACGAGTGCAGCAAACTTCATGATACGACCGCCCTTAACCGTCTTGGATACACGGTTAATGGCAACAACATTCTCTATCGTAAGTTCCAATGTTGAAGCATCTATTCTAGCCAAAATAATTTACCTCCCTTTTAGAACTTAAGGCCGCCTTCACGAGCGCCGTCAGCCAATGCCTGAACACGACCGTGATATACATAACCGCCTCTGTCGAATACGACTTCTTCGATACCTTTTTCTTTGCAAAGCTCAGCGATCATTGCGCCGACTTTCTTTGCGCCTTCGACGTTTCCGCCGTTTCCTTCAAAGCCCTTGGACATGCTGGATGCAGCGCAAAGAGTTGTGCCGGTAACATCGTCGATGACCTGAGCATAGATGTGCTTAGCAGAGCGGAAGACGTTGAGTCTGGGGCAAGCAGCGGTACCGCTGATCTTAGCGCGTACTCTTGCGTGTCTGCGAGCTCTTGCTTTTGCTCTGTCAACTAATTTTACCATAGTTGTTACACTCCTTTAATTACTTCTTGCCACCCTTGCCGGCCTTACCTTCCTTGCGGATGATAACTTCGCCGTCATAGCGGATACCCTTGCCCTTATAGGGTTCGGGAGGACGCTTAGCGCGCACTTCACAAGCAAACTGACCTACCTGCTGCTTATCAATACCGCTTACAATGATCTGGTTGGGCTGGGGAACTGCCAATGTGATTCCTTCGCACTCAGATACGACGATCTGGTTGGAGAAACCGAGGTTAAGGATAACGTCCTTGCCCTGCTTTGCAGCTCTATAGCCGACACCTTCAATAATAAGGGTCTTGGAATAACCGTTTGTTACGCCCTCTACCATGTTGGCAACGAGGGTTCTTGTCAAACCGTGTAAAGATTTATACTGTGCTTCGTCGTTGGGACGGCTTACTGTGATAACGCCGTTCTCAACGTTGATGCCCATATTGGGGTTGAACTTCTTGGTGAGCGTACCCTTGGGGCCCTTAACTGTTACGAGGTTGCCCTCGGCAACATTAATTTCTACGCCTGCAGGAACGCTAATGGTCTTCAAACCGATTCTTGACATAATTAGCCTCCTTACCAGACGAATGCGAGAATTTCGCCGCCGACGCCAAGCTCTCTGGCCTTCTTGTCTGTTACGATGCCCTTAGAGGTGGACACGATCGCAACACCAAGACCCTTCATGACCTTGGGCATATCCTCACAGCTGGAGTAGATTCTAAGACCGGGCTTAGAAACTCTCTTAATGCCGGAGATTACGGGGGTTCTGTTCTCATCATACTTGAGAGTGATTCTTATAATACCCTGCTTGCCGTCCTCAACGACCTGATAACCCTTGATGTAACCTTCATTGAGAAGGATCTCGGTTATAGCCTTCTTGACGTTAGAAGCAGGAACGTCTACTGTAGCATGCTTTGCCGAACTCGCGTTGCGAATTCTGGTCAACAAGTCAGCTATTGTATCAGTAATCTGCATACCGTTTTGCCTCCTTTGCTGAAATTTTACCAGCTAGCCTTCTTAACTCCTGGGATCTGACCGTCGTGTGCTAATTCTCTGAAGCAGATACGGCATACGCCGAACTTTCTGAGATAAGCGTGAGGTCTTCCGCAGATCTTACATCTGTTGTAAGCACGGGTGGAGTACTTAGGCTCTGCCTGCTGTTTTAAAACCATTGCCTTCTTAGCCATGTGTATTCCTCCTCATTACTTTGCGAAGGGAGCGCCGAGCAATGCGAGCAGCTCCTTAGCTTCTTCGTCAGTCTTTGCAGTGGTGATGAAGTTGATATCCATACCACGAACCTTGTCTACCTTGTCGAACTCGATCTCAGGGAAGATAAGCTGTTCCTTGATACCGGTCGAATAGTTGCCTCTGCCATCGAATGAATTGGGGTTGATGCCCTTGAAGTCACGAACACGGGGGAACGCAACGTTGAAGAGTCTGTCAACGAATTCATACATCTTGTCAGCTCTGAGTGTAACCTTAACGCCGATGGGCATGCCTTCACGGAGCTTGAAGTTAGCGACTGACTTCTTTGCCTTACAAACGATGGGCTTCTGGCCTGTGATTGCAGCAAGGTCGTTGCAAACTGCTTCGATTACCTTGGAGTTTTCCTTTGCTTCGCCGCAGGCAACGTTGATAACTACCTTGTCGAGCTTGGGAATCTGCATAACGTTCTTATATCCGAACTTCTTCATAAGAGCAGGAGCTACTTCGCTGACATACATTTCTTTTAATCTAGCCATGTTTCTCCTCCTTACTTGATCTCAGCACCGCAGTGCTTGCAAACTCTAACCTTGTTTCCGTCAGCGTCGATCTTGTGTGCAACTCTCGTACCCTTGTCGCACTTGGGGCAAACGAGCTGAACCTTGCAAGCATACATTGCAGCTTCTGCCTTAACGATGCCGCCTGCTTCGCCCTGTCTGCGGGGCTTAACGTGCTTGGTTACGAGGTTGAGTCCCTCAACGATGACTTTACCCTCCTTGGGGGATACAGCCAAAACCTTACCGGTCTTGCCGTTATCCTTACCGGTGAGGATCTTAACGGTGTCGCCGGTTTTAACGTGAATCTTATTCATAATAATCGACACCTCCGAATTAAAGTACCTCGGGAGCCAAGGACATGATCTTTACGAAATCATTGTCTCTGAGTTCTCTGGCAACAGGGCCAAAGATACGGGTTCCTCTGGGTGTTTTATCTTCTTTTATAATTACAGCTGCGTTTTCATCGAAACGGATGTAGGTTCCATCCTCACGACGAAGACCCTTAGCTGAACGAACGATTACTGCCTTAACAACGTCGCCCTTCTTAACGATACCGCCGGGAGCTGCCTTCTTGACGGAAGCAACGACGACGTCACCGATGTTAGCGTACTTTCTGCGTGTACCGCCCAAAACTCTGATGCACATAAGTTCCTTAGCACCTGTGTTATCAGCAGCCTTGAGTCTTGTCTGCATTTGTATCACAGTAAGTTCCTCCTTTCAGTATTTTAAGAAATCTGAGTACCGCTTTGCGGTCTCACCCTACTTATTAAAGATTACTTAGCCTGCTCAATGACCTTAACAAGGCGCCATCTCTTATCCTTGGAGATAGGTCTTGTTTCCATGATCTCAACCTTGTCGCCGATGTTGCAAACGTTGTTTTCATCATGAGCCTTGAACTTGACTGTTCTCTTAACGATCTTCTTGTAGAGGGGGTGCATTACATTGTCTTCGATTGCAACTACGATGGTCTTGTCCATTTTGTTGGATACGACCTTACCCACTCTTGTCTTTCTGAGATTTCTTTCGCTCACAGTAAATCCTCCTTTATCAATTACTTGGACTCTTGTTCACGAATGAAGGTCTTGATACGAGCAATATCCTTCTTTACAGCCTTGAGTCTCATGGGGTTGTCAAGCTGATTTACAGCGTGCTGGAAACGAAGGTTGAAAAGCTCCTTCTTAAGTTCGACGAGCTTGTTGTTGAGTTCAACAACGGACATCTCTTTGATTTCGTTAGCTTTCATTATTGCTCACCACCCGTTTCTTCTTTGGTTACGAACTTGCACTTGATAGGAAGCTTGTGCATAGCAAGACGCATAGCTTCTCTTGCAACTTCTTCACTTACGCCGGCGATTTCAAACATTACTCTGCCGGGCTTAACTACAGCTACCCAGTATTCGGGAGTACCCTTACCGGAACCCATACGAGTACCGAGTGCCTTACCTGTTACAGGCTTGTCAGGGAAGATCTTGATCCATACCTGACCGCCACGCTTGATATAACGTGTCATAGCGATACGGGCTGCTTCAATCTGGTTGGAAGTGATCCAAGCGGGCTGAAGTGCCTGCAAACCGTACTGTCCGTCGGTAACCTTGTTACCTCTGGTTGCCTTACCGGTCATACGTCCGCGCTGCTGCTTACGGTATTTAACTCTCTTTGGAAGTAGCATTACTTGTTACCTCCTTCTCTTCTTTCTCTGGGACGTCTGTTCTCGTTGTTGCGAGGACGTCTGTCGTTGTTGTTGCGGCGCTTTCTTTCGGGTCTTTCCTGCTGTGCAGCTTCGCCCTTCAAAACTTCGCCCTTATAGATCCAAACCTTAACGCCGATTCTGCCGTAGGTGGTTGCAGCTTCTGCAGTACCGTAGTCGATGTCAGCTCTGATGGTCTGGAGCGGAATGGTACCTTCGTGATATGTTTCGCTTCTTGCGATTTCAGCACCTGCCAAACGGCCGGAAGCCTTGATCTTGATACCGCGAGCGCCGAGCTTCATTGCTCTTCCGATTGCGCCCTTCATTGCTCTTCTGAAAGCAACTCTGTTTTCGAGGTCGAGGGCGATCTTTTCAGCTACCAATGTAGCGTCGAGGTCGGGAGACTTAACCTCAAAGATTTTGAGAGAGACCGGCTTGCCGATCATCTT
>CAYWXA010000027.1:0-18158 GCA_964462175.1 uncultured Oscillospiraceae bacterium
TAAAACAAAAAGGAGCCGTTTGAACGACTCCTTTTGTTTTGCTCAAATTATCTGATTGCGTCCTTAGTCTTAGCAGCCTTACCGACTCTGTCTCTGAGGTAGTAGAGCTTAGCTCTTCTGACCTTAGCGAGTCTGACAACTTCAACCTTCTCAACAACGGGCGAATGAAGAGGGAAAACTCTCTCTACGCCACAGCCGTGAGCTACTCTACGAACGGTGAAGGTCTCCTGTACGCCGCCGTGCTTCTTAGCAATTACTGTTCCTTCGAACACCTGAATTCTGGACTTGTCGCCTTCCTGAATTCTTACGGAAACTCTTACGGTGTCACCAACGTTGAACTTGGGAGTTTCAGCCTTCAAACTTGAGTTTGCAATGATTTTTAAAGCATCCACTTTAAAATTCCTCCTTGAAAATTTTCAGATATTCATACACTTCTTATCGGCCTTGGCGGACCGCTTAGCAAAGTCAGAGGACTACCCGCTTTAATGTTTTGCCGTTTGGCTTTCACATTAAACCCCACTGTACAGCGAATATACAGCGGAACTCAAATGCTTAAATATTATAACACAACCGTTCGCTCGGCGCAATAGTGTATTATATAAAATCGTCGCCGTTTGTGTCATAGATTTTTGTGCGATTTAGACATATCTTATTAAATTCACTATCGCAGAACTCTTCAAAGGCATTTGCCACTGCTACGACGTTCAGCGAATGTTTGATTCCTGCGGGAAGATGCAAGGAAATCTCGAAGTTTCCGCTGTCGGTAGATGACGAAATGACCTCGATATCCGGCTTGATATCGACAGTTACCATCGTCTTTTTCATATTTACCTTGGCACGCTTTTCAACAAGGATCGATTCCTGCGACATAAACTCGTTAAACTTGGCTTCAACAGTCTTTGCAGGAGAGTCGCTTATAAATTTAACTGTGTAATCACAAGAGCCGATAACCGTATGAGGCATAATCGGCTCATACATTTTAACGACTTCAAGACCGGCGGGCAAAGCCTTGTTCAGATCAGATTTAAGCTGTTCAAAGTCGGGCTTGCCTGCGCTCATATCAATGCCGAAGTCCATAACCTCGCAATCGCTGGATACACCCAGAGAAAGCGGAAGCGAGAACATTAAATATACGTGGGGGTTATAGCCTTTGGTGAACCAGACGGGAAGCTTCGCACGCTTGAAGGTTCGCTGCATTACACGCATCAAGTCAAGATGTGAGATATAAATCGCTCTATCCGTCTTTTTGAATACGGCTCTTACGTCATAATAATCCTTAACCACAGTAAGTACCTCCGCATTCTTTTCTGATTCCGCAACCCGCACACTTTTCGGCACAGTTGGGCGTCGTTTCGGCGTTGTGCGCCTTCTTGTTCTCACGAATTAAGAAGTTTCTTGAAATATAGTAATCAAGATGCGACCAGGGCATAATTTCGTCATATTCACGCTTGCGGCAAGCGTAAAACTCGGGGTCGATGTTACATTCTTCAAAGGCTTCAAGCCATTTGTCAAAGCGGAAGTGCTCGTCCCAACCGTCGAAGTAACAGCCCTTTTGCCAGGCTTTATACATTACCTCGCCCAGACGGCGGTCACCCCTTGCGAGAACAGCTTCAAGCAGGCTGACCTGAATGCTGTGATATGAAAGCTTAATATGCTTTGAATGCAAGCTCTTTGTCAAAAGCTCTTGCTTATGTAAGATGAGCTGACGGGTGTCCTGCGCTTCAAATTCAAATGGTGTGAAAGGCTTGGGAACGAACGTGGCGCAAGAAACGTTGATGCTCAAATATTTGCCCTTGACTCCTCTGTTGATCTCATAGAACAGATCCTGAATCTTGCGTGCAAGTGTTGCAATTCCGATGATGTCCTCATCCGTTTCGGTGGGATGACCCATCATAAAGTAGAGCTTAACGTTTGAATATCCGCCCATAAATGCAAGCTTGCAGGTGTCCATGATCTCTTCTTCGGTGATGTTTTTGTTAATAACGTCACGAAGGCGCTGGGTGCCTGCTTCTGCGGCAAAGGTAAGACCCGATTTTCTTACACGGCTTATCTTCTCTAGGATCTCCTCGCTGAAGCTGTCAACACGCAATGAAGGAAGCGAGAGATTTACCTTTTCGCCATCGGTATAATCCACCAAGGTTGAAAGGAGATTTTCAATGTCGGGATGGTCGCTGGTTGAAAGAGAAGAAAGGGATACTTCCTCATATCCCGTCTGCTCGCAAAGCGCTTTGGTCTGTTTAGCGATGGTATCCGTCTGCTTTTCACGGAAGGGGCGATAGATATATCCCGCCTGACAGAAACGGCAGCCTCTTATACATCCACGCAAAACTTCAACGACCGCTCTGTCGTGAACGATATCGGTGAACGGAACGACGAAATAATCGGGGTAATATACCTTGTCAAAATCAGCAATTATGCGCTTTCTAATAGGCATCGGCGCATTGTTTCGAGGAACGATCGCATTGACTGTTCCGTCGTCGTTATAGATAACGTCATAGAATGAAGGAACGTAAATTCCCTCGATCTTGCAGGCTTCTTTTAAGAACTCCGACTTCGTGCATCCTTGCTTTTTCATCTCGCAGTAGAGATCCATAAGCTCCAAATTGACCTCTTCACCCTCGCCGAGAATGAACAGATCAATAAAATCGCAAAGGGGTTCGGGATTGCAAACACATGGTCCACCCGCAACAACAATGGGGTCGTTCTCCCCTCTTTCGCAAGCCTTCACATTTAATCCTGCGAGGTCGAGCATATTCAAAACGTTGGTATAGCTAAGCTCATATTGCAAAGTGAAACCAATGAAATCGAATTCCTTGATAGGGTCGAGGCTTTCAAGAGCATAAAGCGGAATATCGTTTTCACGCATGATCTTTTCAAAATCTTTTTCGGGCGCAAAAACACGCTCACACCAGTAATTCTCACGGGAATTCTTCAGTCCGTAGAGAATCTTCATGCCGAGGTGGCTCATTCCGACTTCGTATGTATCGGGAAAGCAAAAGGCAAATCTGACGTCCACCTTCGATTTATCTTTAATAACGCTTCCCACTTCGCCGCCGATATATCTTGACGGCTTCATTGAGCGAAGGGCAAGGCGTTCAATTTTATCTCTTAAATCCATAAACATCCTCCGTTTTGGTCATCTGGTATATTGTATCACACTTTCAAAAAGATTGCAAATCATTCGAGCAATTCACATAGCACGATGAATACAAGAACCACGACATAATAAACACCCTCTTGACGAAGAAGCGATATAGCTGAATATAATAGGACAGAAAAGGCAAATGCGGAACAGATGCAGGATACAGCCTTTCTTGCAAGCTTCTGCTTCGGCAGAATAAGCTCCAAAAGCTTTCCGCCGTCAAAGTATGATATCGGCAAAAGGTTGAAGCAGCCGATGATAAGATTCGTGAGCGCAAGATCCTGTGAGCCGATGACAAAGAAAAATCCCGCAAACAAAAAATTGGTGATGCAGCCGCCAAGATAAACGGTTGCCCGCTTTGATATATCAAGTGCTTCCAAATTATCAGCCGATATTTTTATCCCTGCTCCGTAAAATTTGATCTCGTTTATCCTGATGCCGAATACAAACATCAAAAGAAGATGACCCAACTCGTGAAAAATGCAGAATAAAAGAGAAAAAGCGGTGTACGATTCAAAAGTAGCGGCAGATATTGCAAGAACGAAGAAGAATCCAAAGCAGAATTTGAGTGTTAAGTTTTTTAGCTTTACAGTTATCATATCTAATCATATGATAAAAAATCCCGAATATAACGATACCCCTTCGTATTTTCGAAGGGGTATCATCAGTAAGACGATTCTTTTTCTTTTTTGATCCCGAAGATCATACGCAAAATTCCGCCTAAAAATCTGCCCGGCTTTGCAACGACAATTTTCATATTATTGCCTCCCGTATGTATTTGCAGCAATTGCTAATAACATAATATTCCCGAGCCATAAAATTGCTAACGCTTGGAGTTTTTAACCTCCCAAGGCTTAATCTGCGCCGATTCTGCGTACATAGCGCAATAGCTGTCGTGACGGGATCTGGAGATCAAGCCGTCGTTTAGCGCTTGCAAAACCGCACATCCCTGTTCTTTGGTGTGAGAACAGTCCTGAAAACGGCATTTACCGAGATGTTCATCGAATTCAGGGAAACAGTCGGCAAGGTCTTGTTTCATTATGGTGTCATACATCTGTGTGTTAAAGGTGGAAAAGCCTGGGGTATCCGCAACGTAACCGCCGTCGGCAAGAGGGTAAATATCGACACGGCGGGTGGTGTGTTTTCCTCGTCCGAGCTTTCGGCTGATCTCGTTTGTGGCAAGATCAAGGTTCGGACAGATGTTATTCAACAGCGTTGACTTCCCTGCCCCCGAATTACCCGTAAAGGCAGAAAACTTGTCACGAAGAAGCTCCTTTACCCGTTCAACGCCCTCGCCCGTGCTGTTATCTACACAAAACGTCGGGAATATGTCAGAGTATATCTTCACATATTCATCAGCAGGCGCTTTGTCGGTTTTTGTAAAGACGATCGCAGGGCTGATATTTTTATATATCGACACAGCGAGAAATTTATCCAAAAGCAAAAGATTCGGGTACGGCTCGCAGGTGGATATAACAAATACGAGCTGATCGAGATTGGCAAGCGGCGGACGTATGATCTCGTTTTTACGCTCAAGAACGTCCGTGATCATTCCTTCGCCGCTTAACGGGTCGATCTCAACAGTTACGTTATCTCCGCAAATGGGAGTGATCTGACGGTTTCTGAATACTCCCCTCGCCTTGCAGATATATTCGCTTCCCTGTGCGGCAACCTTAAACGTGCCGCCCAGAGAGCTGATTATAGTTCCGTTCAAAATAGTCATACTCATCAGAATATCATATCAATGATCGTGAACGCATTTTGGTAGTAATCCTTACAATATGACGTTCCGGAGTTAAAATCGACTGTGTATGTGGCAAGAGAGGTTCTTATTCCCGTATTATAACTCTTGACTTCAACGATTATATCCATCGTTCCGCTTCCCGAAACGACGATTGGTAAGGATGTTCCTGATTGTGCGGAAGTAACCGTTTCGGTAGCTGCGACCTCAGCGCCCGTAGCCTGGTCAATGAAGGTAAGATAATAAGTGTTTCTGATATTTGCGGGAATGTCTACGGTTATTACCATCGTCTGATCGGGTATACCGGGAATTACGGTATCGTCAAACGGATCTTCAATAATTTCTTCATTGAAGGGGTCTGATATTATTCCGCTTCCGTCGGAAACATACAGAGTTACGACGGTATCTCTCGTTACGGTGTCGCCTGCGGCAAAGTTCTGGGAAATGACCGTATCCAAAGGCTCGCTTGATTCAACGTACTGAACCTTGGGAATCAGGTGAGCATTTGTGATCTCATCCTCCGCTTCAGAAACGGTCATACCGGTTACGTCGGGTACGACGGTATCTTCCGTAGACGAGCCGAGGCTGACGTAGACCATTACGGTAGTTCTCTCTTCAACCGTAGAGCCGGAAGACGGATCGGTCTTGATAACGTATCCTGCGGCGATATCATCACTTTCCATCTCGATTCGGAGAACGGAAAGCTCTTCTCCCGAGAGAGCCGCATAAGCAGAGTTATAGTGATATCCCACTACGTCGGGAACGTTCACCATTCGTGTACCCTTGCTGACGGTCACCTTAATGGTATCACCGATCTTAACGATTCTGCCCTCAGCCTTTTCCTGATATACGATCTCTCCGGCTTCATACTCGGAATTATATTCTTCGCTTGCAACAAGCTGAATATCGGTATACAGCGCACGCGCCTCATAATAGTTCATACCGATGAGCTGAGGCATCGTATAATCGTTTGATGATGACGGTGTGGTTTTGAAGGCACCCAGAATGACGTTCGCAACGAACATAGTTGCAACAATGATCACGGTGCAGGCAACTGCGGCGAGTATCGGAAGAACGTATGAGAACCGAGGCTCATCGTCATATTCTTCCTCGTCCTCATATTCGTCATAATAGTATTCTTCCGGTTCCTCGGAAACGGCTTCCTTTATCTTCTTTTTCTTTTGCGGAAGTTTAAACGAAGGAACACTAACGCCTGACAGCTTGTTTTTGATAGAGTTCAAAGGCTTAGAAGCCTGCGATTTTGACGAAGCAGTCTCCTTATAACCGAAAACGATGCTCTGATCGAGCTTAAACGCTTCAATATCTCTGATCATGCTGGAGGCAGACTGATATCTCCTTGAAACGTCCTTCTCCATAGCACGAAGAATTATCTCTTCGAGTCCGTTATATAAGGTGGTAACGTACTCCGTGGGCAGCTTGGGTTCCTCGTTCATATGCTTGAGCGCAACTTCAACGGGCGTTTCGCCGTCAAAGGGCTTTCTGCCCGTAAGCATTTCATACATCATTACGCCGACGGAATAGATATCGCTTCGCTCGTCGGTTCTTGAACCGCTTGCCTGCTCGGGAGAAACATAATGAACGGAGCCCATCGTTTTTTCATCATTATGTCCGGAATCGGAACGGGAGAATCTCGCAATTCCAAAGTCCATCACCTTAATGCTGCCGTCAGACATTATCATAACGTTCTGAGGCTTGATATCACGGTGAATTATGCCTCTGTCGTGGGCAAGCTGAAGCGCTCTGAGGATCTGAATGGTGAAATGAACGCAGTCACGCCATTTCAAAAGACCCTGCTCTTCAATATACTCCTTAAGGGTAATGCCGTCGATATATTCCATTACGATATACTGCATCTTGTTCTCGTATCCGACGTCGTATATCTTAACGATATTCGGATGGGAAAGAACGGCGATAGCTTTGCTTTCGTTACGGAACGCTTTGATGAACTCCTCGTTTTCGCAATACTCATTTTTAAGTATTTTAACGGCTACAACTCGGTTTTCCATTATGTCGATACCCTTATAAACGTCAGCCATACCGCCGACACCTATAAGCTGAACGACTTCATATCTTCCGTCAAGTTTCAGACCAATATAATTATCCATTTTATCATATCCTTCTGCGAATCATTAAATCATTTCAGCGGGAAATAAGAACTACGGTAATGTTATCCTTGCCGCCTCGGGTGTTTGAGTATTCAATAAGCTCGTTGGTAGCCTGTTCAAGAGGATGCTTATATACGATGCTGTATATCAATTCATCGGAGCAATAGTTTGTCAGACCGTCGGTACATATAAGAAGAATGCTCCCGTGAGGAACGTCCACTTCAAAATAATCAACGTCAACAGTTTCCTCAATTCCGATTGCACGGGTTATGAGGTTTTTCATACGGTGAGATCTCATCTCGTCCTCGTTGATAACGCCCTTCGAGTGGAGATATTCAACGACCGTATGGTCGTTTGTGATCTGCGTTATGCCATTCTCATTAAGCAGATAAGCTCTGGAATCGCCGACGCTTGCAATGCTTGCCGTATCGTTATGTACAAGAGCCGCAACGCAGGTGGTGCCCATACCGCTGTTTTCTTCCTCATCGTGACTTCTTCTGTATACCACGCTGTTGGCGGCAGAAAATGCAGAAATAAGCAACGACTTTATACTTTTGGGTTCCATATCAGCACGGTAGCTAAGACACAGTCTTTCATATACGATGTCAGATGCGATATCACCCGCAAGTCCGCCGCTTTTTGCGCCGCCCATACCGTCGCATACAACAGCAACAGAGGTGTTATCATCAATCATCGAAACTCTGAATCTGTCCTGATTCTCATCACGGAATCTACCTATATCTGTTTTTCCTAAAACGAACAAATCTCTCACCGCCTTTCTTATATCTCGTATTCACGTCTTAACTGCCCGCAGGCAGCGTCTATGTCGGAGCCGAGCGTTCTTCTCACAGTTGCATTGACACCCAGATCGCAAAGCATTTTGCAAAATCTCTGAGCAGCAGATCGATCGGAACGGTACTCTCGTTCTTTGATCTTATTTACGGGGATAATATTTACGTGCGACGGCATTCCGCCGATAAGTCGGCTAAGTGCCTTAGCATCATCAAGTGAGTCGTTTTCGCCGTCGATCAGGGCATATTCAAAGGAGATCCGTCTGCCCGTCTTTTTAAAATAATCACGGCAAGCCTTCATCAACTCGTCGATACGGTATCGGTTGTTGACAGGCATAAGCTCGCTGCGTTTCCTGTCGTTAGTTGCGTGCAGGGAAATGGACAGCGTAAGTCCCAGATCGAGAGCAGAAAGGTCATATATCCTATCCACAAGTCCGCAGGTCGAAAGCGACACGTGGCGCAGACTCATATTCGTTCCCTTCTCGCTTGAAAGAAGGTTAAGGAACTTGACAACGTTGTCGTAATTATCAAGCGGCTCGCCGATTCCCATTAAAACAATGCTTGAAACCTTTCTGCCGGTTGACCGCTCGGTTTCATAAAGCTGTAAAAGAATTTCAGACGCTTCGAGATTTCGCTTGAAGCCCGCAATGGTGGATGCACAGAAGCGGCAACCCATTTTACAGCCGACCTGCGTTGATACGCAAAGCGAATCGCCGTGCTCATAGCTCATTAAAACGGTTTCAACGTGGTTTCCGTCAGAAAGCTCATAAAGCATCTTAACGGTGCCGTCGATTTTGGATTCAAGCTTTCTCACAACTCGGAGCGAACCGATATAAAAGTTTTCGGAAAGCTTTTCACGCAAAGAAAGCGAGAGGTTGGTCATATCGTCAAATGAGCTGACACGCTTGGCGTGAAGCCACTCATATATCTGCTGGGCACGGAATCTCTTTTCGCCGATTTCAAGCAGTTTTTCGGTTAGCTCATCAAGCGTGAGCGATAGAATGTCGGTAATGATGATCACCCTTTTCGTCTGAACTTTGCAATGAAGAACCCGTCGCTGTTGAACATATCGGGGGTTATGGTTACTTTATAATCTGTAAAGCGGTCTAACTTTACAGGTTCAAAATCGGTGTGCTCACTAAGGAATTTTTCGCACACTTCGTCGTTTTCCCGTCTGTTAACGGTGCAGGTGGAATATACGAGTATTCCGCCGTCTTTTACGTACTGAGACGACGTTGAAAGAATTGCATATTGCACTTCGGGGAGTCTTGCAAACTGTTCTTTGTCGCCGTATTTGATCTCAGGCTTGCGGCGGATCACACCAAGACCCGAGCAAGGAACGTCGCACAAAACTCTATCTGCATAAGGCAAATCTGCATTGAACGATTTTGCATCGTTTGCAGATGCGCTTACGCAACTAAGGCCTAACCTTTCAGCGCCCGATCTAATCAGATCGGCACGCTTCTGATGAAGATCAAACGCAAGAACTTTGCCTTCGTTATTCATCATCTCAGCGATAGTAAATGCCTTTCCTCCGGGAGCCGAGCACATATCCAAAACAGTTTCGCCGGGCTTTGCATCAAGTTCTTGGCAGCATATCTGGCAGGAAACGTCCTGAATATGGAACATACCGTTTTTATAGCTTTCGAGCTTTTCGACAGAGCCGACACCGAACAGCTCAACGCAGTTATCAACAGCGTCAACCTTGCGCCGGCTTACACCTTCGGCTTCTAACGATGAAACAATTTCATCGAAGGAAAAATTGCAGGTATTAAGTCTTGCGGTTACGGGCGGCTTACCTATCGACGAGGAAAGCATTGAAACTGCGGTCTTTTCGCCGTAATCCTTAAGCCACATTGAAACCAGCCACTCGGGACAGGAATACTCGATCGACATATCGTGAAGCTTGTTGCCGTTCAACGGCAGCTTCTTGTCGTCACGGATGAAGCTTCGCAAAAGAGCGTTTACAAATCCCGAAACTGCGGGATTTTTGTTTGATTTTGTTAAAATTACGCTTTCATTAACTGCCGCACTGTCAGGTACGGAGTTCATATATAAAAGCTGATAGATGCCCATTCTCAAAATCTCACGCACGGCATCGGAAAGCTTATCCACGGGCCGTGATGAATATTTTGCAATTATCGCATCAAGGGTTATCGCACGTTCGATAACTCCGTAATAAAGCGCCGAAATGAAACGTTTGTCAACGTCGCTCAAAGCGGGATATCGGTTAAGGGTCTTGTCAAGAGCAATATTGGAATAGCTTTCGTTTTTAAAGGTCGATACCAGCAGCTTTAAGCATATTTCGCGTGGTGTCTGCATCAGTTACGTCTTCTCCTTCCTCCGCCGACAATAAGCAGGAGTCTGAATATCGTAGCAATGCTCGAAAGAAGCGCTGCAACGTAGGTCATTGCCGCAGCAGACAAGACCTTCTTAGCATACGGAAGCTCATCCGAGCAAAGAATTCCGTCCGAATCAAGAGTATCAAGAGCACGACGGCTCGCATTGAACTCAACGGGCAATGTAACAGCCTGGAATACAGCCATTAAAGAATAAAGCAAAATACCCAGCATCGCAAGATTATAGCTTGAGAACAAAAGTCCGATCAAAAGAAGTATCATTCCTGCGCTGGAACCGAAATTGGTGACCGGAACGAGTGCGCTTCGTATCTTGATAGGTGTGTATCCCATAGCGTACTGCACCGCATGACCGCATTCGTGAGCGGCAACGCCGATAGCCGCAACAGATTTGCTTGAATATACGGAATCAGACAGGGAGATAACGTTAGTTGAAGGGTTATAATTATCGGTGAGATTTCCCGAAATGTGTCTGATCTCAATATCATACAGACCGTTGGCGTCAAGGATTCTTCTTGCAACCTCTGCAGCGGTATAGCCGTTTCGGTTGTCAACCTTAGAATACTTACCGTAAGTTGAGTTTACTTTAAATTGTGCATACATTGAAAAGATCAATGCAGGGAGCAAAACGATATAAGTTGGATCAAAATAGAAAAAAGGCATATTTCTCCTTATCAGTTTAAAACTGTGCCCTTCTTAACGGGTCTGCCGAGAAGATAGGCGTTGGTTGGCATACGTTTGGAACCTTCAGCCTGAAGTTCGGTTATTCTGATATATCCCTCACCGCAGGCAACGGTAAAGTCTTTTTCATTTACTATCTCACCCGATTGATGAGATGATGAATTTCCGTTCACGATCTCACAGCGGTAGAGCTTGAGCTTTTTGCCGTCGAGCATTGCGGTAGCGCAAGGCCAATCGGACAAGCCGCAAATCTGAGAGTGAACTTCCTTTGCAGTCTTGGAAAAATCAACGGGACAAAGCTCTTTTGAAAGCATCGGAGCAAGTGTCGCCTCGGCTTCATTCTGCGCCTCGGGAGTAATCTCACCCTTTTCAAGCTTATCAAGCGTTTCGATCAGCAGCTCTGCGCCGACGTACGAAAGTCTGTCATAAAGCTCGGCGGAAGTTTCATTTTCACCGACCTTGACAGCGCTCTTGAGCAGCATATCGCCCGTGTCCATTCCCTCTGCCATAAGCATCGTGGTGACACCGCCGTATTCATCGCCGTTCAAAACCGTCCACTGAATCGGAGCGGCGCCGCGGTACTTGGGCAAAAGCGAGCCGTGAACGTTCACACAGCCGAGTCGGGGAATTTCAAGCACCTCGGGAGGCAAGATCTTGCCGTAAGCAACGACAACGATGCAATCGGGATCAAGCTCTTTGAGAATCGGGGTGTATGTTTCGGTCTCTTTTTTCAAAGAATTCGGCTGATAAACAGGGATGTTATGCGTCAAGGCAAGTTCCTTTACAGGCGAGGGAGTGAGCTTCATTCCTCTGCCCTTGGGTTTATCAGTCTGGGTGAACACTGCCATAACGTTATGGTTGCTTTCGATCAGCGCCTTAAGCGTCGGGATAGCAAAATCAGGTGTTCCCATAAATACTATATTCATCGGATATCTCCTTAATATTCAGATTATTCTTCGGAATCTTCTTCCTCAGGCACGTAAGGAGCCTCAATATTTGCGGGAAGAGTGATGCCGTCCAAATGGTTGAGCTCGTGGCAGACGCATCTTGCAAACAAGCCGCTGACTTCCATCTCGTACCATTCGCCGAAACGGTTCTGTGCTTTAAACTTAACGGTCATAGGTCTTGTTACGTATCCGTAAAGCTCGGGATATGACAAGCAGCCTTCGGTACCGTACTGCGTTTCCTCTGAGCACTCGATGATCTCGGGGTTTATAAGCTCATAGAAGCCTTCGCCAACGTCGATTACGACGACTCGTCTGATGATTCCGACCTGTGGCGCAGCAAGACCGACGCCTTCTGCATCATACATCGTATCCTTCATATCATCCAAAAGCTGCCAAAGTCTTGAATCAAACTTTTCGACAGGCTTGCAAACTTTCAAAAGAATGGGATCTCCGTCGATTACAACTTTTCTAATTGCCATAAAGTAATTACATCCTTTCAAAATCAGTTGATATCGCCGTTAATATCGGCATAAACTCTCACGTTTGAAAATCTTTTATCCTTTGATGCCGCGATAAGAAGCTCTGAAATATAGCTTCTGAACACCTTCGTGTTGCGGCATTTTAGCGTTAAAACGTATTTATATCGGTTATTTATCTTTCCTTGACCCGATTTGGCAGGGCCTAATACACGAAGCGGGAACTTGTCCTTATACTGCACGAGCTTTTGCTTCATCATATCCAAAAAAGCATTTGAAGCCCTTATGGCATCAAGCTCTATGGGAGAAGAGAAATATATTGCACAGAGATCGCAAAACGGCGGATATATAAGCTCTTTTCTGAGCGCTATCTCCTGTTCGTAAAAGCCCTCATAGTCCTGATCTGACGCAAGCGTGATTATATGATGATCGGGAACGAACGTCTGAAGATAAGCTACCGCCTTGTGCTCGCCTCTTCCGCCTCTGCCGACTACCTGAGTAAGCAAAGAGAAGGTGCGTTCATAGCTTTTATAATCACCCGCAAAGAGCGAATTATCAAGGCTGATGACACCCACAACGGTAACGTTTGGGAAATCAAGTCCCTTTGCGATCATCTGCGTGCCGACCATTACGTCATATTCACCGTTTTCAAAGGCTTTGAACTTCTGCTCGTAGGCATATCTCGAATAGGTGGTATCGGCATCCATACGCAGAATTCTTGCATTAGGGAAAGCGTGTTCAAGTTCTTCTTCCAAAAGTTGCGTGCCCAATCCCGAAGCTTTGACAAGCTTGCTGCCGCAATCGGGGCAAGCTTCGTTGAACACCGCAGAATACCCGCAATAGTGGCACATAAGCTTGCCGTTGGCTTTGTGATACGTCAACGGAACAGCGCAATTCGGGCACTTTACTGGCTGCTGACAGCTATGACAGGTTATATGCGTGTTATATCCCCGTCGGTTTAACAGCAATATCGCTTGCTTGCCGTTTTGAACAGCCTCGGATACGCTCTTTATCAGATCCTCGCAGAAGAAGCCGTAATTTCCGATCTCCGCTTCGGTCGTCATATCTGCAACCACTACTTGAGGGAGCGAAGAATTGTTAAATCTGTTTTTAAGCTCAAACAGACTGTATCTGCCATTCTTTGCGAAATAATAGGATTCAAGAGAAGGAGTTGCCGAAGCCATAAGCAAGACTGCGCTGTGTACGCCGGCTCTATGAATGGCGACGTCTCTTGCGTGGTATCTCGGAGAGGCATCGCTTTTATACGAGGACTCCCCTTCTTCGTCCATAATAATGATGCCGATGTTTTTAAGCGGAGCGAAGACGGCACTTCTCGTGCCGATAACTATCTTTGCATCGCCGCGCCTGATACGCTTGAATTCATCAAGGCGCTGACCTAAGGACAGGCTTGAATGGATGACCGCCACCGTATCCTTGAACATCGACTTAAACTTGCCGACGAGCTGAGGAGTCAGCGAAATTTCAGGGACAAGAAGCATCGCACCCTTTCCCGATCTGATGACCGAGTCAATCAGCTTGATGAATACAGCGGTCTTTCCGCTTCCGGTAACACCCCGAAGCAACGCACCGGCAGGCTTACCTTCGTTAATCAGCTTTAAAATGCCGTCAAATGCGGCTTGCTGTTCATCGTTGAGGGCAATATCATCCGGAGAAGTGAATCCGCTTGCAGAATACTCGGGCGTGCGGAAGGTTTCATAGGAATAATCCTGCAAAATTCCGCTTTTGAGCATATTATTGATTATCGTTTGAGTGACGCTCAGAATATAGCAGGTCTCCTTGACGGATGCGCTTGTGTTTTCTTCCAAAAACTCAATGACAAGCTTCTGTTTTGCAGTAGGGTTAGCTTTAAGCTCGCCGCTGATGAAGTCATCGGACAAACGTATCATTCTGACCGTTTCATCGCCCACTCTGCGCTTAAATTCGTCTGTAAGCTCCAGAACACCTTTATCTACAAGGCTGTCTATGATCTTGGTCTTTCCCGCAGCTTCATTTGAAATGATCGAGTCAAATTCCTTTTTATCTGTTGCGGACAAAAGCGCTTTGTAAAGAGCGTTTTCCTCATCGGTCAGTTCCATATCGGGTTTTGAATTAGCCAAGCTGTATACGCTTTGATGAATCACCGAATAACCCGAAGGGATAATTGTTCTGAACGCCTCAAAGTAGGTGCAAAAGGTGTTGTCTTTGAGCCAATATACAAGCTCCATCAGTTCATCGTCGATAAGCGGTTCTTTGTCGATGATGCTGATAATGGGCTTTAAAGCGGGATCGGGCTGTTCTTTTTCATATACCCTCGTTACAAGACCCACACGCTTTGCATTGCCTTTTCCGAAGGGAACCAAAACTCTCATTCCCGGACGAAGGACACCGCAAAGTACGTCGGGATACTTGTAGGTATATTCAATATCAAAACCGTATGCCGTGGAGGATAATACGACCTTTGCTGCATGCATAGCAATCAATATCATCTCTCCTTTCAGCATTGTTTTGACATTACTTATTTCTTAATGCAGGATCCTCGATAAGTCTGTATTCACCGTTTGCAAACTGCTCAACTGCGGTCTTGACAGGCTTTTCGTCAATAATGGTCTTGTTATCATATGCTTCGTCAAGAATATCTCTTGCACGCTTTGCAACGGCAATTACCAAAGAGTATGTACTCTCGCCGTTCTTGAGAATCTGTGAGCTGGAAGGTCTTAACATATTAATTCAGCACTCCTTCAATAGTTTCATTGTTGATTTTGGTCATATACTTAACAGACTTCATTATCAGTTCAAGTCCGTCAACAGCCTCGTTTAAGTCATCATTTATGATGACAAAGTCATAATTATACGACTTCTTGATCTCTGCCTCCGCTTCGCCTACACGCTTTTCAATAACGTCCAAAGCTTCAGTTCCTCTGTTGATAAGTCTTTGTCTTAATGTATCAACACTGGGCGGCAGGATGAATATAAGCACGGCTTCCGGATAAGCTTCCTTAACCTTCATTGCGCCAATCGTTTCGATCTCCAGAATTACGCTGATGCCCGCATCTAACTTTTCGAGCACCTTAGCCTTAGGAGTTCCGTAATAGTTTCCGCAAAACTCGGCATATTCAAGCATTCCGCCGTTATCGATCATTTCTTCAAATTCTTCACGGGTGGAAAAATAATAATTCACACCGTCAATCTCGCCCACACGGGGACCTCTCGTTGTCGCAGAAACAGAATAATGCAAATTATCCATACGCTTAAAGATCTCCGCAAGAATCGTGCCCTTGCCGCAACCGGAAGGAGCAGAAATGACGTACAGTATTCCTTTATTCATCTTCTTCATCCTTTCCGCCGAGAATATAATCGGCAGTTCGTGAGGATAGAATAATGTGGTCGCTGTCCATAACGATCACAGCCTTATTTTTCTTGCCGTAAGTGGCATCTATGAGCGTGCCTTTATCTCTTGCTTCCTGAATCAAACGCTTGACAGGAGAAGAATCGGGGGCGATTACGGCGATGATCCTTGCTTTTGAAACGTAGCAGGAATATCCGATGTTTAACATATCCATATCAGCACCAGCCTTATTCGATGTTCTGGATCTGTTCACGGATCTTTTCGATCACACTCTTCAGATCAACGACCATATGGGTGATGGTAAGGTCAGAGCATTTCGAGCCGGTGGTGTTGACCTCACGGTTCATCTCCTGAATCAGGAAGTCAAGTTTCTTACCGATAGGCTCGTCAAGCTTTAACAGCTCACGGTACTGAGCAATGTGACTGCGAAGTCTTACAAGCTCCTCGTCAACAGCGGTCTTATCAGCAAAGATTGCCGCCTCAGTGAGTATTCTCGATTCGTCGAGGTTTTTATCTTCAAGCAATGAAGAGAGCTTGGCGTATAGCTTTTCTCTGTATTCCTTCGTAACGTCGGGAGAACGGGTCTCGATCTTTTCAACGGTTTCCTCGATATAAGAAAGCTTACCTAAGATATCCTCTGCAAGTCTTGTTCCTTCAACGGCACGCATTGAAATGAAACTGTCAAGCGCTTCGTTTGCGGTCTCGCTGACCATTTTCCAAAGCTCGTCCTCGTCGGTCTCAACCTTGGTAACGCTGAAAACGTCGCTCATACGGAAAAGCTGAGAGAGTGTCAGATCGTCATTAAGCGCAAGTTCCTCATTGGCACCCCTCAAGGCATCAATATAAGCCTTTGCAAGAGCGGAGTTGACCGTCACCAAAGCATCGGAGCCGTCGGTGCAGACGATTGAAACGTATGCTTCGACCTTTCCTCGGCTGATCTTGGTTGCAAAGAGCGATTTGAGCTTTTCCTCAAGGAAAGAATACTGGCGAGGGAGTCTGCAGTTGAATTCAAAAAATCTGTGGTTTACGGCTCTTACTTCAACTGTTATCTCGTGAGAACCGTATGATTTCATTGAGCGGCCGTAGCCGGTCATACTTCTGGGCATTTAAATATCCAACCTTTCAGAAAAATGGGTAAAATGTTAATATTTATCCATAGTAATCCAATATATAAAAGTATTATAGCACCAAATGAAAAATAAAGCAAGAAATTGGAAAGATTTTTGAGTTACAATTAGGTTACACTTTATCGAAAAATCTGATTGCACGCCGTTGACTTTTATGGTATACTGTTTTTAACAAATGCAGGAGGCATATATGAACGAGATTTTAATTCCCGACAGCATTAAAAAGCTGATTTCGGGCAAGAACGGAACATATGATAAAATCGGTATGTCCTCCTCTACCGTCATTACTTATGACGACTGCGTTTTAAAGGTCGAGGATTACAGAGATATTCAAGACGAAACCGTTAAAATGATGCGTTGGCTTGACGGGAAGATACCCGTTCCAAAGGTCGTTGCATATGAAGTTGTCGGCGGAAAAAGCTATTTGCTTATGAGCAAAATCGAGGGTAAAATGTCCTGCGATGAATATTATTTAGAGCATCCAAAGGAAATGCTTGCGCTTTTGGCAAAGGGTCTTGAGATGCTTTGGCAGGTTGATATCAGCGATTGCCCAAGGTGCAGGGATATTGATGCCGAGCTTAAGGAAGCTAAGTATCGTGTTGAAAACGGATTGGTGGATATTGATGACGTTGAACCGACCACATTCGGCGAGGGTGGTTTTGAAAGTCCTGCGCATCTGTTGAAATGGCTTGAGGATAATCGTCCGGAGTATGAACCTGTGTTATCACACGGCGACTACTGCTTGCCGAATATCTTTTTGAAAGATGGCGAGGTCAGCGGATTTATCGACTTGGGTGATACGGGTGTCGGCGATAAATGGCGGGATATTGCGTTATGCTACAGAAGCCTAAAATGGAATTTTGACGGCTCATTCGGCGGAAAGGTTTATGATGACTTCGACCCGGATATGCTGTTTAAAGCGCTGGGAATCGAAAAAAATGTAGATAAGCTAAAGTATTACATCCTTTTGGATGAGCTGTTTTGATATAGGAGGATATTATGGATAACAATTTGTTTAAGCAAAGATATATTGAGATATTCAAGGAACATATTAAGCGTGACGGAGCAGACAGACTACTCGACTATTTGATGAGCGAAAAGTGCGACTTTTTCACAGCTCCTGCATCGACAAAGTTCCACTGTGCATATGAAGGCGGACTTTGCGAGCACAGCCTTAACGTTTACGATTGTTTGAAGTCATATCTTGAATCGGACAGAGTTAAGGAGAAATTCGGGCTCGAGTTTTCTGACGAGACCATTGCAATCGTTGCGTTGTTGCACGATATCTGCAAGATAAATACATATAAAGTCAGCATGAGAAACACCAAAAACGAAAAGGGCGTCTGGGTGCAGGTGCCATATTATGACTATAACGACACACTCCCCTACGGTCACGGCGAAAAGTCGGTATATATCGTCAGCGG
>CAYWXA010000028.1:0-3188 GCA_964462175.1 uncultured Oscillospiraceae bacterium
ATTTGATGCGTGTGCGGAGCGAGCCGTGGCAGACACGTCGATGCGCCGAAGGTGCATTGGTTCGTGGCGTGCCGTGGCGAGCGGAGCGGTGATTCCCCTCAAGCTTCCCGGTGCTACCACCTCATCCGTCGGCGTACGCCGACACCTTCACCTCAAAGGAAAGGCTATACAAAAAAACAACCCCAAGGCTAACCTTGGGGTTTGAAAATTTATACTCTTTCGTCGCCGACAAAGAACAGCGCAACTGTTCCGGGGCCTGCGTGAGAACCGATAAGCGGACCGATGTCACCGATGATGACCTCTTTGACGTAGGGCTTGACCATATTCTCCAAGACCTTAGCATCATCCATACAATCTGCCTGGCTGATAAATACGGTCTGGTTCTTCGGGTCGATAGCGTGAGTCTTGAGCTTATCTGCGAGCGCCTCTAACGAAGCTTTTCTGCCCCTCACCTTTCCGCAGGCGATGAGCTTGCCTTCGTCGTTCATAAACATAACCGGCTTAATGCCCAAAACTGAACCTGCAACGGCTGTTGCGGCGGAAACTCTGCCGCCACGGTGAAGATATTTGAGCGTCTCAACCGTGAAGGAGTGGCAAAGATGAGGAATAAGCTCGGTGGCGTATGCTGCAGCTTCACTGATGGATGCGCCTTCGTCACGCTTTTTTGACGTGAGATATGCGATCAGACCGTGACCCAAGGAAGCGCAAAGAGTGTCAATAACGATGATCTTACGGTCGGGATATTTCTCGGAAAGCTCTTCTGCGGCAAGCTGTGCATTGTTGTATGAGCAGCTAAGTCCCGAAGAGAATGAAAGCAAAAGCACGTCCTCCCCTGCTTCGAGAATAGGAGTGAATGCGGCGGTATATGCGGAAACGTTTGCGGCGCTGGTGGTCATATGTGCGCCGTCACGCATCATATCGTAGAATTCTTTAATTGAAACGTCATTGCTCGTATATGCTTTTTCCTCGTGCATAAACTCCATTTCGATGCAATGGATATTATATTCACCGAGTTGCTTTTTTGAAAGGTCGGAACTTGATTCGGCAAAAATATGATAGGACATATGATCTCCTCCAATTAATACAAAAATTCGTTAAATATGATAACTTCAACGTCTAAATCTAATATATCATATTATATCGCTCCTGTCAACAGGAAATGAGATTTTCGTGCGGCGAGGCTGTCCGTCGGGGTGCCGAGCTTTTGCTCGGCGGGCGGCGGGTAGCCGAGCCGCCTGATGATATCTCATTTCGATGCTCTGTTATGACAAAAATATCTGTGAATATTATTGAAAATTTTCAACCGTTGTGATATAATTTTATGTGAATGCAAAGAGTGCGCTTTTTGACATATCGCTTAATCTACTTTTTTGAAAGGACGTTCCGATTATGAGCAACGTGAAAATTTTAAACGGTACTAGCCTTCCTAACATTCCCTGGCAGGATAAGCCGGAAGGATGCAAGGATGTCGTATGGCGCTATGATGCCAACCCTGTGATTCCCAGAGATCTCATTCCCATGGCAAATTCCATTTTTAACAGCGCTGTTGTTCCTTTTGAATGCGGCGACTATAAGTTTGCAGGCGTTTTCAGAGTTGATGACAGACAGAGAAATATGGAGATCCACGCAGGCTTCTCTAAGGACGGCATCAACTGGGAGATCGACGAAAACAGAGTTCACTGGATAAACGATGACCCCGAAACCGCAAGCGCTAACCCCTGGCAGTACGGATACGATCCCAGATGCGTATGGATCGAGGACAGATTCTGGATCACCTGGTGCAACGCATACGGTTGGAAGCCAACTATCGGTGTGGGATGGACGAAGGACTTCAAGGAGTTCCATCAGATCGAAAACGCTTTCCTTCCTTTCAACAGAAACGGCGTACTCTTCCCCAGAAAGATCAACGGCAAATACGTAATGTTCAGCCGTCCCTCCGACTCGGGACACACTCCTTTCGGTGATATGTATATTTCACAGTCGCACGATATGACCTATTGGGGCGAGCACAGACACGTTATGGCGCCTATGAAAGGCTGGGAGTCCTTGAAGATCGGCGCAGGACCTATTCCGATCGAAACAAGCGAAGGTTGGCTCTGCTTCTATCACGGCGTTTTGCAGTCCTGCAACGGCTACGTTTACAGCTTCGGCGCTTGTATTCTCGATATCGACAAGCCCTGGATCGTTAAGTATCGTTGCTC
The DNA here is from genome assembly GCA_964462175.1 of uncultured Oscillospiraceae bacterium. GTDB lineage: Bacteria > Bacillota > Clostridia > Oscillospirales > Ruminococcaceae > Faeciplasma. The sequence goes on from CAYWXA010000028.1 coordinate 2,202, forward strand.
TGAATATCTGCTCAACCCCAGAGAGTATTACGAATGTGTCGGTGACGTTCCTAACGTTGCATTCCCCTGTGCAGCTCTTTGCGACGCTGATACCGGCAGAATTGCGATCTACTACGGCTGTGCCGACACCTGCGTTTCAATGGCATTCTGCAACGTTGACGAGGTAGTTGAATACGTCAAGAACCATTCCAGCATCTGATTTCGGGCAATTCCGGATTCAGATATGAAAAATAATTTGAGATTCGGAGTGTAATTATGTTTTATGACAGCGAACTGATCGCCCATAAGCTTAAACGTTGGGAAAAGGTGATCAGTGATTTCAGGCTTCCCGATTGGAATACGATTCCCGATATCGGCCTTTATATGGAGCAGGTCATCGTTTTGCTTTCGCAATATTTGGGATTGATCTCTGCATTTGACGATAAATCGGCAAAAGACGATGAGGCAAAGGTGTTTACAGCGGCGGCGATCAACAACTACGTCCGCTTAAAGATCATGCCTCCGCCCGTCAAGAAAAAGTACTACCGTGTGCATATTGCGTATCTTATTATGATATTCACGCTGAAGCAGTCGATCAGCATCAACGTTTTGAAGGACATTATTCCTGCGGAGCTGAGCAGTGAAGACGTTAAGAGGATATATGATAACTACTGCGAAACGTATCACAAGGTATCGCTTTTATACGTCGATATCGTTCGCAAGAATGCAACTGAAATTCTCAACGGAAGCAACAGCGATTCGAGCATTATTGAAAAATTCGTCATTAACGAGGCGCTCATTTCCGGATTTTCAAGAATTTTGACCGAGAAGATCGTATACCTTAAGGGTGCGGATAAGGATGAAACGCTGAAAAACGAAGTACCGAGATAAAATTAAATCCTCCTCACGAGTGTGGGGAGGATTTTTTGTGCAGTGAGCGGAGCGACGTCTGCGGGCGTGTTCCGAAGGAACTGTGCCGCAGGTGGAGCGGAGCGTGACGGCGAAGGG
>CAYWXA010000028.1:3288-18140 GCA_964462175.1 uncultured Oscillospiraceae bacterium
GACATCAGCATTGCGATGGTCATCGGACCTACGCCGCCGGGAACAGGGGTGATGTATGATGCCTTGGGTGCAACGGAGTCAAAATCGACGTCGCCGCAAAGCTTGCCGTTTTCATCTCTGTCCATACCGACGTCGATTACAACTGCGCCTTCTTTGACCATATCGCCTGTAATCATCTTCGCTCTGCCTGTTGCAACAACGAGGATGTCGGCAGAAAGGCACTCTGCCTTTAAATCCTTCGTGCGGGAATGGCAGGTGGTGACGGTGCCGTTTTCGTGCAGCAGGAGCATTGACATCGGCTTGCCGACGATATTTGATCTGCCGACAACGACGCACTTTTTGCCCGAAACGCTGATTCCTGCCGAGTGGATAAGCTCCATACAGCCTGCGGGGGTGCAGGGCAGGAAGTCATAATCCCCTATCATAATCTTGCCGACATTGACAGGGTGGAATGCATCCACATCCTTTTCGGGATCGATCGCATTGATGACGGTCTTTTCATCAAGATGCTTCGGCAGAGGAAGCTGGCACAAAATGCCGTGAACTTCGCCGTCATCGTTGAGCTTCTCGATCAACGAAAGAAGCTCGGCTTCGGTGGTTTCGGCGGGAAGCGCATATTCCCAAGAGGCGTAGCCGATCTCGGCGCAAGCCTTCTTTTTGTTGTTGACGTATATGCGGGAAGCGGGGTCGTCACCGACGATAATCACCGCAAGGCCGGGTCGCTTGCCTGTTTTTTCGAAAAGCTCGGCTGTTTCAAGCTTCAAGCGTTCACGGACAGCCGCAGATATTTCCTTGCCGTTGAGAATATTACTCATTCTCGTTTTCCTCCTCGGCTGATTCCTCCGTAACCGTTTCATCTGCGGTTTCATCTGCAAGTGCGTCTTCTTCCGATTCGCCGTCCATAACGGAAGGATCTAAAATGGTTTCGCAAGCGTCGTCGGCATTGACGGTCTTGTTCTTTGACTTCTTCTGCTTGGCGTAATACAGCTCAAGAAGTTCCTTCGATTCGTCCGTGTCCACGTAAAGCTTATAGTCGGGATTTTTCTTGACGTTTGCACGGATAATGAAATAAAGTGCGATAGCAAACAGAACGCAGGTGCCCGCCAAAACCTGAGATACTCTGAATTCGGTTCCGGGGATATAAAGCGAGTCGGTTCTGAGGCCTTCGATCCAGAATCTGCCCAAGCCGTACCAGCCGATATACATAATGAATATCTCGCCGTCAAACTTGCGGTGCTTTGAATAGAAATGCAAAAGAATGAAGCCTAAAAGACACCAAAGCGATTCATATAAGAAGCAAGGGTGCGCAACCAAATCGAGGGTGCGGTTGGTTACGATGGAAGATGCGTCGGTATAATATACGTTATAGTAAAGATGCTCTAAGATACTCTTTGAAGTCATACCCCAAGGGAGAGTGGTCTTTGCGCCGAAGGCTTCCTGATTGAAGAAGTTGCCCCAGCGTCCCAGAGTCTGACCGATTAAAAGTCCCAATCCGACAAGATCAAGCAGCGGAGCCAAACGAACTTTTCTTATTTTTGCCATTACACCGCCGAAGATAAGTGCGCCGATGATTCCGCCGTATATCGCAAGTCCGCCGTCTCTGATGGCAAATACCGAGGCGAGGTCAAGGGTGCCGTCAGCGCTCATATATTTGTCAAGGCTGAATACGACGTAGTAAAGTCTTGCGCCGATGATTCCGCCGATAAGACCTACGAGGGCGGCATCTGTAAATCTGTCCGGCTCAAGTCCCCATTTATTCAATCTGCGGTAGGCATATATCATTGCAAGAAGCATACCGAGAGCAATGAGGAAACCGTACCAATAGATGTCCAAGTTCCCGATAGTAACCATTACGTTGTCGATTTTGAGTCCGTTGGGGAAAAGCCAGTCGCAGTTGGGGAAATATAAAGTATTTCCGTCAGATGCAAGCATTTCCTTGACGAAATCGGAGGTCATTGCTAATGTCATTTTTTGTCATCCTTTCGGTTAAATTAACTGTTTATTCGCCTTCTATTATCGCAATGCAGGAACGCTCGGTATCCAGCAGATCGTCGATCGAGGCGAGCACTTCCTCCAACGTTATGGAAGCGATTATTCTTGACGGCTCATATACGTCATAGCCTCGCATATGGGCTTCCATCATCATTGACGAGCAGGCGGAAACGTTGTTGAAGCCTCTGATGGCAGAGCCGTATGCAGTCTTTTTTAAGGCGTTGAATTCGCCTTCGTCCAGACCCTCCTGCTTGATCTTTAAGATCTCTCGGTTCATAAGCTCAAACACTCTGTCGGGGTCTTTCGATTCGCCGCTTAAAATGTTTATCAAAAAGCCGTCGCCCGAGTTGGTCTCCGTTTCAAAGCGGGAATTTATAAGTCCGTTTTCGGTGTTTTCTTTATAAAACCGAGAGGTCTGACCGAATATCAGATCGAGCAGGAACGCACTGACGTATTCCTTTCGGCAGAGGTCAACGCCTTCGTCGGGGTCGGCTTTATAGCCTATGGCAAACATAGGTATTCCGACTTCCATTCGGCTTGTAAACCTTTTTTGCTTTACATCTCTCGGCTCGTTCGGAGCTAAATGCTTCGGCGGAACACCTTTGCATTTTTTCAAAACGCCGTCGGCAACGGCAATGATATCGTCTGCTTTACAGTTGCCCGAACAGCACAGGATCATATTTGAAAGATCATAAAACTCTCCGTGAGCACGGTAGAGGGTGTCTTTGTCTATGTGGGAGATGGATTCAACGGTACCTGCGATCTCCTCGCTTACGGGGTGGTTGTGATAAGCCGCCTTGAGCAGATCGAAATATACTTTTCTGAAAGGGTTGTCCTCACACATTAAAATTTCCTGGGCGATTATCCCCTGCTCCTTTTCAACCGATCGGTCGGTGAAATAGGGGCTTGTGACACTTTCAAGAAGTATCCTAAGCGATTCGTTGAAGTTGTCGGTACATTCAAAGAGATAGACCGTTTTATCGAATGAGGTGTATGCGTTGGCGTTGGCGCCCGTTTCGGCGTAAAGCTCGTATACGTCACATTCTTCGTTTTCAAAGAGCTTATGCTCCAAGAAATGGGCAATGCCCTTTGGGTCGCTTACGCGCTCGCCGCCGGCGGATATGAAATCGGTGTGAACGGAGCCGTAGTGAGTGCCGATAGCGGCGTATGACCCTGTGAAACCGGGCATCTCCATAACGAAAATATCAAGTCCCGAGGCGTGGCGGATGTGATAATAGCTATCCCCTGTTTTGGGATCGGTTATGATATGCTTTTCAGTCTTCATCGCCCGCCTCCTTTCCGTTTGAAAGAACAAACAGGGTGTCAAGTACATAAGACTTCGCCGCTGATATAACGTCCTCACGGGTGACGGCGTTGATCTTGTCGATCGCCTGCTCGATCGTAAGGTTGCTTCCCGAAAGCTCCTCGGAGAAGAACCATTCGGCGAGCGCTCCCTTGCGGTCATATTTCGCACGGATGAGCGACACAAGATAAAGCTTTGTCAGTTCGAGGTCGGAATCGGAAAAATCTCCGCAGGCGATCAAGGAGAGCTGACGAACCGCTTCATCCTTCGTTTTTTGAACGTTAGCGTTGTCCACCGCACTTAAAACGAACATGGTCGCCTTCGTGACGGAATAGACACTCTGGCAATAATAGCAAAGGCTCAGGCGCTCACGCACGTTCATAAACAGCTTTGATATGGGCGATTCGCCGTACAGTGCGCTGAGTACACGGTTGATATAGTAGTCGTGAATATCGGTTTTGAACGCCATTACGAGGTTCGCTTGCTTGACGTCCATATATTCGCTGACAAATTCGGGTTCGGCTTTGCAGGAGCTATAGGAATAATAAGGCGGAAGCGGACATTCGCTGACGGTGCGATTTGCAAATAAATCCACAAGATAGTTGTTGACCGAGGGAATATCTTCACCGGCGCAGACGGTTATGTGAACAGACGCTTCATTAAGCATACGAAGGTACGTTTGATAAGTCTGCTTGGGGGTAAGGGCGGCAACAGCCTCACGGGAGCCGTAGTGGCGCTTCGAACGGGTCTCGCCACGGTATACCGTTTCAAGGGAACGGGTAAGCGCATAAGACGCTTTGTCGTTTATCTCGCTGTCGATGGCATCTAAAAGATCTCGTTTGCGGATATCAAACTCCGCAGGGTCGAATTCGCCGTTTGAAACCACGGGATCGAACAGACAGGAGCCCAAAAGGGATGCGCATTCGTATGCGACCGATTCACCGTCGTAAGCGTATTTGTCTAAGATGAAATCGACCGAGAACAAAAGCTCGAGCATATCCGAGCATTGCAGGCAAACGCCCGAAAGCGAAGCGCCGTAGAGCTCGTTGAGTCGTTGGGAGAGCTTGTCGTTTGAGTCGTAATGCTTATTTGCAGAAACCAACAGCGCAGGAATCAAGGAGAGCGCAGGGGCGGTTTCGTCCTCATAAGGCATCAGAAAGCGGATATATATGGCGCCCGTTTTGAATTTCGGGTCGATGATCTTATTGATTTTAACACCGCCGATGCTGCGGCGGTCAAGCTCAAAATGCAAAAGCTATCACCTCGTTGCAATAGTTATAAGTATTGTACCACAGTATGCGTAGTTATGCAAGAAGAAGCAAGGTGAAATGTTAATGAAAATTGACAAGACGGCAGGATGGAGCGGCAGCCCGACGGGGCGAAGCCCCGTCGCCCCCGCGCCGCAGGCGCGGGGAACCGCTTTCGCCGAAGGCGAAAGCGGTTGGCTGCCGCATACGTTTGGCATACGGCGGTTTTTCCCTCTCTGTCAGCTTCGCTGACAGCTCTCCCAAAGGGAGAGTCTTGCCGGCAAAAGCAAGCTTTGCCACATCAAAGGAAAGTCTTATCCGTTGCATACGCCGACGTCTTCCCGAATAATCTTAAAACAGAACAAGCTTTTTTGAGGGAGAAGTATGCTGAATTTTGTGATTATAATAATGATTGCAGTTGCGGTCATCTACGGTTTTTTGACGGGCGGTATCGAGGCGGTGTCAAACGCCGTCTTTGAAAGCGGAGAGGAAGCGGTTACGCTCACCTTAACGCTCGTGGGAAGTATGGCTGTATGGGGCGGAATAATGAGGATCGCACAGGCAAGCGGATTGACCGACAAGATATCAAAGCTGATGATGCCGATGCTCACCAAGCTATTCAAAGGACTTGACAAAAATTCAAAAGCGCTGAAGGCTATCGCTATGAACGTTACGGCAAATCTTTTCGGTTTGGGAAACGCCGCAACGCCTTTGGGAATTGAAGCGATGAAAGCGCTTGAAGCGGAAGAAAAAACCGGAGAAGAAGCGAGCAGGAATATGATACTTTTTGCCGTTTTGAACACCTCTTCCGTTGAGCTTATTCCTGCGACGGTCGCAACGCTCAGGCTTACATACGGAAGCCGAGAACCGATGGTCATATTGCCGTGTGTACTAATAGTGTCGCTTATGTCCGTGTCGGTATGTATCACACTGGTCAACGTTTTTAACAGGAGCAAAAAATGAACATCGCAAGCGTTATTATACCTGTTTTCGTTTTAGGGATATTCCTGTACGCAGCATATAAAAAAGTCGATATTTTCGGGCAGTTCGTTGAAGGGGCAAAAGAGAACATAAAAGTCGGGTTCGGAATACTCCCCTCTTTGTGTGCGCTGATGCTCGCCGTGGGAATGCTCAGAGCGAGCAATGCGCTGGACGGTTTGGTAAATCTGATCGCACCGTTGACTGAATTTCTGGGGTTCCCGCCCGAATGTGCGCCTCTTGCTCTGTTGCGGCCCGTATCGGGAAGCGGAGCGTTGAGCCTTTTGGAGGGAATATTTAAAGACTACGGGCCTGACAGCTTTATCGGCAAGGTCGCAAGCGTGATGATGGGCTCGACGGAAACGACTTTTTACACACTGGTGGTATATTTTGAGGCAACGAAGGTTAAAAACACACGGCACGCTCTTCCCTGCGCTTTGGCAGGAGATCTGACGGCGGCAATAATGAGCTGTGTGATGGTAAGATTGATGTTAGGATGAGTGACGTGCTCGGAGGCGGCAGCCCTGCGGGGCGAAGCCCCGCAGCCCCGTGGCGGAGCCACGGGGAAGTGCGTTTTGCGGGGGCAAAAGCACATGGCGGGCGCCCGCGGGGGAAAGCCGCAACCGGCCAACCGGGGGACCCCGCGGGGCCCCCCCCCCCCCCGCCCGGGGGGGGCCCCCGGGTTATTTTCTTTTGCCGAAGGCAAAAGCACTTGGCTGCCGCCGGCTTGCGAAAGCAGCAACGGGCAAGCGGAGGAACCGAGCGTTAGGTTGGCGCAAAAATAAAAACCCCGACAGATCTGTCGGGGAAAATCTATCTTTCTATGAACCGCTCGATGCTCAACGCTTTGCCGGTCTTTTCGTCAAACTCGACCACCACGCCGTTTATCATACAGGGCGTATTCGCTTCGATAAAGCGAACAGGCACGTTGAACCGCTGTTTTTCGATCGCAGGCTCTTTGTCAACGCCCAGAACCGATTCCTCGGGGCCAGTCATACCGACGTCGGTGATATATGCCGTGCCGCCCGAAAGAACGGTCTCGTCGGCAGTCTGAACGTGCGTGTGCGTACCCAAAACGGCGGTGACTCTGCCATCAAGGTAATATCCCAGCGCCTTCTTTTCGGCAGTTGCTTCGGCGTGAATGTCAACGAAGATATTCTTAGTGCCGATCTCGCTCAAGACCTTATCCATCGCTTCGTAAGGGTTGCCCAAAGGCTCCATATATACAACGCCCATAAGGTTGACAACGGCAACCTGAGTTCTGCCCAAGTCGAGGATATAATATCCCTTTCCCATTACCCCTTCGGGGTAGTTGCAGGGGCGCAAGAGATGCTCGACGTCATCAAATATGCCGAGAGATTCACGGCGCTTGAAAGCGTGGTTGCCGGTCGTGATAACGTCTGCGCCGATTCGGGTGAGATATTCGCAGGAAACGGCGGTAATGCCGTTGCCCGTTGCGGAATTCTCGCCGTTGACGACGGTGATATCCACGTTATACTTTTGCTTGAGGCTACGAAGCTTTGAACTCAAAAACTCACAGCCGGAGGCGCCGACCACGTCACCGATAAACATCAGTTTCATATATATTTACTCCGTTTCTTCATCTTCGGGAATGGCAGGGAATCCCCAACCGTCCACGTTTGCACGGCGCATTGCGCCGAAAATTCTGTCAGCAAAGCCTTTGTCCTGCTTTTCACGTTCTTTAATGAATTCCTTCATTTCTTCACGCTTGGTGTGACCGTCTGCAGGGCATTTGGATTTCACGATCTCAAGGCCCGCACGGTTTGATGCCCGTCTGACTTCCGCCTCGGGAGCAAAGACCATCGGTCTTATCATCCACAGATCCTTGCGGGAAAGATAGCTCTTTGGCGCAAAGCAGCCGATCCTGCCCTCGACGAAAAGGTTCATTAGAAACGTTTCAACGGCATCGTCAAAATGATGGCCCAAAGCGATCTTGTTGCAGCCTGCCGCCTTTGCGGCATCGTGCAGAGCGCCACGCCTCATTCTCGCACACAGCGAGCAGGGGTGAGCCTCGTTTCTTATGTCAAAAACGATCTCTCCGATATGGGTACGCTCAAGGATATACTGTATGCCGTGCTCGTCGCAAAGGCGTTGAACAGCCGAATAATCCCCTTCGACACCGCCGAACTGAGGATCAAGGGTTATTGCGACAACGTCGTAATCAATTCCGATAAACCGTTTAAGAAGGATGAGCCCCTTCAAAAGAACGAGGCTGTCCTTTCCGCCCGAAACGCCGACGGCAATTTTGTCGCCGTTCTGGATCATATCGAACTCTGTTATTGCTTTGCGCATATATCCAAGCATTTTTTGCATAGTGATTCTCCAATACTCTCGTTTATATGACTACTATATCACAGATCGGAGCAAAAGAAAAGATTAAAATGCCAAAAAAGTGAAATAAGAGAACACCTTGCGGCACTCTCTTACTTCACCATTTACTTGGAACATTATAATTTGAAGATGTCAAAATTTAAGGCAGCTAATTAAAGCTACAATTATATTATACACGATTTACACCGTTTGTAAACAGTTAAATTATACGAAAAACTGAATTTTTTGCAAATGTTTTATATTTATTATTGGCTCTGCGTCAAGCCGACGGTGCGGTGGGAAACGAAGCCGTCCGGCGGATCGCGCCGCCTAAGGCGGTTGTATCCGACGGGTGGCGGTCGGAGCAGCAAAAAGCCCGCTTCGAAAGAAGCGGGCTTTTGAACGTGTATTAACCGAATCAGGCAGTTACGAAGAACTTAACGAGGAAGATGAGGGAGATCACAGCGGTGAGCCATGAAACTTCCTTAGCCTTGCCTGTGCAGAGCTTGATAACGGTGTAAGAAATAAGTGCCAAGCCGATTGCGTGGCCGATAGAACCTGTGATAGGCATACCGATGAGCATTATAGCGGCGGGAACCAATTCTGCCATATCATCGAAGTGGAGGTTCTTAAGTCCGGAGAGCATGAGAACGCCGACGTAGATGAGAGCTGCAGAAGTTGCAGCAGCAGGAATGATTGCAGCGATAGGTGCAATGAACATACAAGCGAGGAACAAGATACCGGTGGTCAAAGCTGTAAGACCGGTTCTGCCGCCTGCTTCAACACCGGAAGCAGATTCGATGAAGGTGGTAACGGTGGAAGTACCGGTTGCAGCACCTGCAACAGTACCGATAGCGTCAGAAAGCAAAGCTTCCTTCATGTTGGGCATATTGCCGTTTTCGTCCATCATACCTGCTCTGGAAGCGGTACCAACGAGGGTGCCGATGGTATCGAACATATCGATCATGCAGAAGGTGATGATGAGAGTAACAGCGGAGAACCAACCGATCTCGAAGAGAGTTCCGAAGTCGAACTTGAAGAGGGTAAGTGCAGCCATGTCGCCGAATGCGGGAACGAAGGATGCAGTTGCCAATGAAGCGAAAGGATTGCTGTCCAAGAATACGAAGGAGCCGATCCAGTAAACTACGGAAGAAATGAGCATACCGAGCAATACGTTTGCCTTAACCTTATAGTGGTTGAGGATGATCATTGCGAATACGCCGATGAAGATGGTGACAACGGTAAGTACCATTGTGGAGTAACCGGAGCCCATAGCATCCTTAACGGTTGAAGGAGAAAGCGCACCGAAGAAGTCGCTGAATACGTAGAAGGGACCGCCGTTTTCGGTGTAGATACCAACGTTGGAGCCAAAGCCGATGTTAAGAAGCATCATACCGATTGCAGGAGCAATTGCGGTGCGAACGCCGTAAGGAATAGCGGTAACGATCTTCTCTCTGATCTTGAAGACGGAGAGGAAGATGAATACGATACCCTCAACGAGGATGATGCAAAGTCCGGCCTGGAATGCCTGAGTGTATTCACAGCCTGCGATCAGGGCGATGTTGGAAACAACGACAGCGAAGAAGCTGTTGAGTCCCATACCGGGAGCCATTGCAAAGGGCTTGTTAGCCATGAATGCCATACAGATGGTGCCGATACCGGAAGCCAAACATGTGGAAAGGAAAACAGCATTCCAAAGAGAGTAACCTGTTTCATTTCCGAGAGCGCCGAAGCCGGTGAGGAGGTTGGGGTTCAGGGCAATGATATACGCCATTGTCATGAACGTGGTAAGACCCGCAAGGATCTCGGTACGAACGGTCGTACCGTTTTGCTTGAGCTTAAAGATCTTTTCCATTTAAACAATCCTTTCACTTAATAAATTTTTGCGTGAATGAATAATGTTCCAAATGTGGTAGATTTGTGAAACATTATACACTAATAGTACCCTATAATTGGAAAAATGTCAACTTGTAATATGTATTATCAAAAAATAAAATTTTGTGAATATTTTGTAAAAAATTGCCACATTTCATAAAGCTTATCCGTTCGTCTTGCAATTTTGCTTCCGCCGTGATATACTTAACTAAATATAATAGCGAAGATATTTTCAAATTTGAATTTATCCCTTTAAAGGAGGACACATATATGACTTCTGATATGCTTGAAGCGTTAAAGCTTCAAAACCGTTTTGCTCCCCTGCCTTTGGAAATGCACGCTGCGTTTTGTGCTGTTGCAACGGTTCTGTTTTTGTTCTTGTTTTTAAGAAAAAAGCGCATGAGCGACCTTTATTGGATGCTCGTTTGCGACACCACCCTCATTTTGCAGTTTTACTATGACCCGCTGACAGCAACCGCCGTCGGGATCTGCGAAATCGTTTTGCTCGGTCTGATCGTTTGGGAAACGGTTAAGGAAGCCAAAGCAAAGAAAGCCGCAAAGCTTGCCGAAAAGGAAGCCGAAAAGAACAGCGCCGATGAGATCGAGGAGCTTGACCAGCTCGTCAGATCTGAGCGCCGTGCAATTATGGACGAAAACAAGGTTGACGTTATCGGAGACGCTTTTGACGGCGAGGACGTTGTGAAATGATTAAAACGGTTATTTTGGACGCTGACACCGTTACGGGCGGGGACGTTTCCCTTTCCCCTATTACCGATATCTGCGACTGCGAAATATACGGCTTTTCCACCGATGCAGAGCTGACTAAAAGAATCGGCGATGCCGAGGCAGTTTTGACAAACAAATGCAGGATCACCCGTGAGGTGATGGATGCCTGCCCGAATCTTAGGTTCATCGGCGTTTTCGCAACGGGATATAACAACATCGACATTGGCGCAGCAAAGGAAAAGGGCATTTGCGTTTGCAACGTTCCGGGATATTCCACCGACTCGGTTGCACAGCACACCTTTGCGCTGATCTTGCACCATTACAGCTCGGTGGCGAAATATGCCGACACGGTTGCAGGCGGCGATTGGGTATATTCAAAGCTGTTTACCTATTTTGATATCCCCTTCTATGAGCTTTCGGGAAAGACCCTGGGCATCGTGGGATATGGGGCAATCGGAAAGAAGGTTGCAAAAATTGCGTTGGCGTTTGGAATGAAGGTGCTCATTTATACAAGAACTACGCCTGAAAATGACGGTAGTGTTGAAGTCGTGTCGCTGGATGAGCTTATGACACGCTCGGACGTCGTTTCGCTTCACTGCCCTTTGACTGATAAGACCGAGAAGATGATTAACGAGCGCACGCTTTCTTTAATGAAGGAAGGCTCGCTTTTGATAAATACCTCCAGAGGCGGAGTTATTGATGAGCCTGCTTTGGCAAATGCTCTCAAAAAAGGCAAACCTGCGGCGGCAGGGCTCGACGTTTTAACGCTTGAGCCGATGAGAGAAGATTGCGTGCTTCGGGGACTTGACAACTGCTACATTACGCCGCATATTGCTTGGGCACCTAAGGAAACGAGAGACCGCCTTATCGGTATGGTGGCGGATAACGTTAAAGGTTATCTTTGCGGAAACATCATTAACAACGTAGCAAAGTAATTCACATTAAAAGGGTTGATATTTATGAATATCGCAGACAAAAAGAGAATCGTCATTAAGGTGGGAACCTCCACGCTTACGCATAAGACCGGTTGGGTCAACATAAGACTGGTTGAAAATTTGGTCAAGACCATTGCCGACATTAAAAACTCGGGCAGAGAGGTCGTGTTGGTCACGTCGGGTGCGATCGGCCTCGGTATGGCGAAATTGGGACTTAAAGAAAGACCCAAGGACACCACAGGCAAGCAGGCTTGTGCGGCGGTGGGACAGACTGAGCTTATGAACCTTTATGAGCGATTCTTTGAAAGCTATAATATAACCGTGGCGCAGGTGCTTCTGACGAAATACGTTTTATCGGACGAAAGACGGGATCACGTTGAGAATGCGCTTGAGAGAATTATCGGGCTGGGTGCAATTCCCATCGTCAACGAGAACGACGTCGTTGCTATCGACGAGTTGGAGCTTGAGGTTGGCGAGAACGACTCGCTGGCGGCGATGGTTTCGACCCTCGTTAAGGCAGATCTTATGATAATTCTTTCGGATATTGACGGGTTATATGACCAAGACCCGAGAAAGAATCCCGATGCGAAGCTGATCGAGAAGGTGACTGAGATCACCCCCGAAATTGAGGGCGGCGCACAGGGCGCAGGCTCAAGCCTCGGCACGGGCGGAATGGCGACAAAGATTCGTGCGGCGAAAATTGCAATGAGCCACGGCATTGATATGCTTATCATCAACGGCGACAAGCCGAGCAATTTATACGACGTATTTGACGGAATAAAGATCGGAACACTTTTCGAAGCGAAGAAAGGATGAGCAGGGTGTTTGACTTTACAGCATTGGGCGAAAGAGCAAAAGAGGCAAAATATGAGCTGGCGGCGGCAGGGTCAAACCTGCGGAATTCAGCGCTTAAAGAGATCGCCGAGAGCCTTGAAAAAAACAAACGCTTAATCATCGACCAGAACAGAATTGACGTTAAAAACGCAGAAGATGCAGGAATGAAATCCTCGCTTGTCGATAGACTTTACCTCAACGAAAAGCGCATAAGCCAGATGGCGCAGGGCGTTTTGGAGGTAGCATCGCTCCCCGACCCTGTCGGTGTTATCGAAGGCGGCGAGGTTAGACCCTCGGGCATCAGAATCACAAAAACGAGAGTGCCTTTGGGCGTGATCGGCATTATCTACGAGGCAAGACCGAACGTTACCGCAGATGCAGCAGCTTTGTGCTTAAAGTCGGGAAATGCAGTCATTTTGCGAGGCGGAAGCGACGCCATCTATTCAAACACCATAATCTGCAATATTATGCGTGAGGCGCTTAAAAAGGTCGGTCTGCCGGAGGACTGTATTCAGCTCGTGACCGACACTTCAAGAGAAGCCGCCACGGTTATGATGAAGGCAAACGGCTATCTGGACGTGCTTATTCCCAGAGGCGGCGCAGGACTTATCAAGTCGGTCGTTGAAAACGCAACCGTCCCCGTGATTGAAACGGGCACGGGAAATTGCCACGTTTACGTTGATTCGTCGGCGAGCGTCGATATGGCTATAGATATCATCGACAATGCCAAGACTCAGCGCCCCGGCGTTTGCAATGCGGCGGAGACCCTGCTTTTGCATAAATCCATTGCAGAGGATATTCTCCCCCGCCTTAAAAAGCAGTTGGATAAGCACGGCGTTGAGTTAAGAGGCTGTGAGCTGACGAAGATGATTCTGGGCGACTGTGTTGTTCCTGCAACGGACGAGGATTACGCTACGGAGTTTTTGGATTACGTTCTGGCGGTAAAGGTAGTTGACAGCATTTTTGAAGCTATTGAGCATATCAACCGCTATTCAACGGGTCATTCGGAGTGCATCGTGACGGAGAATCTGACTGCGGCGGAGCTTTTCCAGCAAAGAATCGACTCGGCGGCGGTATACGTCAATGCGTCAACGAGATTTACCGACGGAAATGAGTTCGGTTTGGGCGCAGAGATCGGCATTTCAACCCAGAAGCTTCACGCAAGAGGCCCTATGGGACTTAAAGAGCTGACAACGGTAAAATATCTTATCAACGGAAACGGACAGATAAGACAGTAAAAATAAGGAATGAATCAAATGAGCAAGAAAAAGCGCAAGAAGAATCATCAAGCGCAAAACAGCGCACCTATAGTCAATAAGGAGCCCGAAAAGGTTGAGGAAACGGTTTCGACCGAAGCTTACGAACCCGAAAGGGAGGCTCCTGCAGATAAGACGACTCAGGAGGCGGCCGAAAAGGAAGAGCCTGCTTTGCAGGAAGATGCTCCCGAAATGGATATGGCGGAATGGGCAGAGCCGCAGGATGACAAAAGATCCTCGAAGAAAAAGCGGAAAAACGACTCGCTTGTTGAGATCACGAAGATCAAGGTCATAAGCGAGGAAACAAAGAGCGGAATTAAAAAGGCTATTGACGAGGCGCTTGACGAATCAGCCGAGGACATTGCCCCGCTTGAAAATACGGCGGTTCAGAATACGGGAAAGATAAGCCTGCGACAGATCTCCAGCACTATATTCGGATTCTTCGTTTTGATGTTTGCCGTGTTCGGCATCGTATCCACCGTTACAAGAATAACCGATTACGTGCAGTCGCTGGATGATGACAGCGCATTGATCGACACCTTTACGGCGCTTGCCGCTCCCCTTGCGGCGACTGACGCTTCGGTATTTGACAATGCTTTGTCGGTCAGCGAGGACGTTTTGATAACCGCCGCCTGCTGGGACATAATTTTCGACCCCTCGGCAAGCTATACGGCAGTTGACGGCAACTATACCGTGTCGTTTTTGGATATTGACAAACGCATTGCGGAATTATTCGGATCGGGACTGACTTATGCTCATAAGACCGTCGGTGACGAAGAGCTGACCTTTGAATATGACGAGGATTTGGGAATGTACACGATCCCCGCATATCCTCAGGCGCCCTCTTATATTCCCAAGGTCGTTGAATATACGCAGACTGATGACGGATATAAGATCAAGGTTGAATACGTTTTGCCTGTGACGCTGCTTATTGATGCCGACGTCACCTCGGACAAGGTAATGATCGTTACGCTCAGATCGAGCGGAACGGGATACGTTATCTCGGCGCTCGAGTTGGGCGAGCTTTACACCGGACAGGAGCTGTAATAATTGCGAATAAAAAACTCACTCTGCTTAAAGCAGGGTGAGTTTTTGGTTTATTATTTAACGGCACGGATCGTTACGCCGCAAGGATAACGACCGCTGTGTCTGCCGTAAAGGGCGATTCCGCCTTCTTCGCCGCACGGCGTTGCGATTTCAAGTCTGAGGGTCTCGCCGTTTATCAATTCGGCAGGAACACGCACACGGCAAAGATAACCGTATGAACCTGCTTCGTCCAGCTTGTTGTCAAACTGCTGATAATGCCACGACAGACAGCCTTTGGCGTCGGCAGGAGCGTTTTCAAGCAGGAATTCCCCGACACAGGCTCCGTTTG
>CAYWXA010000029.1:0-8893 GCA_964462175.1 uncultured Oscillospiraceae bacterium
TCGGGGTGCTTTTTTGCTTATCTTGCCAACCAATCGTAAGCCAGATCCAGCGCTTCGTAAAGGCTGGGCTTCTCGGCAGTCTTGGTGATTCTCTTCATAACGTCTACCGATTCGTCGGTAAGCATTCTGTAAAGGCGGACTTTGGTAGCAACGTCAACGTCGCCGACCTTTTTCTTGCCCGCAACCTGAAGCATTACGACCTCGTTGTCGCCCATGCTTCCGTAGTAAAGCTCGTTGCCCTTGCGAACGAGGGGCAAGCCGCGAAATTCAAAATATTTTGCCATTGTGTTTCCTCCTTTTTGGGTTTACGCCGCCAAAGAAGGCGACGTCTTGCGCCCTGCGTGCCGCAGGCACAGTGGGTGCGAGGTGGAGCCGGTGGTGATTTACCAGACCTTCTGCAGATCGTCTCCGGAGCCGCCTGCTGCAAATATTGCGAGGTTTTGCTCCAGAACGTTCAGATAGCTTCTGGGCTGACTGAAGGACGTCGTGCCGTTGAGCTTAATGATAACACGGTTGTTGCCCGCATCATAGAACTCAAGGGTGTCCCCTCCTCCGCCGGATCTTGCAAATTCGATAGTAGCCAAAAGCTTTGCATCTTCAGCGGGATCTTCAAGGCACAGCGCATCTATCGGGCACTTGAGCATAAACTGATAAAGGATCTTGAAATCGTCGATGTTTATGGCGTTGGGGCCCAAAGTTCCTTCCAGAGTTGCGTCGTCAACGCTGCCCTCAAGGTCGAAGTAATAGCTTACGTCTTCATTATTATGAAGCTGAATGTCGATATAATCCAAAGCATAGATGTAATTCGACGTCATCATACTTGAAAGAACGTCAATAGGCATAAACGACGTCCACGGGATCTCCGATACGTCGAAGATATAGATGCAGTCGATGCCGTTGAAGTATCCGTAATACGCTGCAGGCTCGGAAGTGGAGTTGCCCTCTTCGTCATAGCCGTAATATGCAACGTCGCCGATGATAAGCTCATAGACCTGAAGCTCCGCTTCAAGCTTAACGGTGCAAAAAGGATCGTCCAAACCGTACTCGGCAAAATCCTCATCGGTGGGGAACGCCTTAACTGCCTGATATGCGTTGAGTCCCCACAAGCCGTAAACGATATCGTTTGAGTTTGTTATGTCAAGATATGCGTATACGGGGCTTATCATTACCTGGCTGGATGCCATTGACACCTCGTCGGTTGCGTAATTTTTGGTATCATCCTCAAAGATAATATCGTAATCCAGATCCCGTCTTGTAATGGTCAGATAGTCGATGGTGGGAGCGGTGTTGGCGTTTGAAAGCTCCTCCATAATGACCAGACTGACGTATTCGTTCTGATTATAATAGAAATATCTCGAGCTGTTGAGCAAAGCGGTATAAACGGTGTTTGAATCACCGAGTCTTACGTAAACGCAGCTTTCGTCGGGGGTGGTCTTTCCGTAATAAACGGTGTACGTATCTCCCGACTGAAGCTCAACGTCAACTTTTGCTTCATACGAATCTTCCGACAGTCCGTATTTGCTCAGATCCTCGGCGTTTTCCTCTACCAACTGCTGTGCGGTGACCTTAACGATGCAGTTGCCGGTCGCATTGATGATCGTCGAGTTGGTTTTAAGTCCGTCAAGCGCAGGAATGGAAAGGCCCTTAATTCCCTGCTCAATTACAAATCCGCCTTCGGCGTTGTCAACAATGACGGTTTTAAGATCATCTCTTGCATACGCCACCAGCGAAATGGCGGTCGAATCGGTATCCGCAGTGTCCGTGTCGGAATCTTTAGGCTGAGTGAACACCAAAACGGCAAGCACGACAGCCATACACAAAACAAAAATGCCGATATAAAGAAGGGTTTTTACGTTTTTGCTCATTATTTATGTCTCCTTCTGATCCAGATGATCACACCTATAACGAGAACCGTTGCGGGAATGACTGCAGCGAACGTTGCGGTCAGCGCTCTGATGCGGCTGGTGGTTATCTCAAAGGTGTTGGAAGAAACCTTCTTTGAAATAATGGTGATGCCTTCGGTCTTGCCCGTAAGCTCGTTGATGATATTGAGGAAGAAGTCGCCGTTATTATACTGCGCAGCAGACATCAGCGTGCTGTCAAAGATATAATCGGAGCCGACGACGAGAACGTCGGTATACTTGGAAATATGCGTTTCCTGATCCAACGCCTTATAGGTCGCCAGAACGACGGAAGCAAAGGTTCCCTTTTCGGTGGCGTCTGACGTGCTCCAGTTGTCGTCGGTTGAATACATATCCTTCAAAACGGCGCCGGAGGACGTGGTGATAAGCGCCTCGTTGCTGTAATATCCTTCGTCGGTAGCGTATCTTGTGGAGATCGCTCTGGCATCGGGAACGTAAACGGGCAGAGCTAAATTAGCGATGCCGGAAATATAATTCTGCGTTGCGATTCCCTGGAAGGTATAGCTGGGGTATGAGGAGTAATAGTTGGTGTTCGTTTCCTGAATGGTCTTATACTCCACGGTAATGCCGTACTTTTCAAGCAAAGCGTCAAGGTTGGGGGTCTGGGGCTGCTGTGCAGAAGCCACGTAGATCATATCCTTGCCCAGAAGTCCGCCGTTAGTCAGCCAATTCTCGATCTTCGTCGTTTCATTGGTGGTATAGTCGATCTTGGGCGCAGGAATGATTATCATATCGGTTTCCTCGGGAATCTCCTGAGTTCTGATATTTACCGTGTCAATGATGTAACCGTTTTTATCCAACAGGTCGGTAAGTCCCGAAACGCTCGATTCGTTGGCGCCGGTATAGGTCAGAACGGTGACCGTTACGGGGTTGGCATCGGTTACTGCCATAATAGCGCCGGTCAAAGCCTGCTCTGCGTTGGATGAAGAAACGGCGCTGTACGAAACGAACAGATAGTGAGCCTGTGCCGCACCGTAATATTCAACGTACTGGCTGACGTAAGCGGAATAATCGTCCAGAACGTTCAAAATGTCCATAAGCGAAACGATCTTAACTCGGTCGTGCTCGCCGTTTGCAAGCTCAACGATAATGTCGCCCTGCTCAAGATCGTAAGCGTAGTTCGCAACGAAGTCGGGGTTTGAAAGCAGGTCTTTATAGCTGACGTTGATGTTGGGGTTGTGCTGTTCATATTTTTTGAGAAGCTCGGCGCACTGAACGGTATAGTCGCTTATCGATCTGAATTCGTCTTCCGTAGCCATTACGGTGATATCTACCGCCGAATCAATGGTGGCAAGATAATCAAGAGTTTCCTCTGATACGGAATAAATGCTGTTATCCGTCAGGTCAAGGGTGATGGGGAAACGGTCGAAAAGCATCGTTGCAACGACGTTGATAAGTACGACTGCCGCAATGAACAATACCGTCAAACCGGTCGCAAAGGAGCCGAATTTAAGCTTGCGCTTGTTAATTTTTCCGTCCTTGCCGATAAGCTTCGAGGTCAAAGATTTAATACTCATTTTAAATTCTCCTTTCCCAAAGCTTATGACCAGCGGCGGCGCTCAAGCACCCTGATGGTCAAGAAGATGAAGATCACGGTAGCGCTGATGAAGAACAAAACGTTACTGAAGTCAAAGATACCGTAGGTGAATGTCAAATATCTGTCGCTGAAGGAAAGCTCTGTCAGAATGTCGGAGATCCATTCAACGGGGATAATTGCGGCGATGGAGGAAATAAGATACAAAGAGATCATACAGGCAAAACCGCCGACAGCCGCAATTACCTGGTTTTCGGTCATTGAAGAAACGAAAACGCCGACGGCAATGTACGCCATACCCACCAAAAGCAAGCCGACGATGTTGCCCATTACTTCAAGCCAGGAAACGGCACCCATAAAGGAGATTACAACGGCGTATACGAAGGTCATTGCAACGCCCATAGCGTAGATGATAAATGCCGCCAGGAATTTGCCCATTACAAGGCCCGTAAGGCTGACGGGTGCCGTCAAAAGGCACTGGTCGGTCTTCTGACGCTTATCTTCAGACAGCGTTCTCATCGTAAGTATAGGAATGAGCACCAAAAGAACGAAGAAGAGCATCGAGAACATACTCGACATATCAGTCGAGCCGTACTGCAAGCTGGTGATCGAGAACAATACGCCCGAAGCCGCAAAGAATGCAGTCAAAAAGATATATCCGATGAGGGAGTTAAAATATGCGCTGAGTTCACGCTTTAAAATCGCTTTCATTTATCAGTTTGCCTCCCCTTCTTCGATATCTTCAAGCTCGTTAGCCTTGTCGTTTAAGAATTCGCCCAGACTTTCGCCCATCGTGAGCTTCAAGAAGATGTCCTCTAAGCTCAGCTCGCTGGATCTGAGTCCCAAAAGGTACCAGTTTCTGGATGCCAGACGCTTAAAGAGGTCTCGTCTGATGTCGGTGCCTTCTGTCGCTTCAATGTTATATTCCCAAACGCCCTTTTCTCTTTGCATATCCGCAACGACGGTTTCAACGCCGGGAATGGTCTGAATAATTTTAATGACCTCGTCTTTCGGGCCGTCGATGCGGGCAATCAGCTTGTGGTCGGCAGAAAGCGTGTTTGAAAGGTTGTCTGCGGTGTCGTCCGCAACGATTCTGCCCTGATTGATAACGACGATCCTGTCGCATACCGCCTGAACCTCGCTCAAAATATGCGAGGACAAAATTACGGTGTGGTTTTTGCCGAGCTTTTTAATAAGCGTTCTGATCTCGATTATCTGCTTGGGGTCAAGACCTACCGTAGGCTCGTCCAGAATCAAGACGTTCGGATTACCCACAAGCGCCTGAGCCAGACCCACACGCTGGCGGTATCCCTTTGAAAGGTTTTTGATCATACGGTCAAAAACGTTTTCGATCTTTACAAGCTCGCAGATCTCCTTGAGGTGGGTGTTTCTCGGCAAAGTGCAGCCTTTAAGGTCATAGATGAAATATAAATACTCTCTTACGGTCATATCGAGATATAAAGGGGGAAGTTCGGGTAAGTAGCCGATCTGCTTCTTTGCGCCGATGGGATCCTCCAAAATGTCAATGCCGTTAATGAGCGCTTCGCCGCCGGTCGAGGAGAGATAACCGGTCAGGATATTCATCGTTGTCGATTTACCTGCACCGTTGGGACCCAAAAAGCCCAGAATCTCGCCGTCGTTAGCCTTGAAGCTGATGTTGTTTACGGCTTTTTTGTCGCCGTAATTTTTGGTAAGATTTTTTACCTCTATCAAAGTTGTCACCCTTTCTATGCAGTTTCCTGCAAGACACTTTCACATATAAAAATTATATATATCTTCTGTGAAAGACTAATGATGTTACAGGGAATGTTTGTATTTATCTCGTGCGGAGCTTTTCAAGGCTGCGCTTCATTCTTGCAATGGTGTCAGCCTTGCCGATTATCTCGGCAATCTCAAATGCGCCGCCGGGGGTAAACTGCTTACCGCTGATGGCAACTCTTACAGGCCACAAAATATAGCCGTTCTTAACTTCCATTGAAGCGATCAGCTCAAAGAGCTTGTCGTGAATTGTTTCAAAGTTCCAGTTTGCCTCGTCAATTGCCTCCAAAACGGGAAGCGCCTTTTCCAAAGCATCAAGTGCGGTGTCGGCGTTGGTCTTCATCTTCTTGTTGTCGTAAAGCGAAAGCTCATAGTCGGGCATAGCGTCGATGAAATCGACCTGCTCGGGAATCTCACTGAATACTTCCGTTCTGTTCTGCAAAAGTGCCGCGATCTTTGCAAGGTCAACGTCAGGGCGGGTCACAACCTGCTTGATGAAAGGCTCTGCGTATTCATAGAACTTTTCGGGGGTGAGCTTGCGGATGTATTCGCCGTTGATCGCTCTGAGCTTGAGGGGGTCGAAAATTGCAGGGCTCTTGGAAAGGCCGGAAATATCAAATTCTTCAATGAGCTCTTCAAGGGTGAAGATCTCTCGTTCGCCCTTGGGTGCCCAGCCGAGGAGCGCAATATAGTTGATAACTGCTTCGCAGAGGTAGCCCTTGGTCATAAGGTCCTCGAATGATGCGTCACCGTTTCTCTTTGAAAGCTTGTTCTGCTTATCCTTCATAATGTGCTCAACGTGGATATACGTGGGCACTTCCCAGCCGAATGCCTTATAAAGAAGGTTATATTTGGGGCTGGATGCCAAGTATTCATTACCTCTTACAACGTGGGTGATGCCCATAAGGTGGTCGTCAACAACGTTTGCGAAGTTGTATGTCGGCATACCGTCGGTTTTGAGCAGGATCTGATCGTCAAGGGTGGAGTTGTCAACAGTGATGTCGCCATAAAGCTCATCGTGGAAGGTGGTGGTGCCTGTTTCGGGAATCTTCTGACGGATTACGTAAGGTACACCTGCTGCAAGCTTTTCTGCAATTTCTTCCTTTGAAAGGTTGCGGCAGTGTCTGTCATACATCGGGTTAACGCCGCTTGCTTCCTGAACAGCCTTGAGCTCGGTTAGTCTGTCCTTGTCGCAGAAGCAATAGTATGCTTCGCCCTTTTCAACCAACTCTTCGGCATATTTCTTGAAAATGCCCATTCTCTCCGACTGGATATAAGGGCCTACGGGGCCGCCGACGTCGGGGCCTTCGTCCCAGTTGAGGCCGACGGTGCGAAGTGTTCTGTAAATAATGTCAACAGCGCCTTCAACGTATCTCTCCTGGTCGGTGTCTTCAATTCTCAAAATGAACTTGCCGCCCGACTTCTTTGCAATTAAATAAGTATACAGAGCCGTTCTTAAGTTACCGATGTGCATATATCCCGTGGGGGAAGGCGCAAATCTCGTTCTTACTTCATTCATTTTATTTGTTCGCTCCTTTTCTTCTGTTTATATCATTTTTGATCGTTTCAATAAGGTCGTGGGTGTTGTCAAATTTTTGCTCGTCACGGTAAAATTCCAAAAACTCGACCGTTGCGCTCCTGCCGTAAAGGTCGTCGCAAAAATCAAGTATGTGAGTTTCACAGCATCTTTTTCCGCCGTCGCTGACGGTCGGTTTAAACCCGATATCAGTCACACTTTTATAGCTTTTTCCGCCAACCGTTGTGACCGTTGCGTACACGCCGTCTTTAAGACATCCCTCATAATAAAGATTTATCGTTCTTATACCCATCTCTCTGCCGAAGGCGTTTCCGTGAATTATCTCGCCGCTGACCGAGTAGCTTCTTGAAAGCAAGCGGTTTGCCGTTTCGATATCCCCGTTTTCCAAAAGCGCTCTTATTCGGGTGGTGGATATCACCTCGCCGTCGAGCTTTTCAAGGGGGATTACCGTAAGCTTCACTCCCCGCTCCTTGCAGAGCTTTTCAAGGGTATTCGTGTCGCCCGCCGCAAATTTCCCGAAGCGGAAGTTTTCGCCGCACAGAATCATATCTGCGCCGAGCCTATGAATGAGTATATCATCCACAAACTCCTCGGGCGAGAGGTCTCTGACGTCCGAAAAGTTATCCGATATGACCTCGTCTGCGCCGTTTTTCAGCAAAAGCTCTCCCTTTTGCTCATCGCTTATCAGCGGCACTCGCTTGCCCTTGGTGTCAACGCTCGCAAGCTTAAAGGTATATACGATCTTTCTTTTTGCGCCCGTTTGTTTCAGGGCGTCGAGAGTCTTGATGTGACCCAAGTGTACGCTGTCAAAAAGCCCTAAAAGCACGGCTGTTTGGTTTTTTGCGAGCATTTTTGACAACTCCTTTTACCAAAAATTCTTGATTATTCTAAGCTCGCCTGCTGATATATCAGCCTCCGCCAAGCCCAAAAACTCATCCGCATAGACTCTGTAAGTCCCTGCATTTTTAATTCCCAAGCGGTTCGTGTCAAGCTTGATGCCGTTTTTATACATACTTGCCTGCTTATCGCTCAGCTTAATCATTTCATAGCACTTAAAGCACTCATCCACGGGGGCGATAACGCTTTCAACCTCGCCTTTATCGGCAAGGGTCTGCAGCTCCTCTAGGCTTATGCACTTATCAAGCGTGAACCCGCTTGAGGACGTCCTCACAAGGCTTGACATACAGCCCAGAGTTCCGAGCATCTCGCCCAAGTCGTTGATGATAGTGCGGATATACGTGCCCTTCGAGCAGGATATTTCAAGGGTGCCCTCTTGGGTTTCTTCATCAAACCCGCAGAGGGCGATGCCATAAACCGTGACAATCCTCGGCTTGCGCTCAACGCTCACGCCCTGCCTTGCTAAGTCATAAAGCCGCTTGCCGTCCACCTTAACGGCGGAATACATCGGCGGAAGCTGGCTGATCTCGCCCTTGAAATGCTCAAGTGCCACAGTCAGCTCCCCTTCGGTGGCTTTTTTGCCGCTTGTCGCAAGGGTCTCGCCCGTGATGTCCTGCGTGTCGGTGGAATATCCCAGCTTGAACCCTGCCCGATACGACTTTTCATTATCGGGGAGCATATCGCAGGCCTTCGTCGCCTTGCCGATGAATACCGGCAAGACTCCCGTTGCCATGGGGTCAAGGGTGCCCGAATGACCCAAGCGTCGCTCTTTTAAAATTCCACGGCACTTTGCAATGACGTCAAAAGAGGTAAACCCCTCTGGCTTGTTGATTAAGATCACGCCCTGCTTCATTATGCTTCTTCGCCCTCGGTCTCGTCGTCATCATATTTAAGATTCAGATCCTTGATGACACGGGCGATGTGCGCTGAATATTCGGTTGAATCGTCTGCCACGAATCTCAGCTCGGGGCATTTTCTTATATGCAAAACGTTTGCGATCTCCCGCTTCAAAAAGCCCGAAGCGCTTTCAAGGCCCTTAACGGCTTCTTTTGCCTTTGCAATGCCCTCAAAGCTTGAGATATATACACGTGCTACGCTCTTGTCGCCCGAAACGTCGACCTTGACGACTGTCAGCATCGAGCCGTTGATTCGGGGGTCTTTGAGGTCACGGAGCTTGCCCGAGACGATTCTTTGAATATCGCTTGATAAACGTCCGACTTTAAAATCAGCCATTTGTTTCTCCTT
>CAYWXA010000029.1:8993-17467 GCA_964462175.1 uncultured Oscillospiraceae bacterium
GTAATACCGCATTCATAGCCTGCGGCAACGTCCTTGACGTTATCCTTAAATCTCTTGAGAGAGGACATCTTGTCGTCAGCGATGATGATACCGTCACGGACGACTCTGACGTTGTCGTTTCTTGAGATCTTGCCGTCAACAACGTAGCATCCCGCAACTGCGCCGACACCCGTGATCTTATATACCTGGCGAATTTCAACACGTGCAGTTTCAACTTCTCTGAACTTGGGAGCGAGCATACCCTTCATAGCGGTCTGAATCTCTTCGATAGCATCGTAGATAACTCGGTACATTCTCATATCAACGCCGTCACGTTCAGCACTTGCCTTTGCAACGGGGTCGGGTCTGACGTTGAAGCCGACGATAATAGCGTTAGATGCGTTTGCAAGCATAACGTCCGATTCGTTGACTGCACCTACGCCGCCGTGAATGACCTTAACTCTGACTTCCTCGTTGGAGATCTTTTCAAGCGACTGCTTAACAGCTTCAACGGAGCCCTGAACGTCAGCCTTGACGATGATGGGAAGCTCCTTCATTTCGCCCTCGGAGATCTGGCTGAAGAGGTTATCAAGAGTAACCTTCTGATACTGCTTGAATATTTCTTCCTTTGCTTCGTGCTTTCTCTGCTCGACAAGTTCTCTTGCCAATTTTTCATCAGCAACGGCGTTGAAGATATCGCCTGCCGAGGGAACTTCCGCAAGACCCGTAATCTCAACGGGAACGGAGGGGCCTGCCTCCTTAACAAGTCTGCCCTTGTCGTCGGTCATCGTTCTTACACGGCCGACAGCTGTACCTGCGATGATAACGTCGCCCGTTCTTAAAGTACCGTTCTGTACGAGAATGGTTGCAACGGGGCCGCGACCCTTGTCAAGTCTTGCTTCAATAACAGAGCCCTTTGCCAAACGGTTGGGATTAGCCTTGAGCTCCTTGACCTCGGCAACGAGGAGGATGTTTTCCAAAAGCTCGTCAAAGCCCATACCCGTCTTTGCGGAAACGGGAACTGCAATGACGTCGCCGCCCCAGTCTTCAACGACGAGGTTGTGCTCAGTTAACTGCTGCTTGATTCTTTCGGGGTTTGCGGTCTCCTTATCCATCTTGTTGATCGCAACGATGATCGAAACCTCTGCCGCCTTGGCGTGGTTAATTGCTTCAATAGTCTGGGGCATGATACCGTCATCAGCCGCAACGACCAAAATTGCAATATCCGTTACCATTGCGCCACGCAAACGCATCGACGTGAAGGCTTCGTGGCCGGGGGTATCGAGGAAGGTGATGTCCTTACCCTGAACGTTAACTCTGTAAGCGCCGATGTGCTGGGTGATGCCGCCCGCTTCGGTTGCAGTCACGTTTGCATTTCTGATCCTATCCAAAAGCGAGGTCTTGCCGTGGTCAACGTGACCCATAACGACAACGACGGGGCTTCTTTCAACGAGATCTTCTTCTCTGTCCTCTTCGTCAACGATGAGGCGCTCCTCGATTGTTACGACGACTTCCTTTTCGACCTTTGCGCCAAGCTCTTCTGCAACGAGTGCGGCGGTGTCAAAGTCAACAGTCTGATTGAGCGATGCAAATACGCCAAGACCCATCAGCTTTTTAATAACTTCGGTTGCTGTAACCTTTAAGCGTGATGCAAGCTCGCTTACGACGATCTCATCGGGGATCATAACCTTGAGCTGCTGCTTTCTTGCACGCTCAAGCTCAAGACGCTTGAGCTTTTCAGCCTCCGTCTCACGCTTGTTTGAAAGCTTTTCCTTCTTCTGCTGGTGAGACTTCTGGGTCAGCTTCTGCTTCTTCTGCTGCCAGTTCTCGCCCTTGTTCTTGGCATCTGCCAGATTGTCATATTTATCGTTATACTTGTCGATATTCACATATGAGCCACGGGTATCAACGACACGCTTCTTCTCCTCCTGCTGATAGGTGACGTTTGAAGATGTGTTGGTGACAAGGCGGGTCCTTTCGCCTCTGTCCTGCTTCTTTGCAGGCTGCTTCTTTTCCTCGGCTCTCGGCTTGGGAGCTTCCTTCTTGGGTTCTTCCTTTTTAGGCTCCGGCTTTTTGACCTCCGGCTTGGGAGTTTCCTTCTTGGGTTCCTCCTTCTTGACCTCAGGCTTGGGAGTTTCCTTCTTAGGCTGCTCTTTCTTGACCTCAGGCTTGGGAGCTTCCTTCTTAGGCTGCTCCTTCTTGATTTCCTGCTTGGGAGCTTCCTTTTTAGGCTGCTCCTTCTTGATTTCCTGCTTGGGAGTTTCCTTCTTGGGCTGCTCCTGCGCCTTCTTGGTGGCGGTCTTATCGGCAAAGTAAGCGTTGAAGTTTTCAACCTGGTGCTTCTGAGAGAAGACCTCCAAAACGTAGTTCACTTCCTCGGGTGTGAGGGAGGAGACCGTTTTCTTTGCTCCGTACTGATGAGCCAAACACTCGATAATATCGTTGGCGTTAAGCTTCAGATCTTTAGCTAAATCGTTTAACTTATATTTTGTAATCATAGGCATATCTCCTTAATTTCGGAATCAGCAGCAGATGCCGTAAGCATCAAGCTCCTGAAGATTTTTTGCCATGGACTTCATAAATCCGCTGTCGGCAACGGCAATGATTCCGTATACCTTGCCCAGCGCATATCCGATGTCATCCATCGTGCAGTCGGTGCGGTAGAGCTTAATTCCCTCGGTGTCGCAAACGTATGCGATCTCCGAAAGGCTTCGCTCGCTCAGATCCTTGGCGACTATTACCCCCGCCGCTTTTTTCGAGCGGCAGGCGTTTTTGACCTCATCCATACCCAAAACGAGCTTGCCTGCCCGTCTGCACATGGTAAGGCTTCCTGTTATATCAGCCATTTTGCTCTTCCCTTCCCAAAAGCTCTGCTTCGAGCTTTTCGTATACTTCCTCGGGGATAGCACATTCGAAGCTTCTTTCAAGCCTCTTGGCTTTTCTTGCTTTTTTAAGGCAGTTAACGTCGGGACAGATATATGCGCCTCTGCCCGATTTTTTGCCCGTTAAATCCATTGATATCTCTCCCTCGGGTGAACGAACCACACGGATGAGAGATTTTTTCTCCTTCGGCTCACCGCAGCCGAGGCAGGTTCTGACGGGAATCTTTTTCTTAACCATTTACTGTTCCTTATTGAGGGGAACGATGTCGATCTTGTAGCCTGTAAGTCTTGCTGCAAGCTTTGCGTTCTGTCCCTTGTTGCCGATTGCAAGAGAGAGCTGGTTGTTGGGAACAACAACGGTGCAGCTTCTGGTGCCGTCGTCGGCAAGCGTAACGTTGATTACTTCAGCGGGAGCCAAAGCCTTTGCGATGAATTCGGCATCGTCCTCGCTATAGTTGATAATGTCGATCTTTTCGCCGCCGAGTTCTTCAACGATGGCGGTGATTCTTGCTCTTCTCGTACCGATGCAAGCGCCGATAGCGTCAACGTCGGGGTTGTTGGAAACAACTGCGATCTTGCTTCTGGAGCCTGCTTCACGGGAGATCGCCTTCACCTCAACGGTGCCGTCGTAAATTTCGGGAACTTCAAGCTCGAAAAGACGTCTTACGAAATCTCTGTGGGTGCGGCTCACCTTGACGCTCGGCTTCTTGTCGGGGTTGATGACTCCGACAACGTAGACCTTGATGATATCGCCGGCTTTGAGCTCTTCGCCGGGAATCTGTTCGTTTCTGGGGAAGTAAATTTCATCCGAGCCGATGGTGATAATTGCGTTGCCCGTTGCAGGTTCGACCTTCTGAACGGTTGCGGAAACAAGCTCGTGTTCCTTGTCCTGATACTGTGCAACCAATCTGTCACGTTCGAACTGCTTGATGTCCGATCTGATCGACTGCTTTGCGCTGGATGCGGCAACTCTGCCGAAGGTTGCGGGAGAAAGGGGAATTTCGCACATCTGACCGATAGCAATTCTCTTGTGATAAGTTCTTGCCTCGTCAAGAGTGATCTCGTTTGCGGGGTCTGAAACTTCCTCGACGACCAGCTTGAGCAGGTTCATTTCAAACTTCTGCTTTTCGGGATCAATGTTGATGTAAACGTTTTCGGTTTCGGGATAATCCCTCTTTACAGCCTTGAGGATGCCCTGCTTGATCTTTTCGATAAGCTCCTCGCCTCCGATGCCGCTTGTTTGCTGAATGCTTTTAAGCGCTTCAAATAAATCCTTGGTGTTCATGTTTTGTGACCAATCCTTTCTGTATATTCAGTTTGAATTTAAATGACTTATATATTTACAAACCGCCGAAGAGGTCGCCGTCGTCATAAAGCTTGACAAAAGCGGTCTCGCTCAGCTCAATGGTTTCTTCAGATTCGCCGTCCGAAACGGCAATTAAGTTTTTGTTATATCCCGTCAGCGTGCGGATTATCTCCTTTTCGCCGTTGTGGGGGCGGATAAAGCGGATCCTGACCTCGTCGCCGATGCAGACTTCAAAATGCTCGGGGCGGGTAAGGCTTCTTGCAAGGCCGCAGGAGCCAACCTCGAAAATATAGTTCTGGGGAATGGGGTCGTGTTCGTCAAGCAAAAGATTGAGCGGGCGGTGAAGCGCTTCGCAGTCATCCATATTGATTCCGCCGTCCTTATCGATGAATACACGCAGATACCACGTGGCGCCCTCTTTTTCAAAACGGACGTCCCACAGGAATAAGCCAAGCTCATCGCAAAGGGGTTCGGCAAGCGCTCTTACCTTTGCAACAGTTGAATTGTCAGCCATTATTAACCTCCTTAAATTCGTTCAAAAAAGTTTCCGAACAAACACAAAAGGCGGGAGTTTTTAATTCCAGCCTTTCTTAATACAATATTCTATAAATAGTATAACACATAAAATGCAAATTGCAAGGGGTTTTGAGAAAAAATTTAGCCGTTTTTCGCCCAAAACTACGGTTTTGCGGGGGTTTACGGGCGGGCGAGGCGTGTCAAGGCGCGTTTGCGCAGGCAAACTGTGCCGCAGACGTGCCGAGCCCGAACCTTCGCGCGGATTTTACCGCTCGCCACGGCAGGTCAGCGCCGATGCACCTTCGGCGCATCGCTCTGCCGGCCACGGCTCGCTCCGCAGCGGAGCGTTGGCTTTTGCAAAAATTTGGAATTCGGCGGGCTTGCAAAGCAAGTTTGCGGCAATGCCGCAAAAGCCGAATTCACAGCGGCCGACACAAAAGTGGCCTATATTGCTATGCGGGACGGCCGCTTATATCCTCGGCACTCTCGGAGA
Source organism: uncultured Oscillospiraceae bacterium (assembly GCA_964462175.1). Taxonomy (GTDB): domain Bacteria; phylum Bacillota; class Clostridia; order Oscillospirales; family Ruminococcaceae; genus Faeciplasma. The sequence goes on from CAYWXA010000029.1 coordinate 14,170, forward strand.
GATTCCGCAGACTATCTCATATCCGATGGTTCCGTACAGAGCCGCCAATTCATCGGCGGTGATCGTTTCCTCGCCGTCACGGCCGATAAGCGTAACGATATCTCCCTCGCAAACATCTTCAATATCGGTAACGTCAATCATCAACTGATCCATACACACTCTGCCGATAATAGGCGCACGTTTGCCTTTGATGAGCACGCTCGCCTTGCCCGACAAAAGTCTGGAATATCCGTCGGCATAGCCGATAGATACGACGGCGATCTTAGTCGTCCTGTCGGTTGTATACGTCCTGCCGTAGCTGACGTCAACGCCCGCTTCGACCTCTTTGACCTGCGATACGCAGGCTTTAAGCTCCATTACAGGCTCCAGCTCAAAGGGCAGTTTGATCTCAGGGTTGGGACTGAGTCCGTAAAGCATAATGCCCACACGTGCCAAGCTTGAACGCTCATCAAAATGATATGCCGAGCCGGCGGAGTTGAGAAAATGAACCTGCTCGAGCAGGATAAGCCGCTTGTTGAGCATCTTTTTAAGGCTCATCAGCGTTTCGATCTGGCTGTCGGTATATTCCTTGTCGCCCATCTCCTCGCTGTCAGCAACCGCAAGGTGGGTAAACATTCCTTCAACATTGATCCTCTCGGTGCGGACGATCCTTTCGACTTCGTCGGCGCACTTATCAATATCCTTCGCTCTGATTCCGATTCGGGTCATACCCGTGTCGATCGCAACGTGGGCTCTGACCTTTTCGCCGACAGGGCAATATCTTGCCAGCTTTTTGGCATAATCCTCGCAGGTAACAGCCTGAATGATGTCATATCGGGTCAACTCAGGTGCGTTTTCGGGAGGGGTATAGCCCAAAATGAGTATCTCCCCCGTAACGCCCAGATCTCTTAGCTCCTGCGCCTCGACCAGATTCGACACCGCAAACCAGTTGATATCGCACTCGTCCTGCATACAGGGAATCAGCTTTTCAATTCCGTGGCCGTAGCAATTCGCTTTGACAACGCACATAAGTTCGGTCTTTTCTCCGAAATATGCCTTGAGTTTCTCTATGTTTCTTTTAAGTCTGTCCGTGTGGGTCACGGCCCACGCTCTTTTAAGGAGCTTATTCTGCAAGACTTTCCCTCCGTCCTTTTATTCAATGGGGTTGAAAAATCAGCCCCGATGTGATATTCTTATAATATATATTTGCCGTATGTGCAATAATTCCGCAAGGAGGTGCCTTAAAACAATGATATATCTGTCCCCGCAGGAGTCGGAGCTGTTAACGGATCCCTCAACGACAGCCTGCTTCACAGGGCCTCGTCCCGAAGGCATCCCCTTCGACATTAAGCTGTCCGACGTTAACCGAGGAATCCTCTCAAGCTCTATCTATCTTGAAATATACGAGGCGTATCACCGTGGCTACCGCACTTTTATCACCGGAATGGCTGACGGAATCGACATTTTGGCGGGCGAAGCCGTTGAAAAGTTCCGCGACGTTTGTATGAACGTGCGCCTCGTCGCCGTATTGCCCTATCGGGAAAGATCGGGTCATTTTGACGACCATTTTTCATCCTTCCGCTTTACAAATCTTTTACATTCGGCAAACGAAGTCATTTGTTTAAGCGACGAATACTATCGGGGATGCTTTTACGCCCGAAACCGCTTTATGGTGGACCGTTCGTCCCTTCTCATCGCCGCAGTCGCAAACCGAGAGGGCGGAACGGCTTATACACTTGATTACGCCGAGTCAAAAGGCATCGAGACCCGCACCATCAACCTCAAATCCCTGAAAAAAGATCTGGGACTTCGGGACAGACAGCTTCCCGATCAGACTTCGTTTATCTTTTGACCAAAGTCCGACTTCCGTTTAATCTATTTTACATCAAGGAGTTTACCATGTCAAGAAAACATGCTTCTCAAGCGCCCGTCTTAATCGTATATGTTGTGACGATGCTGATCTGCTTCGTCATTTTCGGAAGCACCGCCGTGGTTTTGCTGGATAAATTCGTCACTCAGCCGAAGGAAGAGTTGCAAAGCGAAAAGGAAAATTCCCAGCAGACCGTCGTGGATAATGAATATGACTATTCCTCTGCAAGAAGAACGATTCTGTTCGTTGGCGCCGAAGGCGAGACAATTAACGGCATTGCCCTTTTGAGAATATTGCCCGACACCCTTACCGTCAAGGTAGTCCCGATATCCCCTCAGACACTCGCAACCGTCGGAGATACGGGCGGAACGCTCGCTCAGCTTTTTGAAGTCGGCGGAATGACTTATCTTTATAAAGGTGTTGAAAACGCCTTCGGAATAACTCCGGAAAAATATATCAAGATAAGCAACGACGGCTGGTCGAGGCTCGTTGAATATTTAGGCGGCACCAGCACCTACGTTTTCCCGCACGATATGTATTATAAAGATGAAGAAACGGGCTCGCTCACCAGCTTTTCTCACGGCCCTGCGACCCGAACGCTTTGGGGCGATGACATCAGAAAGATCATCAATTATCCTTTATATGACAACGGCGCAAAAGATCAGCTCAGCGTTACCGGCGAGCTTGCGGTCTGCCTTATCAATTCCGCTTGCTATACCAATTCATCGGCGCTGATTTCAAATATTCAGAACGTCTTTAACACTATTTATAACAACTCGGACACCGACATCACGTCAAAGGATTTCAAAAACAGCCGTGAGGCGTATGAATACCTCATCGACAAATCCCAGCAGCCTGCGGTATACCGCCTGCCATCGGGAAGCTGGAACGATGATTTTTCAAGATTTACCGTTGACGAAAGCTTCAAAGAAGAACTTAAGACCTACTTTGAGATCGGTGAATGACCTGACTGAAAGCACTCCGAAACGGGGTGCTTTTTTTAATGCAGAAACTTGTTTCTGGCGGAAACTAGTTTCTGCTATTCATGTCGCGCAAGCGACTATTCATGCGGATACTTGTTTCCGCTATTCATGTGCGAAGCACAATTCATTTTTAAAAAGGGGGAAACCGCAGAAAGACAAAAGAGGCGCTCAAAAGGAGGAAGGACGCAACCGCCGCCCTCTCTTTTCTTTCTGAGGTTTCCCCCTTTGTATCCCCTTTCCTGACTATCTTTTCTCTCCCGGCTGCGCTATGCTCTTCGATATCCTATGCGCTTACAAAGGTAATCACTGTAACCGAGGGGCGACCGGTAGAGAGCAACCTTTTTCAAGATTGTAATGCAATACGTTGAGAGCTTTAATCTTGCGGTAAGATGTGTAAAGATGAATCAGCAAAACAGGTCGCGCATGGGATTCATTTGCGATAACTGACACTCTTGCGCTCTGCAAC
>CAYWXA010000030.1:0-2024 GCA_964462175.1 uncultured Oscillospiraceae bacterium
TTGGCTTCCTTTTCAAGACGAGCCTTTTCTTCTTCGGCTTTCTTTGCTTCTTCCTCAGCCTTTGCTTTTTCAGCAAAGTAAGCTTCAACTGCCTCCTTGTCGCTGAGCTTGATTCCGGCAGCCTTGAGAGCCTTCTTGTCTTCCCTGGAGATCTCACCGCTGAGCTTCGCAACAAACTTTGCGCCGTCCGCATTAAGTGTGTTAAAGAACTTTACGATGCAGAACAAAACGAACGCTGTCAGAAGGAAGCTGATGATAGCGTTGATGAACGTACCCCAATCTATGTAGATAGACTGCGTCAGATCGACCACGCCGTTTTCATCCTTAACGGGAAGGAGCATAGTCATAATACCGCTCAGGGAATCAGCACCGAAAAGAACAGCTAAAAGCCAGTTGATAACGGGCTTCAAGATGTTGTTGGAAAGAGCGTTGACGATCGCTGTGAAAGCGCCGCCGACGATAACACCGACAGCCATATCGATCACGTTTCCACGGGTAATAAACGTCTTGAATTCTTCAAAAAACTTCTTCATAAATATCCTCCGATTCGACGAATTTATTGAACTTATTATACATCTTAAACTCGGGTTTTGTCAATACAGCCGTTATGATATAGGGCCGCTTTCAACCAGACTCTTTGGCCAGGAACCGTACCAGGCATAGCCTGCTCTTCGCTCCTGACTGATACCTGCAAGCTCAAAATGCACGCTTCCGTCACGGTCAACGAATATGGGTCTGTTGGTGCCGATCTCGTAAAATCTTGCCCAGATAGGCCCTGCCTCGGGGTCTTCGACCACAACTCGGTCATCAATAAGCTGAACGACTTTAATGCCCCATATCTGCACCTCGGTCATCCACGCAATCGCGCAGTTGATGCTTTCAATTATCTCCTCGTCCTTGTCGGGCAACGATTTTAAGAAATTGACCACGCCAACGCTTTCCGAACCGCTGATCGATGCAATTTCATACGCTCTGCCGGAAGTTGGTTTAAGGGTGAATTCATCGTGCTGCTGACACCAGGCAGTCTTAACTCCGTCAACGACTATCTGCGTGTCGAGGATACATCTTACACCTTTATCAAGGGCGACCTGTGCCTTTGCGGCGTAATCGTCGCTGATGAAACTTAAATCTCCCGTCTGCTGAGATACGTCACGCATAATGTCCATAATGCGGATCATTGCGCCGTCGTTATATGTAATGTGTGCGTGATATGTGCCTGCATCGTCAAACACCTGCGGCCAGCCGCCGTTTGCATACTGCCCGTTAAGCAACAGATCAATGCCCTTTAAGCAACTCTTTAAGTATTTCTTTCTGCCCGTCTGCTTATATGCCCGTGCGAGAATTCGAATCTGTGAGGTCGTGGCGTCATTATCCACCGTCGATTTCGCCCAGGAGCCTTCAAGGGTGGTGTTTGCCATATCCTTGCGCCATCCGCCGTCTGAAAGCTGATATTTCACGATGTCGTCGGCAACGTCAAGACCCTCTTTCGAGGAGTACCACTCGTCGCCCTGTTTAAGGTATGAACCCCAGTCATATGATGGGATGCTCGCTTCGTCGGGAGTTCTCAGAGCAAAGAAGCATATCGCCACCGCCAAGACGATGACAACGCCTGCTACTATCAATATCTTTGAAAGCTTTTTCATTTTTTGCACCTCCATATGGGGATTATAGTTATATTGTATATGATTTGACCGTGGAATGCAAGAGAAAAAACCGTCTGCAAGTTGCAGACGGCTGTGTTTATCTGTTCGACATATTCAAGTTTGTCGAATTGATTATACTCCGATACTCTGAGAAAATCAACCCCTTGCCAACTCCCTCGTTCTTATGCTAAACTATACACATCAAACTGAAAGAGGCTTAGTTATGACAAGAATTATGTTCGTCTGCCACGGCAACATCTGCCGAAGTCCGATGGCGGAGTTTATATTCAAAAAAATGCTTGCGGATAAGGGACTGGCAGATCGTTTCTATGTCCAATCATCCGCCACCAGCACCGAGGAGATCTGGAACGGCATCGGCAA
>CAYWXA010000030.1:2124-17363 GCA_964462175.1 uncultured Oscillospiraceae bacterium
CTTTTGAACACGCTGATATAAAAACATCTCCCATTGTTTTGCAATGGGAGTATTTTATAGTATGCGATATTCAAGAGTATCGATGTTTTTAGCCGCTCCCTTCGGGAGAGGTGTCATGCGTGAGCGTAACGGAGAGGGCATTACATCCCCAACCTATTCTTCACGTGCTCCAGCGCCCAGATATATTCATTATCGGTATTCAGATGCTCGATTATCACGGGCATATCGGGGTTTTCCTCATCGCAAAGGCGCACAAACGTTTCAAGGTCAAAGTTTCCCGTTCCAATGCAACATTCCTCAAGCTGGAAGGTAAACTGCTCTTTAAGGCGAACGTCTTTGAGATGGCAACTGCAGATTTTGCCTTTAAGCAGGTCAAAACATTCCTTCAAAAATTCATCGTTGAAAAAGTAACGCTTAGGCGAGGTTATCATATTGATGGCATCCAGATGCGCCGCAAAGCGGGGGTGATCGACCGCCTCGATCAGCTCCAGATATTCTTTTGGGCTCGATGGGATCATCCAGGGCATCGACTCGATGCTGAAAAAAGCGTTTTTCGGGTTTGCCTGGCTGATGACATACTTCACCGCTTCAACGGTCATATCAAAGGTCTCACGGCTGAAATTCTCCCTATATCCGCCGTCCCAGCGAGGGCCGTGGGGTGTGCCGGCAACGTTGACAGCGCAGACGGCACCTATCTCATCCGCCAAAATAAGCTGACGGATGTTATAATCCAGATTTGCCTTGCGCTTTTCGGGCTCACGCTCAAGCATATTGTTCCAAACGCCCACCTCGGCAATGACAAGGTCGTTTTCCTTTGCCGAATCGGCATATTCTTTGATGAGCGAACGGTCGCAGTTGCAGTTTAAGGGAAAATTCACCGCCCTGCAACCTAAATCTTTCATATTTTTTGCCCACTGCTCGGGACTTTCGTGAGCAAGGGGTGATGATAAACCAAGTCGCATAGTTTTGCCTCCTTAAAATGCTCTTTTGTGAATAACGCTCGGGTCGAATGATGAGAGATTCTTAACGCCCGTTCTTGCCATCGTTGCCCGAAGTTCACGGTTCAGCTCATTTATTCTTCGCTCAACTCCGCTTGCGCCCTCACTGAGCGGCCCCATCAGGTTTCTTCCGACGCATACGGCGTCAGCGCCCAAAGCGAGAGCCTTATAAACGTCCATACCGCTTTCGAATCCGCAGTCGATGAAAATTTTCATCTTATCGCCGACGGCTTTTTTAATTTCGGGCAAAATCTGAAGCGGCGGCAGGGCATAGTTCATAATTCCGTGATGATGCGAAACGACGATTCCCGCAACGCCCGCTTCGGCGCATTTTAACGCATCCGATACGCTCAAAACGCCTTTGACAATGAAAGGCACATTTCCTGCGGCTTTGACGAAAGCTTTAATCTCGTCCAGCGACTTAGGCTTCATCGCAAGCCCCAAAACGTTGTCATATTTTCCGTCCCATGAAAAAGCGTGGTCGATATCCATACCCACGGCAAAAGCGCCGTGTTTGATTGCGTGCTCAATTCGCCAAAGAACGTCGTCGTTGTCGGCGTGGGGCTTGATAATTCTGATGGTCTTTGCGGCGGCGAAAATCTCTTCCATTTCCTCCGGCTCGCCCATTCCGACCCAATGGACAGCGCCTGCGTTTCGGGCACCCTTTGCGATCTCAACCATTGCGTTGTCGCATATCTTGTGCAGATGCGAAAGCGCCGCCGTCATTATCGGAGTTTCAAACTTCTCCCCGAAAAGCTCGAACCCAAGGTCGGGCAGGTCGGAGTCTATGTATCTTGATTCAAGCAGCAAAGAATCAAAATAATCTCTTGTAATTTTATTTGAGTCGTGGGTCATTTTCAAAAAGGCCTCCCGTCAATAAGTTGTTAAATATATTGTACAATATGAAACAAATAATTGCAACCGTCTTGCCATAATATAATTCCGTGTGGTATAATGCAAGGGACTCGTAATTTACGCTGAAGGAGGTGCCGATATGTTCAGGAATTTGGGGATTTTAGCGCACGTTGACGCAGGCAAAACAACGCTGACCGAACAGCTTTTATATCTTTCGGGGGTCATTCGAGACCTCGGCTCGGTTGATGAAGGCACCGCCAAGACCGATTCGCTGACAGTCGAGCGTCAGCGTGGAATTTCCGTCCGCTCGTCGACGGCATCGCTTAAATGGAAAGGCGAAAATATAAATATTATCGACACCCCCGGACACGTCGATTTCGCAGGCGAGGTCGAAAGATGTCTTGAGGCGCTTGACTTTGCAATTTTGGTCATCTCTGCGCCCGACGGCATTAAAGCTCACACGGAAAATCTCTTGAACGCCATAACTCAGCTAAAAATGCCCAGACTTATATTCATCAATAAGCTCGACCGAGCAGGATCGGACTATGAGGGAATAATCTGTGAGCTTAATCGCCTGAGCGGCGGCAAAACGGTGTATATGCCTCTGAGCGCCGTGCAAAACGAGGGAGGGGATGACGTCGGCATTACCTCACGCGATCTTGCCCGTGCTGCGACCGAGGCTTTGGCTGAATTTGACGAAGTGGCTGCCGATGCCTTTTTGAACGATCAGACCCTATCCGATACGGGCATTTCCCATATGCTTCCGCAAGCAATCTTAGATACGAGGATAACTCCCGTTCTTTGCGGCTGTGCGAAAAAGGGTTTGGGTGTCCGTGAGCTTTTAGATTTCATTGCCGAGTATATGCCCCACGCAGGGCATAAAGAAACCGCCGACACATCGGGAATAATCTTTAAAATCGAGCACGATAAAACAATGGGCAAGATCGCACACGTTAGAATGTTCGGCGGAAAGATTCAAAACCGAGATGCTTTGGCGGTAATTATGCCCGAAAACACCGCTTCGGTTTCAGATGACGATGCGATTCCCGCCGACAGCCGGGACGAAGCGAAGGACAAGGTCTCCCAGATAAGAAAAGCGATCGGCGGAAGGTTTTCCGATGCGGGCGTTGTTGAAGCGGGTGACATCGCCGCACTGTGCGGCTTGACAAAAGCTAAAGTCGGCAGATTTGTCGGCTCCGTTGCGCCTTCAAACAGATATACTCTGGCGCATCCGCTTCTGCGAGTACGTGCGACTCCGTCGGACACCCACCCCGAGGCGTTGCCCAAGCTTGCACACGCTTTAAAGGAGCTTTCAGATGAAGAACCTTATATCGACGCCAAGTGGGAAAACGGTCAGTCTGAGATAGTCATAAACCTGACGGGCAGTATCCAGTCGGAGATAATAAAGTCGATGCTCGCTGAAAGATATGATCTTCACGCAAACTTCTCCGATTCGACGGTCATATACCGTGAAACGCCAACCAAAAAGGGCTGCGGAATCGGTGTATATACAATGCCGAAGCCTTGCTGGGCAATCGTCAACTTTATGTTTGAACCGATGCCGAGAGGCTATGGCGTGAGCTATCACGGCAGGCTTCCGAATAATCAGTGTTTCTATAAATACCAGAGCCATATTCACCGTTCCTTTGAAAACTGTCTTGAGCAAGGACTTCACGGCTGGGAGGTCACCGATTTCAAATGCACCCTCATCGGCGGTGAGCATCACACGATACATACCCATCCCCTTGATTTCTTCGTTGCAACGCCGATGGCGTTTATGAATGCGCTTGTTGACTGCGGCTCGACTCTTTTGGAACCGCTGATGAAAATGCGTCTGATCGCTCCGGCGGAGCTTTCGGGCAAGCTGATAACCGAGGTCGTTCGAGGCGGCGGAGAATATGACGCACCGTATGTCAGAGACGACACGGTCACGCTTGACTGCATCGTGCCGTTTGCCAATTTTATGGATTTCCCGACACGATTGGCCTCGCTTTCATCGGGCAGGGGAGTCTGCTCGACAAGCTTTTACGGCTACCGTGAGTGCGCAGAGGGTCAGGGCGAGGATTGCCCCAGGCGGGGTGTCAACCCTCTCGATCGCTCGAAGTGGATACTCTGGGCAAGAGGCGCTATGAACGAATCGCAGATATAATACTTTCGGGGCGACCACATAGGGTCGCCCTTTTTTGCGCTTTTTAAAATAGAGGGGGCAGGCCTGTGTGCCTGCCCCTCAATGCTCCTGACGGATAATTTTTGCAGGGACTTATGCCCGCCGATGTCCTCTCCCGTCGGGAAAAACCGCAAAACTTCGATCTTTTCGAAGCTTCAAAGCACGACAAAGCAGGGAAAGCGGGCGACCACGCAGGGTCGCCCGCCCTCATACACACCCCGCCCCAGAAGCTCCTTATTTATCCGTCGTACCTATCCCAAAAATCTCTGAAAGCCTGTTCATATCTGCCTTTGTCAATATAATAGCTCATTCCGTGTGAGGCTCCCGGAACGATGAGAAGATGTTTCGGGGCTTTGCAGGATTTGAAGTTTTCATAGGTCATCTCAACGGGCACGAAACGGTCGTCCGTGCCGTGAACGAACAAAACGGGAACTCGGCAGACCTTCATTGCATCGACCGTCGAGTATTCATTTGCGCCGAACTGTATCTTCTTTTTGCACATATCGTTTGCGGCGGAGTTATATATGCCGTAGGGAATGTGCAGATTGTTGTTGGCAACGTGCTTCCAAATGTCGTGAGCAGACGTAAATCCGCAGTCGGCAACGATTCCCTTGACGTTTTCCGCAAGCTCCAAGCCTGACGCCATCAGCACGGTCGTTGCGCCCATTGACACCCCGCCCAGATATATCGGCAGCTTTGAGCCCGTGCGTTCATTGACCCATTTGATCCAATCAAGACAGTCGTACCGTTCAAGCAGTCCGAATCCCATATGTTCGCCGCCGCTTTCGCCCTGTCCCCGTTGCTCGGCGTATAAAACGTTGCATCCGTTTTGCTCCCAAAAATCCGAGATCATCCCGAAATCCTGCGACCATGATGAGCGCCAGCCGTGCATGGCAATAATGACTCTTTTCGGATCTTGACATTCATACCAATGCCCCACCAGCTTGATCCCGTCGTGCCCCGTGATGCTTATAAGCTCGTGGTTTTTGTCCGCCAGCTTTTTTGACTGTGCCAATGCGCCCGGAACGAGCCTGCCGATCTTCTTTGAACCGGAGAGCCGTTGTTTGCCTTTTGCGGTCGCCCTCGGCTGTTCACGGTCAAGCGCCAGTTTCACCAGCCTTTTTGCCGATGTGTGATACATCACGCCCAAAGCGGAAAGCCCTGCGATCGTTCCCGATGCCCAAAGGATATTTCTTGTGCTCTTTCTCATTTTTTCGCTTCCTTCCCCTTGTTTTACAATCATTGTTGCCAATGCAAGGGAAAATCATACACAAAAATCTCCGCACAGAGGGTTCCGTGCGGAGATTTTTACCGTTATCAAATTTTAAAGAATCCTGCCGAGCATCCGCCCAAGACGACCTCGTCGCCTTCGGCTTTTGCCTCGCCCAAAGTGTAAATGCACTCGCCTAACTTAGCGGGTGCCGTAACGCTTGCCTTGCGGTCAGCGGGGTTGATAATAACGAATATCTTTTCGTCACCACAGCTTCTGATATATGCCAAAGGCTCTCCGTTTGCACCGTTGGTGACGAATTCAATATCGCCCTTCGACTGAAGCGCTTTGTGCGCCTGTCTGATTTTAATCAGCTTCTTAACTTCGTGATATACAGAATTCTCGTCCGCCATTGCCTTCTCGGCGGTGGGTCTGTTCGGGTCGGGGTCAAGGGGAACGTAAAGCATTTCCTTGGGTGCCGAGCTGAAGCCTGCGTTGGTGGTCTTGTCCCACTGCATCGGTGAGCGTGCACCCGTTCTGCCGTATCCGCCCTCAACGGAAACGAGGTTTTCAACATATCTCATTCCGATCTCATCGCCGTAGTAGATAAACGGCGCACCGGGCATAGAAAGCAGGAATGCAAAGGATGCCTTCTGCTCGTCGGTATCGCATTTTCTTGCGAGTCTGTCCATATCGTGGTTGCCCGAGGGAATGCAAATCAAGCCCTTGCGCTCCGATTTTTCGTAGTTTTCAAGATACTTCTTAACAAACTCGGCGGCGTTACCCTTGCCACGCTTGCAAAAATACGGTTCATCGCAACGGAACAGGTCGTTATAGTGGCTGGGGCCGAAGTGCAACAAGAAGTCCATATGGAATCCGCCCTGGAGGGACTTATCAGGCTCGCCCCATTCGGAAACCATTGCCGATTCGGGATATTCTCTGTCCAAAAACTCTCTTACGTTCTGCCACAAAGCGATCGTGCCCTTCGATTCGGGGTCGTTTTTAACAAGCGAGCCTGCCATATCAACTCTGAAGCCGTCGCACCCCATACCAAGCCAGAAGCGCATAACGTCCTTCATCGCTTCAAGAGTGGCTTTCGGGCCGGGAGCATCGGTGGGTTGCTGCCAAGATTCGGTGATGTTATAGAAGCCGTAGTTGAGCGCCGGCTGATGGGAGAAGAAGTTTACGGCACAGGAGCCGTCACGGTCGGAAATGCCTCGAATACAACCCATTCCGTAAGGAGACGTCCAGATGCTGTCTGTCCAGATATATCTGTCGGTGAATTCGTTTCGCTCTGCTTTAAGGGTCTCCTTGAACCATTTATGCTCAACCGAGGTGTGACCCGGAACAAGGTCCAAAAGCACGTGCATACTGCGCTTGTGGGCTTCATTGAAAAGCTCCTTCAAGTCCTCGTTGGTGCCGTATCTGGGCGCAACCTTGCAATAATCGGATACGTCATATCCTGCATCTCCGAAGGGAGAGTCAAAGCAAGGGTTTATCCAAAGCGCATTGCATCCAAGCTCCTTGATGTAATCAAGCTTCGAGATTATTCCCTGAAAATCTCCGATGCCGTCGCCGTTTGTGTCCATAAAGGACTGGGGGTATATCTCATAAAAAATTGCGTTATCAAGCCAAACGGGTTGCTTTGCCATAAGTCATCTCTCCTGTTCGTTAAGTAGGATTATTCGGGTCTGAGCCCTATGTATATCTTATAACACACTCACACAAAAATGCAATAGGGACGGGTGAAATTTTCAAAGCATTTTCCGTACTTTACTGCTTTGAAGCGACAAAACTTTTTGTCTTGAAAATATTGTCTTTTGCAATTTTTTATGCTATACTTTTCTTGAATGAAATGAAGCGGAGGGAACGATCCGATGTCTAAAAAAGAACTGATAAAAAGATATCTGCTCCTTATAGTCGGCGTGTTTTTCATAGCGCTGGGCATTGCCGTTTCAAAACGCAGCAACCTTGGCATTTCGCCCGTGTCGTCGGTTGCAAACGTTATGAGTCTGCGGTTTGATTTTTTCTCCGTCGGAACGTGGCTGATGCTCTGGAACTGTCTGTTCATTCTGATCCAGATAATTATACTCCGCAAAAGATTCAAGCTGATTCAGCTTTTGCAGTTTCCGATATCCCTGCTTTTAGGGCTGTTTACTGACGTGTGCGTATCAATGGTGTCATATCTGACTGCCGAAAGCTATTCCGAGCGGCTTTCGCTGGTATTGGTCGGAACCGTCATTCTTGCCTTCGGAATAACGCTGACCGTAATATCCGACACGGTAATGAACGTCGGAGAAGCCTTCGTGGACGTCGTGGCAAGATCGCTCGGCAAAAATTTCGGAAGCATCAAGGTCGTGTTTGACGTCGGCTGTGTGACGCTGGCTGTAATTCTGTCCCTCATCTTTTTCAACTTCACGGTCGTAGGCGTTCGGGAGGGTACGCTCATAACCGCCTGCTGTACAGGCTTTGCCGTCAGGAAGCTGACGAAAAGGCTGAATCCCCCGTTGACCAAGTGGCTTAAGAAATGATTAAAAAGAACACCTCACAGAAATGATCTGTAAGGTGTTTTTTAATGCGTTAAAAATCGTATTTCGCCGCAAGACTTGCAGGCGGCAGTCTTAACAGACGGTGCAAGGGGAGAAGGCTGACCAAAAGGTGATATACGAATATCGCCAGAGCCGACAACGCCACGGCGCCTGCGGGAAGTATCATTGAAAATGCCAGATCTTCAATTCCCGAAAGGGCGGAAACCGTCACCCAGGTGATCGCTGCCGCAGGAAGTGCGCTCATCAAAAAGCTCATAAGGCTTTCAAGGGCAAATATGATCGCAAGCTTTCCTTTGGGAATACCCAAAAGCCTGTAAACAGCCAGCAGTTCAATGCGTGAATGGACCTGCGAGCGGCGAAGAAGATAAAGCATCACCATCGCAATAACGATTATCGTCACGGTGACGATGGTTCTTGCATCCGCCTTCAGGTGAGATGCGGCGTAATATTTGCCGTAAGAATCGGAATAGGTGTCGATCGCCTCGATCTGGAGCATTCCCTCCAGCTCAGAGGGGAGCGCAGACCCGATCAGCTTTTTGAGCGCCGATTTATCCTCGCAGTAAACGTGGAATCTCGTAGTAAGCGTGTCACGAATGATAAGCGGTATCTCGCTGTCGCAGACAACGAGCTGAGCGTAGCTGTTCAGCTCGATAACGTCCCTTACGGTATAGTTCCGCACGCTCTTGACCGTATACGTCTGCCCGACGGAGTAGGTCGTTTTGTTTTCGCCGTGAAGGAAAAGGCACTCGTTTGCTTCAAGGCTCAGATCGGCATATTCGGGATACATCTTTTTAAACTCGGAAAGAGCTATCACGTTTGCGCCGTTGACACCGACGGTCGACAGCGCTGACAATTCCATAAACATTGATGCTTCGCCGCAGTCGCTGATTCCGACGATGGTTGCCTTATATTCCTTTTTGGGGAAGCTCAGCGTCTGACCGAGGAAGAAGGAGACGTCGGAGATGCTGTTTTCAAGAATACCGTCTTCAGCGAGCACGGCATCCAGAACCCATCTGTCAATGATTATCTCCGTAGGGTCTTGGGGCAGGCGTCCCATGATAAGCGATGATTCGTCGAAATATTCCATAGGCACGTAGCTATATCCCGTCAGCTCGATATATTGCTCGTCAAGCTGCATATAAATATCTGCGCTGATCTGAGGAACGATGCTCACGTGCGGCACTACGGTAAACTCTGCGCCCTGCTCGGCGTAATAATCAAGATATCTGTTAGTCATTTGGGTCAGATTCAGCGTGGTAACGTCAAGCGTTTTTCCTCGTTCGACCCTGATCTCAAGCATATGTGAGTCGGTGACGATAAATTCGTGAGGATCCACAGCGCTGACCGTCAGATAATCTCCCACGGTCAGAACGACGAGCACCGTCATAACGACCATAAAGAACCACGTTCCCAAACGTCTTACGCCTTTGTCCTTCGTCATTTTTCTCGCCTGCGCCAGCATCATTGAGAAGCTGAGCCCTTTTCCCGCTTTTGCAGGGCGGTTGGGATCGGAGGAAAAATCAAAGCTTTCCTTTGCTTCATCTAACGCTTCAATGGTCATTGCAGGGCGCTCGCCCTCAATGAAAACCGGTGTATCTGCCGCCGAATTGCAGGTGACAGCTCTTTGGTCATCCAGCTTGATAACGATCCTGTCCCTGAGCGCCAAAACCGTCAGGCTGACGGGCGGTGCGCCCTCTTCGTTCAAAATGCGAAGATCAACGGAATCCGTTTTGAGGCAGGCGTCAGCGTAATCGCCCGAATAAAGCGCTCCCGTCCCCTCAACTTTAAGGCTTTCCCGCTGCCAGGATTCCTTGTTTGAAACTATCTTGCCATCCTCGAGCGAAATGATCTGATCGGCAAAGAAATCTGCAATTCTTTGCTCGTGCGTGACCATGACCACGAGGCTTGTTTTGGAGATCTTCCGCAAAAGGCTGCAAATATTCAAAGTGTTGGCTTCGTCAAGGTTGCCGGTCGGCTCATCTGCAAAAATAACTCTGGGGCGTCTTGCCAGCGCCCGGGCGATCGCCACACGCTGCTGCTGACCTCCCGAAAGATCGCACACCTTTCTGCGGATGAATCTTTCCATATCCACCGCTTTGAGCGCCTCTTTAACACGGGCGATCTTTTCGCTGTGACTGTAATCGAGGCTGTGCAGGCCGAGGTATACGTTATAAGCTACCGAGTGATTCTGCAAAAGATAGTAGTTCTGGAAAATATAACCGAAGCTTTGGTTTCGCTCCGCCTCATAAGCTTTCGTGCCGTATGAATGTACCTTGACGTTTTCCGTTTCAATTATTCCGCTATCAAAGCGGTCAAGTCCGCCGATGGCGTTCAAAAGGCTCGTTTTTCCGCATCCCGACGGGCCGAGAATACAGACGAATCCCGTTTCGGGAAGCGTGAACGAAACGTCCTTCAAAACGTGGTTTGCATTTTGCGAGCGGCGGTCATAAGTTTTGTTGAGTCCTGTAATTTTCATCATATTTCCGCCTCCCCGCCGTCCGTTTTAAGGTCAACGCTCTTGCTTGAATCGGGATAAACTCGCCGTTTCATTCCGCTGTTGACCCATGCGCCCGCAAAGAGGGATACCGAAAGATGCACCAGCGACAGTATCAGCCGATAGCCTGCGGGCAGATAACGTGTAACGCTTATTATCCGCTGCACGCCCAAAGCCGAGCATACCGATATTGCGGCGAAGCCCAAGAGCTGACCGCCGAGCGCAAACAGCAATACCTGCCATAACAGCGACAAAGAAGCAGTTTTGCATCTGAGTCCGATATCGGCAAGCGTTTTATAGCTTTCCTTCTGAATTCCGAAAAGCTCTCTGAGCACCAATATCTGCAGAATGACGATCGCCGCCAACGCCGCAAGACAGACACAAAGGGTCTGCATCCGCTGCGCAGCCTTGACCGCATTTTTTTCGGTTGAACATTGCTTAAAGGGCGATATCGCCGTATATCCCAGCTCGTTAAGCGATTCGAGCACTCTGTCGGTATAGGCATAATCGGAGATGAACAGGGATACCTGATTGGAGTTGCCCTCCCACGCAAGCTTGTCAAACGTATCGGGATTGACCAAAACCAGACCGTTGAAAGGAGAGCTGTGGCTTGCTATCGCTGTCGTTTTAAGGAAATAATCGGGGTTGTTTGCAACCTCGTCATAGTTTTCATCGGTTATGCGAAGAGCTAAATTGTTGTTTTTTATCCAGAATACGATCGGTTCGCCGCTGCGATCCTGCCGCCTTAAATATTCTCCGTATCTTGCAAGCAGGTCTGCTGAGAGCAAACATTCGCCGTCGCTCAACGTGAGGAACTCGGCGTTTTCGATCTGTGCGATATCTTCGGTAAGATACTTGGCTGAGGTATTCTGAAGGCAGAACTGCTGATACATCGGCGCGATCATATAGCTTTCTCCGAGCTTGCCGCCCGACATCATAAAGTTTGTGAAAACTCTGCCCATTTCCTCGCTGAAATAAAGTCCCGTTCCGTAATCGGTAACGCCCACGACGGTAACTTCAATATATACGTAGCTTATGGCGTTCCACGTTTTAATATCTCTTACGTATACGCCGATGACCTGGCCGATCATCTCGGCATCTCCCGCCAAAACCGCTTCATACATATTTTCGGGAAGTCTGCCGCCCGTCAAAAAATCTCTGCCGTCTGCAAGATCGGGGACGGTGCGCATAAAGCTCATCGCTTCTCCGTTCAGCTCCACCGATTCCTTTACGGAATATTCCGCTCCGCCGAGACCTGTGACGGAATAATGTATCTGATAGTCGACGTCGGGGCGATACGCATAGCTGACGTCCGTCAAATATCCGCTTTTTTCCAAAGCCTCGGCATATTTAACACCGAGTATCGCTTCAAGGTCGGAGTCGCTCAAGGGCTGTTTGTCGGGCCGCTGAACGACGATCCTCGTTTTATCTCCGTTCAAAAATGCGGTATTATCATATAAGCGAGTGTTCGTGTCATCAAGATTGACGATGAACGTGCCTAAAAATGCAAATACCGCAAAGGCGGTCAATGCAAAGAACGTCAGCACAAGTGCGCTCCACATAGGACGTGAGCTTATCTGAATTGCCGATACGTATGCGCTCAACGCTTTTTGAGGCTTTTTCGGAGCAGGCTCCGCCTGCTTTTGCTCATACCGCTCTCTTAACTGCGTATCCGCACTTACAACGCCGTCCTGCAGGGTGATCCTGCGTGTGGCGCAGTCCTCTGCCTCCTGAAAGTCGTGGGTTATGAGTATGACGAGCCGTTCGCTTGCCGCCTGAGCCAAAAGCTGTATTACCTTGCGGCTGTTTTCGGGGTCGAGATTTCCCGTGGGCTCGTCTGCGATCAATATCGGAGCAGGCTTTGCCAATGCTCTGGCAATCGACAGGCGCTGTTTCTGTCCGCTTGAAAGCTTCGCCGCACGTCTGGAACGCATATCCCAAAGCTCGACCAATTCCAAAAGCTCACGGGCTTTCTTTTTTGCATCAAGCTTGTCCATTCCGCTGATGCGAAGCGCACTCACCACGTTTGAAAAAACGGTGCTTCCCGCCAGAATTCCGTAATTCTGAGAGATAAAGCTGATGGAATCACGTCTGTAACATTCCCAATCTCCGCTGTCAAAATGAGAGGTGGGGTGGCCGTCAACGTACATCTCTCCGCTTTCATACGGCAGAATACCGCTCAAAACGTGGGCGAGCGTAGATTTGCCGCTTCCGCTTTCGCCTGTCACGGCGACGAATTCGCCCCGTTCAAAGCTCAGGTCGATATTATTAAGGCCCATAACTACCGCAGAGCCGCCGGTATAATATTTGTATAAATTTTTTAGTGTAAGCAGGGCTCCAGCCATTTCGATCAATGCCCCTCCTCGCTTTGGTGTATATTTATACCATTATATCATAAAAATACCGTCATTTCAATATAGCTTACGTTTACATATGCCTTTGATCCGACCGGGAGATTGACCGATTATACGTTCGGATTGATAAATCGGAATATATTTTGCTATACTGTTGAAAATCGAAAATTACCGTGTTAATATTATTCTGAGGAACAGTCTTGAACATTGGCAAAAGCTTGAAAGGACAACGTGATTCTTATGAAAAAGCGCATCAGATCCTGCGTGGCTTTGGTTCTGAGCTTTTTAATGCTATGCGGCTGCAGTTCCGAACCAAACCGAAACACGCTCAACAACGGAGGGGAAAATATGATAAACGAAAACACAGTTATCGGAGCTTTCAGCATCAACGGTATTCAGATGACCGATGCTTATTGCATCAACGCATTGGATAAAGAGATCACGTACCTTTTGTCCTTTGACAACGACAGGCTTTTGGCGAATTTCCGCATAAATGCAGGGCTTGATACCAAGGGCGCCGAAAGCTACGGCGGCTGGGAGACCCACCTCATCGGCGGACATACACTGGGACATTATCTGACGGCGCTTGCTCAGGCATATGCCAACGCAGGAACCGGCAAGGCGGATAAAAATGCGCTGTATGACAAGCTTACCGCCCTCGTTGACGAGCTTGCGCTGTGTCAGCGTGATGACGGCTTCCTCTGGGGCGCAAAAATACTGAACGTTTCAAACCTCGAGATCCAGTTCGACAACGTCGAAAAGGGAAAATCAAACCTCTTCACCGAGGCTTGGGTGCCGTGGTATACCATGCACAAGATCTTGGAGGGTCTTGTATATTCTTATGAGCTGACCGGCTATGAGCCTGCTTTGGATATCGCCAAGAAGCTGGGCGACTGGACGTATAACAGAGCGATGAGCTGGGACGAAGCGACCCACAAGACCGTTCTTTCGATCGAATACGGCGGAATGAACGACGTTTTGTATGAGCTTTACGCAGTTACCGGCGAGGATAAATATGCCGTTGCCGCACATCGCTTCGACGAAGACGCATTGTTCGAGCTGATCCGCACCGACGGCGCAAACGTTTTGAACAACCGCCACGCAAATACCACCATTCCCAAAATTCTGGGCGCGATCAACAGATACGTCACCTGCAACGGCAAGGTGATCGACGGCGAAAAGGTGGATGCAAGCGAATACCTTGAAACGGCAGAGATCTTCTGGCAGATGGTTATCGACCATCATACCTATGCGACGGGCGCCAACAGCGAGTGGGAGCATTTCGGCGAGGACGACGTTCTCAACCGTGAGAGGACCAACTGCAACTGCGAGACCTGCAACGTGTATAATATGCTCAAGCTTACCCGTAAGCTTTTCTGCGTTACGGGCGATAAGAAATATGCCGATTATTATGAAAACGCATTTATCAACGACATTCTGGCTTCACAGAACCCCGAAACGGGTATGACTACGTATTTCCAGTCGATGGCGACGGGATATTTCAAGACCTTCAGCACGCAGTATGACAGCTTCTGGTGCTGTACGGGCAGCGGAATGGAAAACTTCTCGAAGCTGGGCGACAGTATCTATTTCTATGACGAGGATTCGCTGTATGTAAATATGTATCTTTCAAGCAGGCTCACATGGGCAGACAAGGGTCTTGTGCTGGAGCAGATAACCGATATCCCCGTGACGGACGGAACGAGCTTTAAGCTGAGACTTGATTCCGACAGCGAGTTCAGCCTCAAGCTTCGGATCCCCGATTGGGCAAAGGCAGACTTGGTCGTTACCGTCAACGGCGAGGCGTATGAATATGAGACCGCTGACGGCTACGCCGTTATTAAAAGAGTCTGGTCGAACAAAGATAAAGTGAGCGTGACGGTGCCTTTGGGATTCACGGCAAAGAATATGGTTGACGGCTTGAACACGGTCGCATTCAAATACGGCCCCGTGCTTTTGGCGGCAGATCTCGGCGCAGAAGATATGACCACGACCTATACGGGAATGAGCGTTCTGATTCCTGCGCAGAGTGTTCTTGAAAACGACACGCTCGTTTTAAACGACGGCATTCTTCCCAAAGACGTCAGAACAGAGCCCGGCAAATATTTCACAAGGAACGGCGAGGGTCTGAGCTTCACCTTCACCGCATCTGGCGAGAGCCTGACGTTCCTGCCTTATTATTCGATATACGATCACCGCTACGGCATTTATTGGAAGCTGGCAGAGGCTGAATAAAACAAATAAAGACCGTCCTTCGTTTGCGAGGGGCGGTCATTTTTTGCATAACAAAACCGCCCCACCCGAGGGTGAAGCGGTTTGCGCCTATCAAGGCCGGAGAAATATGATGAAAAACTTATTGGCTTTAACTATTAGAGGGATTCGCTACTGGAGTCGGCGTCTTCGCCGGTGATGATGTTTCCACCGATTACTGTGTCGTTGCTTTCATTGCTGGTGTCATTGCTGGGTATTGTACCGCCGCAAATATCACACAATTCGTCTTCGTCGTCAGCTGTGTCCGTGCAGTCGTTGGAAAGGTTATTGCCCTTTCCGCAGACGCCGCAAGTGCTTTCTATGGTATGAGTGCCGTCTTCATTGGAAGTTGCTTTGAAACC
>CAYWXA010000031.1:0-3859 GCA_964462175.1 uncultured Oscillospiraceae bacterium
TTTGTAAACTTATTCTTCAGATACTCGGTGTAATAGCTTGGGTCAAACTTGCCGCCGCAGGCGTTTTCAACGATTTCGGAGGGTTCCAAGAGGCATCCGTATTTATGCACCTTGTCCTTCAGCCAGGCGGTGACGGGAGCAAGGTCGCATTTTTCAACTGCGCTCCAAACGTCGATATCCTTTTCCATATTTGCAAGCATCTGTGCGCCGTAGGCTGAGCCTAAAGCGTATGAGGGGAAGTATCCGAACGAGCCGCCCGACCAGTGGCTGTCCTGCAGGCAACCGTGCTTGTCGTCGGGAACGTCAACACCCAAATATTCCTTATAAAGTCGGTTCCACTCTGCGGGAACGTCCTTGACCTCAAGAGTGCCGCCGATGAGCTGCTTTTCAATCTCATAGCGGATCATAACGTGGAACGCATAGGTGAGCTCATCTGCCTCTGTTCTTATCAGAGAGGGCTGTGCCTTGTTGATCGCACGGTAGAACATATCCGCATCGACTCCCTCAAGCTGTTCGGGGAAGAACTCCTTGACCTTGGGGAAGATGGCTTTTGCAAACGCTTCGCTTCTGCCGATGATGTTTTCATAGAATCTCGACTGGCTTTCGTGAACGCCCATTGAAACGCCGCCCGAGAGGCAGTTATAGTCATATTCGGGGTTGACACCCAGCTCATATAAAGCGTGGCCGCCCTCGTGAATGACCGAGTACATCGAATCAACGAGGTTATCTTCCTTATAGTTGGTTGTAATTCTTACGTCCTGCGAATTGAAGTTGAGGGTGAAGGGGTGCTCGGTCTCGCCGATGGTGGAGTGAGCTCTGTCCATACCCATAACTTCCATCAGCCAGTCGGAGAACTTGCGCTGAATTTCAACGGGGTAGTGCTTGTGAAGGAAGCTGTCGTCGATCTGCTCGCCTTCGCCTATTTTTTTGATGATGGGAACGAGCTTTTCTCTTACGTCCGCAAAGAAGCCGTCGAGATACTGCGTATCAACGCCCCGTTCAAATTCGTTGAGCAAAGCGTCATAGGGCTTCTTGTTCGGGTCATAATATCCCGCAAACTTGACGTTGAATGAAACGATCTTTTCAAGATAAGGTCTGAACAGCTCGAAGTCGCTTGCTTCCTTTGCTTTGTGCCAAACGTCGCTTGCATCGTTTGTGAGCTGTGCAAACTCCATATATTCATCGGCGGGAATCTTTGAAAGCTGATCGAACGAACGCTGTAAAAGCTCGACCTGACGGGCAGTTTCATTATCAAGCTCCGCCTTGTTTTCGCCTAAGAATTTCAAAAGCGAGCCGACCTCATCGTTTGCAAAAAGCTTGTGGGATTCGCCCGCCAAAATACCCAAAGCAACGCCTCTTCCGGCAGAGGTCTCCTTAGGGGCAACGGTCACGCCGTCAAGATATAATGCGCTTGAAGCAGCGTTAAAGGCGTACATTTTGATCTGTAATTCCTTCAAATTCTGAATTGCGGTTGAAAGTTCCATATTATTCTTCCTCCTTGAAATATGTATTGAAAAGATGTTCGGTTACTATTCTGTAAGACGGATGATAGTGCTGTTTATATACTTCGCTGTGGGATACCATAGGGTAGCCTGCGTCTTTATAGTCAGACAAATAATCGCAAAGCTCTGAAACAGAAAATTTGAAAACGCCTTCTTCGGCAAGTTTTGTCAAAACTTTGAGCTTTTGTTCAAATGATCCAACACTCCCTTTGACCGACTCGGCAGATCGGCAAAAGGAATCAAACAAAGCGTTCAAATCAAGAGAACGCTTTTTAAATTCGGAGAGATTGACTCTCACAATTCCGTTGCCGATATGTTCAAGCAGGTCGCAGTCGGAATCCTGCACACGGGAATATTCGGCTTCAAGATATGAAAAAGCGATCTTACCGTTCCTGACGAGATGCCCCGGCCCGAATTCATTCTGATATATCAGCTTAACGGCATCCGAGGGTGTCATTTCGGGGTATTTATTTGCGTGATAAATAAGTATTTCTCTGAGTGTCATGGCGATATTTTCCTTTTCGGTTTTGCTTTTTTTATTATAGCACGGATCCGGCCGTCAGGCAACAGTTATTTGACCGCCGCCACCTGCTCGCACGCCCCTTCGGGGCACGTTTCGCAGACGGCGGCTGTTTCGCTCATCGCCCAACCTTACGCGCCGCCCGCCCGAGCGGAACGCTCGGGCTCCCCGCGCCCTGCGGGCGCAGGGCCGCCGATGGCGCAGCCATCGGCGGCGGCGCTCCGTTTCACACAAAACCTAAGATCACAGCAGACGTTTGTTATGTAGCTCCTGCAACCGAAATTGCAACCTCAAAGGAACTATTTTCCTGCTTTTCGGGATAGACAAAACACGTCTTATGATATATAATTATAATAATACGTATCCGTATGTGAAATGGGGTGTTCTTTTGAAGATAGAGCGAATAGCAATAGTGTTGCTCAGCGCAGTTTTCATTCTGGTTTCTTTGACCATTGCCTTCGGCAGAGATCGCGGTGATATTCCTGCCTCTGTTACCGATACGGCGACGTCGGACGTAAGCGAGAACGAATTGCCGGATGAATCCCAACCGCTTCAAAGTGAACAGCCGGACGATACTGAGCTTTCTGAAACGGAATCCACTCAGCCGCTTGAAACACCGACCGAACCGCCTGCATCCGAAGCAGAGCCGATAGTCGAACCCCAGCCGGAATATCCGATCGATGCAACGGTTCGCATCTGCATCGGAGGAGATACTTCTATTGACGGCGAATTCGCTGACGTTTGTTATCAGTACGGTGTTGATTATCCTTGGCGGCAGGTAAGCGATATTCTCAATGAAGCTGATATTTCCATCGTGAATCTTGAAACCTGCGTCAGCGATGAAGGCGTTTCCGAAAAGAAGGAGGGCTTCGGCTTCCGCACTCCGCCCGAAATGCTTGAAGGCTTTGTGAATGCAGGAATCGATATGGTCAACCTTGCGAATAACCACGTCCGTGATTTTGGTTATGACGCTCTTTTGGCGACCTTTGACAACCTCGATGCCTACGGAATCGATTACTTCGGCGCAGGCCGAGACCTTGACCAAGCAGGCGGACTGGTGATAAAAGAGGTCAACGGCGTTAAGATCGGATTTACGGGTTGTAACCGTGTTTGGCTGACCGACGATTGCGAGGCGGCGGAGGGCCATGCAGGCGTAAATCAAGTACATTCGCTCAGCAAGGAGTCTACGCAGGCTTATCTTGAACGCATCCGTGAATATGATTCAATGGTGGACGTCCTCATTTGCTTTATGCACTACGGCACTGAGGAAGTCTTTGACGTCACGTCCTATCAGAAGGATATGTCCAGAGCGCTCATTGACAACGGCGTTGATATCTTCGTCGGCGGACATTCCCACACTCTCCAGCCGATCGAGTTTTATAACGACAAACTTATCATCTACAGCATCGGCAACTTCATTTTCTGGCACGTTGACGACGATATCGACGGTCTTTCTGCAATTTTTGATCTGACCGTTGACCGTGAAGGCTTCGTTTCATTAAAGCTCCACCCCGTATTCATCAAGCGTTACCGTGCAAATCTCGTTGAAAAGGGTTCTGACCGATACGAGCAGATAATCGCTCTTTCAAACACTCTTTGCAATCCTTACGGCCTTGCATTCGACGAGGACGGCAATATGATAGAGTACGTCCCGCCATTGTCCGAGGAAACGGATGCAACAGACATAACAGACGCCGTCACGGAGATAATTTCAGAATAAAAACACCCCCGAAAATCAGGTGATCTTCGGGGGATTTCTTTTTTGCCATCGCTCCGCTCGCCACGGCAGGCCGCACACCGTCACACCTTCGGCGTGCCGCCACGTCTGCCACGGCTC
>CAYWXA010000031.1:3959-17305 GCA_964462175.1 uncultured Oscillospiraceae bacterium
GCGAGCAGGGCTTTTTGTGCATATTTATCTCTTCCCGAGATTCTTATAAAACTTTTCCTTAACGTCTGCCTGATACTCGCCTGCGTATGTGCCGTTTTTGAGATTTTCAAGAGCTTCGTGTCGGAAATCTGCCCAGCTCGTCATCTCAGCACCGACGAGGATGGGGAAACAGAGCACGCCGTTTTTGTCAGCGGCATCCAAGTCGCCGGGGGCATCGCCCACCATCAGCACACGGTCGGGGGAGTAACCCTTTTTGAGCATTTCTTTGATGCAATGCGCCTTCGAGCCGCAATCCTGTGTCAGCAAAATGTCAACGTGCTTGTCAAGTCCGTGGTCTGCCCACTCCTTCTCAACGGCATCTCTGTTTGCGCTGGATACGACAGCAACGTCCGCAAACTCGTGGGCTTCCTTGAGTCCCTCAAGCGCTCCCACAAAGGGAACTTTAAGCGAATCGTGAAGATTTTCTATCCTCTCGTTGACCGCAACGCTCCACAGATACGCCATATATAAGCACTGCTTGCCGTCAAGATCATCGCACTTTTCAACCGCTTCAAGCAAAGCGTCGTTTGAAAGCTTGGGCGAGGTGTTCGCCCACTCAATCAGCGTTTTCACGCCGAGGATCTTCTTATACTGCTTGTCGATCTCTTCAAGCGCCATCGCCAGACCCTTGAAGCGGTTGATTCCTCTTGTCATCGAGTAGAGGTTGATGTAGTCCCAGCGATAGAGGATATCGTCCTTCCATTCCCCAAGCTCCCAACGCTCCACCATACAAGGGCCGAAGCATCTTTCGTGCTTGCACTTCATCGTGTCCATCGCACAGCCGTCCGAATCAACGCAGATAAGATAGTCGTGCTTTTTTTCAAAAGTATCAAATACTGACATATAAATTCACCTTACAGTCTTGTATCCCAAAGTCCGCAGAAGCTGTCAATGGGGTCAATTCCCTTGAACGCCTCGGGGCCTGTGAGCAAAGCATCAACCAAAGCGTTCATCGTGCTTTCGTTTGAATCGTAAGCGTTGATGTAGGTTCTGAGCATAGGCACGTCAGCGAGCATCGTGGGAGCGTTAACGCTGATACCGATAACGTCCTGCTCGAATACGTACCACGGGATCTCACCGCCGCCCTTGGAAAGACCGAAGCTGGGTCTGCCGTTCATAACGTCATAAAGGGAGATGATGATATCCTGTCCTGCAACGAAGTCCTCAATTGCGTTCTTTCCTGCAAAATAGAGGTTGAGGTTTGGCTTTTCGCCTGCCGCCATCTGCTTCTTGATCTTGTCGATGGGACTTTCATAGATGAACGCATCAAAGCCCTTTTCGATGAGCTTGTCACGCAAAGTCTCAGCGGGATTTTTCTTGTTTGCGCCGCCCATTGCCATTGCGGCAAGCGCAGTCATTGCGCTTTCATAACCCTTGACGTAAACGATCATAACTCTCTTGGTCTTTTCGGGATCGATGGGCAAAACGCCTTCGTCCTTATATTTAACAAGGGTCAAAGCGTCACGGCTGATAGCGTTTGCAATCTCAGCACCTTCAGGGTTACGCATACAAGCAAGAGCCGATTCATCGGGAACGAGGTCTTCCTTCGCCTTCTTGTTAAGACCCATATGAGCTTTAAGACCCAAGATTCTGGTAAGAGCCTCGGTCATTCTCTCCTCGCTGATAACGCCCGTTTTGTAAGCGTCAAGCATCGTTGCGAAGTCCTCGTCGGGGTCGTTGAAGAAGAGGAACATATCGCATCCTGCGTTGATTGCGGCGGGAAGCATTTCCTTTCTGGTCATTCTGTCGGTCATACCGACCATATGTGAAGCGTCGGTAACTACCATACCGTTGAAGCCGAGCTTTTCACGCAAAAGTCCCGTCATAATTTCGGGGCAGAGGGTTGCAGGCAAAAGCTCCTCGTCCTTAATGTCCGGCTTGACTTCACGCATATAGTTTCTCATCATAATGTGTCCGCCCATGATCGCATCAAGGTCAGCGTCAATGAGGGTCTTATAAACGTGGCCGAATGAAGCCATCCATTCTTCTTCGTTGAGGTCGTTGACGTTATTGGAAAGGTGAGCATCTCTGAAGTCAAGACCGTTGCCGGGGAAGTGCTTGGCGGCGCAGGCAAAGCCTTCAACGGTGTGAGCGCCCCTGAGGTATTCACGGCTCATAAGCGCAACTCTTTCGGGGTCATTGCCGAATGCACGGGCAACCACCTCGGTGTTTTCCCAGTTCATATGAATGTCGCAAACGGGGCTGAACGCCATATTGCAGCCGATTGCCGCTGCCTGCTCGTTGGAAATTCTGCCGAGGTCGTTTGCATACTGTAAATTATCGGTCGCACCGATCTTGATGCCCGAAGCGATGGGGGTGCCGTCAACACAGGCGCCGTTGCCGCCCGCCTCGGTATTGCAGGCGATGATGAGAGGGATCTTAGCATACTTCTGCAAAATTCTGTTCTGATCCTGAACCATCTTTGAGGGCATACCGTTGTAGCGGCATCCGCCGAGATGATATTTTTCCATAAGCTCCTTGAGGTATTCTTCCGAAATGCCTGCCGTGAGCTGGAAGAAAAGCTGTCCGACCTTCTCCTCGTCAGTCATTGAAGCAATGGTGCCGTTTACCCAGTTGATATCTTCGTCGCCGAGATAATAGGGCTTCGCTCTTAGATCTACCATAATAATTTATTCCTTTCTTTAAATCGGTCTGTCTTTGCCGGTCTGCGTGTTAATGTAACTATATCAGAAAAACTATTAGTTTTCAATACATACTTTGTACTCTTTTTGAATTTAAATGTTAAAAATACACAAATTTCTTAAAATTCTGCAAAACCGTCCCCGAAAATGGATCGGACTTGAAATATCCGCTCAATTTGATATAATTGTTTACAGAGTATTATCTATAAGCTTAACGGGAGTGAGATGAATGAGCGATATCAAAGCTGTTCTTTTGGATATTGATAACACGGTTTTAGACTTCCACGAGTGCGCCAAGGCGGCTATGCTTTCGGCAGCCGAGGAGAAGGGAATAGTATTCCCCGAAAACTACTTTGAAACGTTTTTGAATATCAACAACGCCCTTTGGCATCGAAT
The DNA here is from genome assembly GCA_964462175.1 of uncultured Oscillospiraceae bacterium. Lineage (GTDB taxonomy): Bacteria > Bacillota > Clostridia > Oscillospirales > Ruminococcaceae > Faeciplasma. The sequence continues at coordinate 7,037 of CAYWXA010000031.1, forward strand.
TGAGCAAGGTGAGCTGACCCGTGAGGAGCTGTTTTTGATCCGATGGCCGACGATATTCAAAGCGTTGGGGGTCGATGCGGACGGAATTGAATTCGAAAAGCTTTTCAGACAGAATCTTTTATATGCCGCCGAGCCGGTTGACGGCGCAAAGGAAATGCTGGAATATCTGTCGGGAAGATATCCTGTTTATGCCGCAACCAATTCGATGTACGATCAGCAGGTGACAAGGCTGGAAAAGGCGGGCTTTTTGAAATATTTCAGCGGTATGTTCGTGTCGGAAAAGATCGGCGCACAAAAACCCTCGCAGGCGTTCTATGAGCACTGCATAAAGTCGCTCGAGTTGAAGCCTGATGAGATAATAATGATCGGTGATTCGCTTACTGCGGACATCGGCGGAGCGAAGCAAGCGGGAATCAAGACCTGCTGGTTCAACTTTGAAGGCGAGCCGAGAGAAAAAGGCGGGTTTGCTGACTGCATCATTGACTCGCTCGACGAAATTGAGAAGATATTATAAACAGATGCAGGTCTTGCGGGGTAAACGTAAGGCCTGTTTTTGCTGTCTGCCTGATTTTTTGCAGGGGCGACCACCGCTCGCCACCATTTTGCCACAGCCCTCGCTCCGCTCGGGCGCAGGCAAAAATGACGGCTCGCTCCCTGCGGCGGCGCCCGCCGAGCCGAAGGCTCGGCTCGCCCGCGCGCTATGCGCGCGGGCTTTTTGCGCCCTTCGGGCGCAACGGCGCCGCTCATATCACAAAACTCTGGAATTCGGCGATCTTGCGCTGGCAAGTTTGCGACATTGTCGCAAAAGCCGAATTCACAGCGACCGTCGCAAAGGTATCTATATTATCAAATCTTCGACGGTCGCTTGCAAACGCAAAAACTCCCGCTCAGTTTCCTGAACGGGAGCATTTTTATGCGATTTTATCTCTGAACTCTGCCGGAGCCGTCGCCGCCTGCGAGCTTTTCAACCTCGGAAACGCCGACTCTGTTATAGTCGCCTTCGATGGAGTGCTTGAGTGCAGACGCCGCAACTGCAAAGTTGATTGCCTGCTGGGTGTCCTTGCCGCTCAAAAGTGCATAGATAAGTCCGCCGCCGAAGCTGTCGCCGCCGCCGACACGGTCAACGATGTGCAAGTGATAGCTCTTGGAGAAGCAGAAGTTCTCGCCATCGTAAAGCATACCTGCCCAGTCGTTGTCGTTTGCGGAAATGGAGGTTCTCAAGGTGATTGCAACCTTTTCAAAATGGAACTTGTCCATAAGCTGCTTTGCAACAGACTTGTAAGCCTCGTGGTCAAGCTTGCCGCCGTAGATATCGGTGTTTTCAGCTTCAATCCCGAATACGTCCTTAGCATCCTCTTCGTTGGAGATGCAAACGTCAACGTATTCGCAAAGCTTGGTCATCGCTTCTCTTGCTTCTGCTCTTGTCCAGAGCTTTCCACGGTAGTTAAGGTCGCAGGAGATCTTAACGCCCTTAGCCTTTGCGGCCTTGCAAGCTTCAAGGCAGATCTCAACCAAGTTTGCGCCCAAAGCGGGGGTAATGCCTGTGAAGTGGAACCAGTCAGCGCCTTCAAAAATAGCGTCCCAATCGAAGTCGGAAGGAGAAGCCATCTGAATTGCAGAGTACGCTCTGTCATAGATGCAAACGGAGCCACGCTGTGAAGCGCCCTTTTCAAGGTAGTAGATACCGACTCTGTCGCCGCCTCTTACGATCTTGGATGTATCAACGCCGAAGTAACGCAGAGAATCAACAGCCGCCTGACCGATTGCGTGCTTGGGAAGCTTTGTTACGTATACGCTGTCCATGCCGTAGTTAGCCAACGATACGGCAACGTTTGCTTCGCCGCCGCCGAAGGTAGCCTGCATCTGGTCGTTCTGGAAGAAACGGTAATAACCGTTAGGTGCGAGTCTGAGCATAAGCTCGCCGAATGTTACAATTTTAGCCATTGTTTCTTGCCTCCTTAATAATTTCAACGCTCTTCTTGCAGAGGTCGGTGATTTCCTCCCACTTGCCGTTTTCAATCAGGTCTGCGGTAACCATATATGAGCCGCCGCAAGCGCAGATCACAGGGCAGGAGATGTATTCCTTCAAGTTCTTAAGGCCGATGCCGCCTGTGGGCATAACCTTGAACATGGGGAAGGGAGCGCTCATTGCCTTGATCTTTGCAAGTCCGCCCGACTGTTCAGCGGGGAAGAACTTCAAAACTTCAAGGTCAAACTTGAGAGCTGCGTGATAATCGGTGGGAGTGGTGCAACCGGGATAGATCGCAATGTTTCTGTCACAGCAATACTTAACGATCTCGGGATCGAAGCCGGGGGTGACGATGAATTCTGCACCTGCGGCAATTGCCATGTCAACGTGCTCGGTCTTGGTGACAGTTCCTGCACCGCAGAGCATTTCGGGGCAAGCTTCCTTCATAAGTCTGATCGCCTTGTCGGCACCTGCAGCTCTGAAGGTGACTTCAGCAACGGGAACGCCGCCTTCGCAAAGAGCCTTTGCCAAAGGAGCTGCGTCACGCTCGGGGTTGGTGAGCTTGATTACGGGAACGATTCCGATGCTCGAAATCTTCTGGTTAATGGTATTCATAATTTCGTGTCCTCCTAAAACGTAAGGTTTAAACTACCTTATAAAGTATATCACAAGCAAAAAGTTCGTCAATAGTTTATAGCACAAAAACCTTATTTTGCAAGATTTTTTTCTGCCGCTTCAAACAAACCGTTGATATATGTTGCACCCAAGGCTCTGTCAAACAGACCGTAGCCGGGCTTGCCCGTTTCTCCCCAGATCATTCTGCCGTGGTCGGGTCTTACGTATCCGTCATATCCGTTTTCAACGAGCGCCCTGACGATCTCGTAAATATCGAGCGAGCCGCAGGAGGAAAGGTGAGCTCTTTCTTCAAATGAGCCGTCCTCCATAATTTTAACGTTTCTTATGTGCATAAATGCGATTCTGTCCATTGCGGCATACTTTTTGACCATTGCAACGACGTCGTTGGAAGCAGCGCAGCCGAGCGAACCCGTGCAAAGGCAGAGGCTGTTGGCAGGGGAGTCAACCAAAGAAAGGAATCTGTCCAGATTTGCTTCGCAGGTGATGATTCTGGGAAGTCCGAAGATGGGGTACGGCGGGTCGTCGGGGTGAATCGCCATTCTCACGCCGCATTCCTGCGCAACAGGAATGACCTTTTTGAGGAACTTTTCAAGGTTTGCCCAAAGGCCCTCCTCGCCAAGCTCACCGTACGCCGTAATAAGCTCTCTTACCTCTTCCTGAGAATAGCTTGAGTCCCAGCCGGGAAGGTGAATGTCGTCCTTCAAGGGGTCAAGTCCTCTCATCTGGTCCCAATACATTACAAGGCTGGTGGAGCCGTCGGGAGCTTTCTTGTCGAGCTGGGTTCTCGTCCAGTCGAAAACGGGCATAAAGTTATAGGTCACGCACTTGATGCCGTATTTTGCGCATCTGCGGATGTTCTCGCAGTATACTTCCAAAAGCTCGTCGACGTTGTTTCTGCCGAGCTTGATGTCCTCGTGAACGGGAATGGATTCGACAACGTCAAACACCAAGCCCTTATCCTCGCAAGCCTTGACCATTGCCGCAAGGCTTTCTTCGGGCCATACTTCGCCCGGCTTGACGTCATAGACTGCCGAAACGATAGATCTCATTCCGGGGATCTGAGAGATGTTTTCCAAAGTTACGGGATCGCTTTCGCCGTACCAACGGAAGGAAAGTTTCATATTCATATTTAAATTACCTCCGAGTAATTGATTTACGTTTTCAGTGCTCCGAAATATTCGACTGGTGGTTTTTGCGGTATTCCTTCGGCGTTTCGCCTTTATATTTTTTAAACAGCTTTGAGAAATACTGCACGTCTAAGATCCCGCAGAGCTGAGCGATCGTCTGGATCTGTTGGCGGGTGGTTCCCAAAAGATATGCGGCATATTCCATTCTCTTGCCGTTAACAAACTCTGTAACGGTGTGATCGGTCTCCTTTTTAAAGATGTTTGACAGATAGCTCGGACTGATCGACTGCAGCCTTGCCAGCGTGCTCAGACTCAGATCCTGCGAAAGATCCGACTCGATATAGGTCAGCGCTTTCTGAACGGGAGGGGAATACTGCCTTATGGAGTGCTTTTTAACGAGTCGGCAATAGGTCGTAAACATATCCGACATCAGTTCCTGAACTCCTGTCACAGACTGACACTGCTCGATCTTGAGGGCGAATTCGCCCGAAATGCTGTCAAGATGGACGGGATGTACACCGCCGTTTTCTGCGGCTTTACGCAAAAGCGTATTCATTATTATACCGTAGTTTTTTATATTTCTCAAGGTGTCGGGCGTTCTTTTTTCAAAATTAAGCTGCGACAGGTTTGACAACAGCTTGATCTTGTGGGACTGTCCCTTTGAGACCGCCTTGATCAGCTCGTTTTCATACGAATATCTCGTTTCGATCAGCTTCATATTCCAGATCTCTTTGCCAACCGTCTTTCTGCTTCGGGAAAGAATTGAAGAAAGATCGGGCGTGGGAAGCCGTCCGAAATTAACGACGTTATAATTGTCCTCTCCCCAGATACGGTCAAAGAAGGTGTCCAAAAGAATGAACAAATGACTGTCGTCGGGCAGAAGGGGAATACTCCTGTAATATTTTTCCACGTCGCCAAGATATCCCGCGGGAATACTCAGTCCCTGACTGAGCTCTGCGATCTGCTGCGAAGTCACGCTCTTTGAAAGATAAGGCCCGATGATCAGAACGTCGTTTTCGCCTTCGGGACAGTCGGGAAGATGCAAAAACATATACGTGCACATAAATCTGTCGGTGATGGTATACGCAGTATTTTTGTCAGCCTTTTCAAACTGTTCATATACGATCTCCAAAGGGTCTTCTTCTATATTCAAAAGCATTCTGATGCCCATATCCGCAGGCTTGCTGACGGGCAAACCTTCCGAATAAGGCAAAAGAGTTTGGATATGGATCTTTTTGAAAGCCGATCTGACCAAATCAAGCTCTGCCTGGTAAGGTATCAAAAAACATCACCTTTCTTAGTGCAAATTGCATAATTTTTTATGCAACATAGCAAACTTTCAACTTAATTATAATACATCTTTAAGCGTTTTTCAATAAAATTTTCACAATTAGCTAAACAAATTACAAAAACACTGCAAAATATTCCTCACGATTGACAAAAAATTCGGATATAATAATTATATGCTAAATCATCTGACCGACGCCGGTCAAGTTTTTTTATGAAAGGAAATGAAAATAAATGGCAAAAAATGTTCGTTTGGACGAAAACGGTCATCGCAAGTTCGGTATCCGTGACAGTATTGCATATGCTGCAGGTGACTTGGGATGTAATATGAGTTTCGCCCTCAAGGGTACGATGGCAGCCTTCTGGACACAGGTAATGGGTATGGGACTTTGGTATTCCCTTCTTCTCGTTGTGGTTCAGGTTTGGGATGCTATCAACGACCCCCTCATCGGTTCTATTATAGACGCTGACAGACGTCAGTATAAGAGAAACAAGTTCTTGGCTTACATATGGTTCGGCTCTATCGGCCTTATTGTAGGCGGCGCTTGCTGCTTCCTTCCCTTCCCCGCAGCTCCCGTTTGGGCTAAAGCGATCATCTTTATCGCAGGCTACGTAATTTGGGACGCATTCTACACTATTGCAAACGTTCCTTACGGTTCTTTGCTCTCCCTCATCTCTGACAAGCCCGCAGACCGTGCATCTCTCTCCGCTTGGAGATCTATCGGTTCCGTGCTCGGTAACATGGTTCCCATGGCAATTCTTCCTTTCATTATCTACAATGAAGACGGTTCTCTGAACGGAATCAAGGTATTCGTAGCTGCTCTCATCATGGGCGTTTTGGGCTTCATCTGCTTCCAGTTTATGATCAAAAACACCGAGATCCGTGTTGACACCGAGGTTACTCTCAACGAAGATCAGCCCAAGTTCAACGTTTTCGAAGCTCTCAAGAACTTCGTCCACAACCGTCCCGCTGTCGGCGCAACTATCGCTGCAATGGGTATGTTCATCGGTATGCAGGGCGCCGCAACCGCAGTTTCCGTAGTATTCCAGATCTACTTCAAGAATGCTCAGATCTCCGGTCTGGTATCCTTGTTCTCAATGATCCCGATCATCTTCTTCACTCCTTTGGCAAGAAAGATGGTTACCAAGTACGGCAAGAAGGAGCTTTCCGTTGTCGGCTCGATCTGCTCTATCGTAGGCGCTTTGGGACTCTTTATCATCACTCCTGACAACACAGGTCTTGACCTTTTGGTCTACATCATCTGCCAGCTCGTTTATGCTTTGGGTCTTGGTATCTACTCTACCGTTTCCTGGGCTATGATGGGCGACGCTATCGACTACAACGAATGGAAGACCGGCAAGCGTGAGGAAGGCGTTGTATATTCACTTCACTCCTTCTTCAGAAAGCTGGCTCAGGGTATCGGCCCCGCTGTTGCGCTCTTGATCATGAACGGCCTTGGCTACGTTAACAACGCTGTTGACGCTACTACGGGCGAAGCATTCATCGACGTAACCCTCCTCGGCTGGGACGTTGCCGTAAATCTCCGTGTTCTCGTTGCTGTTTTGTATCTCGTTGCTGCTGTTATGCAGTTCGTAGGTCTTGCTCTTATCTATAACTTGGACAAGAAGACTCTTGCTACAATGAATGAAGAGCTCGTTGCAAGAAGAACAAACGGCTAATTTGTACCATATCTTTTGATTTACTTGTATTCGGTGATTAAATAAGATATAATTAGGTGGCAGGCGAATATAACGTCTGCCACCTTGAATATGTAAACGATTTTTTCAGATCATATAAGGAGGAAACCACATTGAGAAAAATTGTTAACTTTAATGCCAAATGGGCATTCACCAAGCAGTGCGATGCAGTTCCCGAATCAATGCCCAACAACTGGAACTGGGTAAACCTGCCCCATACGTGGAATGACATTGACGGACAGGATGGCGGAAACGACTATTACCGCGGAACCTGCTATTATGCCAAGTCTTTGGATAAGATGGATCTGCCTGAGGCTGACAGATACTACCTTGAGATCAGAGGCGCAAACTCTTCTGCCGACGTTTACCTCAACGGCAAGCATATGGCTCACCACGACGGCGGCTATTCCACCTGGAGAGTTGATATTACCGACACGATCGCAAGAGAAAACCTCTTTGTTATCGCCGTTGACAACGCCCCCAACGACAGAGTATATCCCCAGGTTGCCGACTTCACCTTCTACGGCGGTCTTTACAGAGACGTCAACATCATCTGCGTAAGCGAAGCACACTTCGATCTTGACTACTACGGCACCCCCGGCATCAAGGTAACTCCCGCAATCAATGCTGGTAACGCTGACGTTGAGGTTGAGGTATTTACCACCAACACCCAGATGGGTCACAGTGTCCGCTACACCGTCTATGATAAGGAAGAAAACGTCGTTGCAACCGTAACGTCCAATGAAACCAAGGTTAACCTCACCATCCCCGAGGTACATCTCTGGAACGGCAGAAAAGATCCTTATCTCTACTGCTGTGAAGCTGAGCTTTTGGACGGCGAAACCGTTTTGGACAGCGTTTGCACAAGATTCGGCTGCCGCACCTTTAAGGTAGACTCCGAAAACGGCTTCATTCTCAACGGCGAGGAATATCCTTTGCGGGGCGTATCCCGTCATCAGGACAGATGGGGATTCGGCAACGCTTTGCTGCCCGAGCACCACGCTGAGGACATCGACCTCATTATGGAAGTGGGCGCAACCACCATCCGTCTTGCTCACTATCAGCACGACCAGTATTTCTATGACCTTTGCGACGAAAAGGGCCTTGTGATCTGGGCTGAGATACCTTATATCTCTCAGCATATGCCCAACGGCCGTGAGAACACGATTTCTCAGATGAAGGAGCTCGTAACTCAGAACTATAACCATCCTTCGATCGTTTGCTGGGGACTTTCCAACGAGATCACCATGAAGGGTGACACCGACCCCGACCTTTTGGAAAACCACAGAATTCTTAACGACCTCGTTCACGAGATGGATAAGACCCGTCCTACGACCGTTGCCGCTGTTTCTCCCTGCCCGATCGATTCTCCTTACCTTCAGATCCCCGACTTGGTTTCATATAACCACTACTTCGGCTGGTACGGCGGAGATACCGATATGAACGGTCCCTGGTTCGATAAGTTCCATCAGACTCACCCCAACATTCCGATCGGTTGCTCCGAATACGGCTGTGAAGCTCTCAACTGGCATACCTCCAACCCCATTCAGGGCGACTATACCGAAGAATATCAGGCATTCTATCACGAAGAGCTCATCAAACAGTTCTTCACAAGAAAGTATATGTGGGCGACCCACGTTTGGAATATGTTCGACTTCGGCGCTGACGCAAGAGGCGAAGGTGGCGAAAACGGCCAGAACCACAAGGGTCTTATGACCATCGACAGAAAGTATAAGAAGGACGCCTTCTATGCTTATAAGGCATGGCTTTCTGACGAAAAGTTTGTTCACCTCTGCGGCAAGAGATACGTTGACAGAGTTGAGGACACGACCAAGGTCACCGTATACTCCAATATGCCCGAGGTCGAGCTCTTTGCTAACGGCGTAAGCCTTGGCAAGAAGACCGCAGACGATCACTTCTTCCGTTTTGACGTTCCCAACGTCGGCGAAACTCACCTCGTCGCTGTTGCAGGCGAGTTCAAGGATGAAGGAGATATCCGCAAGGTTGAGCAGTTCAACACCGCTTACCGCCTCGTTGAAAAGAACGCAGTTCTCAACTGGTTCGATATCGAAGCTCCCGAAGGATATTTCTCCCTTAACGACAAGATGGGCGACATCCTTGCCACAATGAAGGGCAAGCTTCTCTTTGCAGGACTTATGGCTAAGATGATGCCCAAGGGCAAGGCAAGCGCCGCAGGATTCGACATTGATATGGCAGGTCCTATGATGGATATGCTCGGCGGATTCACCGTTTTGCGCCTTACCGCAATGATGGGCACGATGAATATCAATTTCACCAAGGAAGAGCTTCTTGACCTTAACGCACAGCTCAATAAGATCAAGAAAAAAGACAAGTAAATCAAGCGTAATTATCTCCCGTCAATTTGGCGGGAGATTTTTTCAAAAAAATATCATCATTAGCGAAAATGACAGTTGATTTTGCAGTGCTGATAGCGTATAATAATTTTGTGATTTTATATCATTTTTTAAGCGTATATTAACCCTGACGGGGATAAAAGGAGATATAACTATGTGCAACAAAAGACCCTCGGATATGGCACGGATCACCACCAAAGCTTTGGCTGATGAATTCATCGCCAAGGAGATCGAAAAGGTTCGCGCGCAGGTCGGAAGCAAAAAGGTTTTGCTTGCTCTTTCGGGCGGCGTTGACTCAAGCGTTGTAGCTGCATTGCTCATTAAGGCTATCGGAGACCAGCTCGTTTGCGTTCACGTTAACCACGGCCTTATGAGAAAGGGCGAGAGCCAGCAGGTAATTGACGTGTTCAGCGATGCAATGGGCGCAAACCTTATCTACATTGATGCAACCGACAGATTTTTGGACAAGCTTGCAGGTGTTTGCGATCCCGAAACCAAGAGAAAGATAATCGGCGGCGAATTCGTCAGAGTTTTTGAAGAAGAAGCAAGAAAGCTCACCGATGTTTCCTTCCTCGCTCAGGGCACCATCTATCCCGATATTTTGGAATCGGACGGCGTTAAGGCGCACCACAACGTCGGCGGCTTGCCTGATGATATCAAGTTTGAAGGCTTGGTCGAGCCCGTCAAGCTTCTTTATAAGGACGAAGTCAGAGTTGTCGGTGAAGCTTTGGGACTTCCTCACGGTATGGTATACCGTCAGCCCTTCCCCGGCCCCGGATTGGGCGTAAGATGTCTGGGCGCAATCACCCGTGACAGACTTGAAGCGCTCAGAGAAGCAGATGCAATTTTGCGAGAAGAATTCGACAAGAGCGGCCTTGCCGAAAGAGTTTGGCAGTATTTCATTGCCGTTCCCGATTTCACCAGCGTCGGCGTCAGAGACGGAAAGCGCTATGAAGGCTGGCCTGCGATCATCAGAGCTGTCAATACGACAGACGCAATGACCGCAACCATTGAAGAGATCCCTTATGAGCTTTTGCACCACATCACCTCGCGCATCACCCACGAGGTCGACGGCATCAACCGTGTGCTCTTAGACCTCACCCCCAAGCCTATCGGCACGATCGAGTGGGAATAATACCAACAGATTTCACTGCAAAAACAAAGAGCTAACCGACCT
>CAYWXA010000032.1:0-16964 GCA_964462175.1 uncultured Oscillospiraceae bacterium
GACGTTTTCCAAAACGCAAGGCTCGTCCGAGAGAATGGTTGCCGCAACGATAGCAACTGCGGCGTTCTTTGCACCGCTTATGACGACGTCACCCTTGAGGGGGATTCCGCCGTTAATTACAAACTTGTCCATAGTTTTCTCCTGTATATCATCCGTTTTCGGTAAGTAGTTGCACTAATGCACTATAATTTTGCTAATATATTGTATCACACTTTATGGCAAATAGCAATTACATTTTAATTACAAAAGGAGAAAATTGCAAAAAAATCCCCTCCCGAGGGGGGGAGGGGATTGACGGTTAGAATGTGATGCTGATTATTTCTGTATCAACAATGGTGTCCCAACTTTCTATGTCGAAAATATGGAACGAAAGCTCAACGGTTTCAATTACAGATATATCATTATCCTCCAAATCGGAAGTCATAAACGTGATTGAATCAATCGCACGTTTACCAGCGACGACATCTGACGAGAAGATTGGGTCAATCATAAATCCGTTAACGGACACTTCGCGAGCTTGAACGGTTATGTTATTGTTGCTGGTATTCTCGATATACACGATGATGCTTGGGCCGAGGAATGAGTCATTGTCCGAAAGGCCTTTGACTACGATTTTGATTCCATTTGCTTCATACGCAACACTTCCGCTGTCATCAAAAGCATATGTGTATGTGTCTGCCGCAGAGGTCTTGAGTTTAATCAAAGGTGTGTCAAGATATGTATCCCAACTTTCTGTTGAAAAAATGTGGAATGAGAACTCCATATCTGCGATGGTTTCAATTCCGCATGATTCCAGATCTGAATTGGTGAAAACAAGAGAATCATTCGCCTTTTTACCGTTTGAAACGTCAACAGACATCATCGGCTCGGCCATATATCCGTTTACGGATGAGTTCCTGCATTGGAATGTCAAGTCTTGACCGGAATTGTTTTCAATGAGCAGTTTCACCTCTGGACCGAGGAATCCGTTCAAGTCGAGGCTTTTGGCGGTGATCTTAATACCGCTCTCATCGACCAATACAGTTTCTTCAATGGCAACTTCTAATTTTTCAACAACCTGTTCAGTCGTGGACGCATCTGTTAAATCTTCGTCATTGCTGTTTGTGTCGTCAGACACGCTTGCATTATCGCTTAAATCAGTATCTACCTGACCGCTTTGAATCTCACCGTTGCTTGAATCAACGCATCCGACAAGTGCAAGAGCAATCGTCAAAGAAAGAATGAGTGCAAGAACTTTTCTCATACATTTTCCTCCAAAAATAAAAAAGTGCGCAGCCGAAGCCACGCACTGCAAAATGCTGCTCCGATTGCTGCGACACAATTCCCCATACGTTTCTGTTAGATAGTATGCTGAAAAGAGCATGCACTTTTGCCTACAACAAAAATACACACTAACTAACAGAAAAAATATGGAATTATGTCGCACTTCAATATTACCACAGCTATAGAGCTTTGTCAACATTATTGCCAAACGTGGGTCACTCGGCTTGACACGGCACTTGCGAAATAATATAATAAAATTAACCTAATTTAAGAAAGGGCGACAAAACCAATGAACATTTGCTTGGAAAAAACATACCTCGGAATTGAGTTTGGCTCGACCAGAATCAAGGCCATTTTGATTGATGAAAACTCCGCTGTTTTAGCTTCGGGTGCGCACGACTGGGAAAACCGTTTAGACAACGGCATCTGGACCTATTCACTCGACGACATTCACACAGGTCTTAGGGATTGCTACGCAAATCTTGCCGCTGATTTTGAAGCAAAATACGGTCAAAAGATTACAACCCTGGGCGGTCTCGGCTTCAGCGCAATGATGCACGGATATATGGCGTTCAATGCGCAGGGCGAGCTGTTGGTGCCCTTCAGAACCTGGCGCAACACCATTACGGGCGAAGCAAGCGCAAAGCTGACCGAGGAATTCGGCTTCAACATTCCCCAGCGCTGGAGCATCGCACATCTTTATCAGGCGATTCTGAACGGCGAAGAGCACGTCGGCGACATCTCTTACGTTCTGACCCTTGCGGGATATATCCACTACCTGCTCTCGGGCAAAAAGGTCTTGGGTATCGGTGAGGCTTCGGGTATGTTCCCCATCGACTCACAAACCGGCAAGTTCGACGCTGTAATGCTTGAAAAGTTCGATGCTTTGGTTGCACCCAAGGGCTACGCTTGGAAGATCAACGACGTTTTGCCCGATGTTGCATATGCGGGTGAGAACGCAGGATATCTGACCGAAGCAGGCGCAAAGCTTCTTGACCCCACGGGCACCCTTAAAGCAGGCGTGCCTATGTGTCCTCCCGAAGGCGACGCAGGCACGGGTATGACCGCAACCAACTCGGTCAGAGTTAAGACCGGCAACGTTTCTGCAGGTACGTCGGTATTTGCGATGATAGTTTTGGATAAGCCTCTTTCGAAGCTCTATCCCGAAATTGATATGGTTACGACTCCTACGGGCAAGCCCGTTGCGATGGTACACTGCAACAACTGCTCGACAGATCTTGACGCATGGATGAAGATATTTATGCAGTTCACGGAGCTTTCGGGAAATCCCATCAAAAAGCCTGCGCTTTATGATATGCTCCTTAACCACGCCATGACAGGCGACGCTGACTGCGGCGGTCTGGTTGCCTGCAACTACTTCTCGGGCGAGCACATCACCCACTTTGAAGAGGGCAGACCCTTGCTTGTTCGCTCACCCGAATCAAACTTCAGCCTTGCAAACTTAATTCGAAACAACCTCTTCTCCGCTTTGGCAACCCTCAAGCTCGGTCTTGATATCCTCATGGCTGAAAACGTTGAGATCGTCAAGGTTTTGGGACACGGCGGCTACTTCAAGACCAAGGGCGTCGGACAGAAGCTCTTGGCGGCTGCAATGAACACTGCCGTTTCCGTAATGGAAACTGCAGGCGAGGGCGGCGCTTGGGGTATGGCAGTTTTGGCGGGATATATGGCTCTCAAGGACGAGAAGGAGACCCTTGAAGATTATCTCGACGAAAAGGTATTTGCCTCAATGGCAAGCGTTACCGAACAGCCGGATGAAAGAGACGTCATAGGCTTCAACGCTTATATTGAGCGCTATAAGGGAATGCTTGAAGCTGAAAAGGCGGCAGTTAAGAATCTCAATTGATCGGATAAATTTTAAAGGCGGGGAGACCCGCCTTTTTGTTTGACGGGAGAGAGCGGCCGCTTTGCGCCACCTGCGGTCCTGTTTCTTCGAAACGCACCCGCAGACGGCGCTCCGCTGCGCAGAAAACAAAAAAGGACAGCACTCGCTGTCCTTTTACTTTTTTGTCTTATTTTCCGAAATGAGCCTTTGCATATTCAGCAACGGCGGGAACGGTCGCCTTAATGTCGGCGCCTGTGGTATTGATCATAAGATCATATCCGCGGCGATCTCCCCAAGGGATGTCGGAAAGAAGGAGATGGTTTCGGGCTCTGTCACGGTCGATCTTTTTGATCTTTCTTATCATCTGGGCATCCGTCAGATTTTCGCCTTCCTTGGCACGGCTGCGGCATCTTTCAAGCTTTGAATCCATATCGGCATAGACGAACAGCTTCAAAGGATTCATACTTTCCAAAATAACGTCTGCATTTCGGCCGACGATGATGCAATCACCTTGAGAAGCGAGCTGTTTGATTATTTTTTGCTGCTGGCTGATTATGGCAGTCTGCGGAGCATAACCCGTATACGTCATATGTGAAAAGCTCGTGCCGTATGTTATGGGAATATTCCAGGAATGTTTTTCAAGCATAGATTCGACGTAGTTTTCATCCAGTTCACTCGCCTGAGCGATCATGGTGACGATCTCCTTGTCGAAATAAGCAAAACCGAGCTCGTCTGCAAGACGCTTGCCCAGCTCTCTTCCGCCCGAGCCGAACTCACGGCTGATGGTGATAACTCTCATAACATCACTCCCAAGAAATTTTTACAATTAAATTCTACCATATGAATAAGCCTTTCGTCAAGAAGCTTTTCCCAAACAAGTCACTTGCAATCGCAGATCATATGGTGTAAAATAATCGTATTAAACCGAAAGAAGTGATAACGTGTCACAAAGATACATATGTTTTGACGTTGAAACGCCGAATAACGACAACGACTGTATGAGTGCCATCGGTATAAGCGTCGTTGAAGACGGCGAGGTCATATATGATTTTTATTCGCTTGTAAACCCCGAGGCGAGATTTGATGCTTTCAACATTGAATTTACGGGTATCACTCCCGAGATGGTTGCCGACAGCCCGAACTTTGCCGAGCTCTGGGAGGCGATCGAGCCGATAATGTCAAGCGGAATGCTCATTGCGCACAATGCGCCATTTGATATGAGCGTTTTGGCAAAGTGCCTCAAAAGATATGAGATCTATTGGGAAGAAACGACCCAATACGCCTGCACCTGCCAGATGTCGAAAAAGTGCTTTCCCGAGCTGTATAACCATCGCTTGAACACCATTTGTTCATATCTTGACATCAGCCTTGACCACCATAATGCAGGAAGTGATGCGAAGGCTTGCGCATTGATACTGATAAAATGTATGGAATTGGGAGTATCGGTCGAAAAATTCAAGCGGGAATACGATGTCTTGAAGGCACATACCATTCGTGACCGGAAGCCTTATCAGCGAAGATACGGCACCGCCGCCAAAAACAGAACGAGATTTTAAGTTTTCCGCAGATTTTCGGTTTGCGTGAAGCACCGCCTGCCGCCAAGGAGCTCCGCCCCTTGGCGGCTTTTGCCATCCCTGCCAGGGATGGCACCTGCGCGAGCCGCAGGCTCGTGCGGGCGGCGCCCCGCACTCTCCTTCCGGCGGCGGACCTATCAAAGATTATTCAGTCCGTTTTTGCGAATGATCCATCCATAGTCCTTATACGCCAGATTTTCATCTAAACGTGAGGAATATACCTTCGGCAGTTTCAGACTTGAAGTTCTTTGCCATATACCGCACGTTCCCGAATATAGCCGGTTGCGCCTTTCTTCACTTGTATAGCAAGCCAGCCACACGTCAAAATGACGAAGACGTGACATATCGAGGTGCTTGTTCAGCCAGTTTGCCGAGCTGTAAAGCATGGTGTAATATCCTGCGGCTTCGACTCTGTGCATAAATGCAAGCGCAATGTCCGTCTTTTGCTTGACCGTCAGGATCTTCTGGGAGCTGTCCTCAATGTCAAACGCCACGGGATATTCCAAGGTTTTTCCGCTTATCCATTTCAAAAAGCAATCGGCTTCTTTTTGCGCCTGCCCGACGTTTTTGGCATAGCTGTAATGATATGCGCCCACTTTCAGTCCTGCTTCGGTCGCCGCTTCATAGTGTGAATCAAAGGCTTTGTCCTTTTGGCTCTCATACATTCCGTAGCCTGCTCTTAGCATTGCAAATTCATATCCTGCTTTTTTGAGTTCTTCAAAATTGACCTTTCCTGCCGTTTGATGATAAGAAAGGTCAACGCCTTTAATCGGAACCGTATTTTCTCACCTCCTTGATCGGGTCTTAAACTTTGTCCCTGCGAGGCGCCGCCCCGCCGCAAGCCCCCGCAGGGGCTTGCGGCGTACCGCGCACGCTCCGCGTGCGCGGCTGGTGCGCTCCCCCGTCGGGGGGGGAGCGCACAGGCGGCGCCGTCCGATCGGCACGCTTTTTTATTTTTCCTCGCTCAATTTATAAACTTCCGATTCTATGAGCTTGTCAAGGCTGTCGCCGTCGGTGCAAAGTCCCAGCTCGGAAATGAACTGTGTAACGTATGCTTTTTTCTCTGCACCTGCTTCAGAATATGCAAATATCTCCTCTGCTGCCTTAACTGCAACCGCCACCCAATTTGAAAGCTGTTTGAATTTTTCGCTTCCGAGCTTTGCCTTGAGCCACGGCAGGGCATACGCCGTAATGACCGCTGCCAAAAGCGCAATGATGGCTTCAACGATCGGTGTTAAGTCGATGTTCATATGTTTCGCTCCTTTACTTTTTGCTTTCGCTCATCTGTCCGTGAGCCTGTTCAATAATGTATTCGTCAAGCTGTTGCTTTGCTTTCGTAACGGTGTGATTTGCGCCGAGCTGTGTCAATCCGTCAAGACAGGCAGATAATGCGTAAACGATAAGCATATTCTCCCGCTTGATCTTGTCGATCTCCTCGTCCTGCTTTCTTTGCTTGTCAAACCATCTCACCGCTGTGACCGCAACTCCCGCCAGAGCTGCAAATGCTGTTACGGCAGCCGACACCTGTACCATACCCGATATAACTTCACTCATTTTATGCCGCTTCCCCGATGGCAATAAAAGTGAGCGCTGCTGCCGTGCTCATAGGAGGATCGGCAGTATAGGTAACGGTATTTGAGCTGACGGTGATGAGCGCATCGTCACCCGTGCCCAGAAGATATCCCGAGATCAGCGCTTCGTCCTCCGTTGAGGAAAGGGTCACCATCCCGAATACAACGGCGAAATCAACGCTTTTCAGCTCCGAAAAGGTGACGCTTGCGCTTCTTTCACCTGTTCCTGCAGAGAATTCCGCCGTTTTCTTCACGGCAACGAGCGAGCTCGTTCCGCTGTTTCCTGATGTTGAAGCTTCAATGGCTAAGATCTTTTCGGGAAAATCTGCGGCAGAGATCTCGCCTGTTTCGCCAGTCTTTTCTCTTATCGCATCTGCGATGGACGTAAGATATTCGTTAAGTGTCATATCAGTAGCTTCCCTCCAATGCTCCCGTTATCTGCTGTGAAACGTAAAGCTGAACGTAGGTGACAGTTGCAAAGTTTTCCGCCTTCACTCCGCCGAGCGCAGAGGCGTTGTCAACGATGCCGTCGCCGTCGGTGTCATATGTTTGCTGCTTCATATCTCCTCCGGAGGAGGTGCCCAAAGCGCTCCTGCCGGAATCTATATACATATTCGCCGCCGTATCCCAGACGTACCAGTTTCCGTTGCTTCCGATATAGGGAGTGTTCACAGATGCCGCCTCTGCTTTTTCTGCGGCATCCTCTGCACGTGACAGATAGTTCTCGACGTTTAAGATCATCTGATCATAGATAGACTGGGTCTCGTCGTGGTTTTCGTTTCCTGCCGCCGTTCCCTCGTTTACGGGGCAAACGAGTATCTTCGACGTTACCACCGTGTCGCCGTTTCTGCCGATCACTCCGACGAACATAAATCCGTCCTCCGCCTGAGCTTCCCAGGGTATGCTGCAGGAGTCGGCGTCATCCAGAAGCATCTCATAGCGCTGATCTTTTTTCTGCCAGAACACTGCCGTCTTGTCAAATTCGCTCCATTCCTCGCCAAATATGAACAGACATCTGTCGTAGTTCTTGGAGTTTGATGTTGGCAGGCTTCCGCCCATAAGGGAGATGTTTCGGTTTTCAACCTTGATTACCAATGTGTTGATAAATTACCATTCCTTTCACGTCTTCCGCCAAAGACAAAAATATGCCGCTTATTTCAAGCGACATACTTAGATGATATCCGAAATTTCATATCCGTCAATGCAACTTCGTACAAAATTCGGGACTTTACAGATTACTATTGAATTTTATCGCAAAATGTGGCAAAATAGAGTCATCACGAAAAAGGAGGCTGTTATGAAAAAGCTCAAAGATCTGATATTGAAACTGTATAATATGACAAGCCTTCGCTATATCGCTTCGTCGGGCATCGCATTTATCATCGACTATGTTTTGCACCTTGCCTTTGACAATGCGTTTTCGTCTTTTGCCCTTTCCCTGGAGATCGCTGCGGTGATCGCCTGGATATTCAGCTCACAGACCAACTTCTGGCTCAACCGATTGTGGGTATTCCGCTCGGAAAAAGCGTTTTTGCCCGAGCTCGGCGGATATTACGCCCTTGCGGGTTTCAGCTTTGTGATAAAGACTTTCGTGCTGCTCGAAATTATGTGCCGAGTGCTGAAAATCCCACTTTTTGTCGCCAAGCCCATCGGTGAGGTCGTGATGTTCACGTTTAACTATCTCGTGCAAAAGAAGATAATCTTTAAAAAGAAAAAATAAAAATCGGATTCCGTTTGAGAGTCCGATTTTTTTGTGGGGCATCAAATAGCCTTCCTCTTGAGGGTCGACAAGCCGGAACGAAAGTGAACGGCGAGTCTGGCACCGCATACGGAAGCTGTCAGCGTAGCTGACTGAGGGATCGACCCTCTCCGTCACGTTTTTGCCACATCTCCCATAGGGAGAGACTTGTAAGGCGTCGCCTGCGGCGCCCACCGCTACGGGGCACCTGCGGCACAGTTCCTTCGGAACGCACCCGCAGACGCCCCTCCGCTCAGTCTTGAACCACAAACCCAATCGCTTCCGCCGTTTCCCCGACGCTCAAAAGCTCTCCGTAGAAAAAGCCTTCAAGCAGAGCTTCACGGTTTTCCGCATTGTGCTCAATTTCCTTTGCCGCACATCTGCAAAGCTCCTTGAAATCTCCCGCCAAAGCTTGCGGCAGGATATAAAGCGCACATATCAAAAGCATCTGCGAGAGCACGTCCTCGGCATTTATCGCCTTGAGGTAGTATCTGTACGTAAGGTATTTTAAATAATTCTTCTTGGTCTTTTCGTCGATCTGCTTGATATCAAATTCGCCGTTTTTGCCCGCCTCAAGCGATATTTTCCAACTGTCGCAGAGAATATCCGTGCAATCGAGAATCCCCTCGCAGAGTGCGCTTAAAAGCTCTTCGTTTTTCTTCATATGAACGAGATTCAGCTTTGGCGATTCGCCAAGGTCTGCAATATCGTTGAGGTCAAATTTTGCCTGCAAGCGTGCCGCACGGTCAAGCAAAACCATCGCCGCTTCGTCAGCTTCAAGCTTTTCGATCAGCTCAAACGCCAACCTGCGCTCATTTATCAACACCTCGAGCATTTCGTCCTCCGAGTGCTCATCTGGCAAGTCATATGCGCTTTGCCCGGCATCCAAAACCAATCTTATTGCCTCGGGGCAGGAAACGGAAATCCCCGCTTCGGTGAAGCCGTCAAACTCCTCGTAAAATCTCGGATAGTGCGTGCATATCTCCGTCATTTTTCCGCCCGTTGCGATATACAGATCGCATAGCCCGTCGCAGTTATAAAACGGGCAGACATTATGCTCGTCAAGCTTGAAGATTCTGTCGCCGTCTGCGCCTTCGCATAAACTGTTTCCGAATCTGCACCCGATATCCCCCTCAAGTGCGGAATAGATATCAAATGCGCTTTCATCAACGGTTATCTCCCAGCCGGCTTTACAGCAGGAGTCGGGACAGTCACCTGCCAAGCAGGAAAAGCTGTCAAAATATAACGGTCTTATCATCTTTCCTCCAAATGAAAACAGAATAAGTCAATAAACATCTTTTTATTCATCATTGCTATTTGCACACAAGATGATAAAATGAAAGTGTGACCATACATTTACTTGGGACATTATAATTTAAGTCAAAAAGGAAGCAACCTCGCATGCTTCCTTTTTGTCTTATTTTCAAAGAAGCTTGAATAGTCTTACACCGTGGGGATTTACCTTGGCGGTGAGCTTATCGCCTACAAGTTCTTCGGTTCTGTTCCAGATGTCATATGCTTTAGCGCAGATGATGCCGAGGCGGTCGATATCTGCGGTGATGTCGCAAACCGATTCGCCTGCATTGAACAGCGCAACGTAGTTAACGCTTGCATCCTTTGCGGGTGCCAGCCAGATTATCTGCTCGTTGCCGTCAACGGTCTTTCTTGTGACCATATGAGCGCAGTGGGTGTCACGCTCGATATTTAAAAGCTCCTCGTTGGTCAAAAGACTCATTGTGAAATCGTCAAAGCCGGTCATCTCTCCGCCGATCATAAGCGGCGAGCGCATCATACACCAAAGGCTCATCATCGTCTGCTGTTCGTCGTGAGTGAAGTTGGTGCGGTTGTCCTTTGAATACACCTGATTGATGGGGCCGATGGGAAGCATATCGCAGTCGGGCCAATGTCCTGCGCCTGCGTGGTTGCACCAGGTTTCGGCTCTTGTGAACATATCGTACAAAAGCTCCCACTTATCCCAGAAGTCGTCGGTAATGCGCCACATATTCGCATTTTCTTTTAAGAATTCCGCCTGCTCGATCCTTGCAGGGCCGGGGGAGAGCGAAAGAACCATATCTCTTTTGCAGTTGTCAATGGCGTTGCGGATAAGCTTGATCTCACCCTCGTTGTTCCAATTTCGGCAGATGTCGTCAACTTTGACGAAGTCAACGCCCCACTCGGCATAAAGCTCAAACAAAGAATTATAATAATCGGCTGCGCCGGGGCAATTGGTGTCGGTGCCGTACATATCGGGATTCCAGACGCAGATGTTATTTGCCTGCGCCACCTGACGGGCAGTATATTTGCTGTTCTTGATCTTGGTATTGAGATATGCCGCCTGACGGGGGATACCTCTCATCATATGTATGCCGAATTTAAGTCCGAGCGAGTGAACGTATTCCGCCAAGGGCGCAAAGCCTTTTCCGCCTGCCGCCGAAGGAAAACGGTTAGGCGCAGGCATAAGCCGTGAGTATTCATCCATCGTCAGCTCTGCAAAGGGCTCGTATGCGTGGGTCATAGCCGTGGGCTGATACCACTGGATATCCACGACGATATATTCCCAGCCGTATTGCTTTAAATGCTTTGCCATATATTCGGCGTTTTGTCTGACGGTCGCCTCGTCAACTGCGGCGCCGTAGCAGTCCCAACTGTTCCAACCCAAAGGGGGTTTTTTCGCTACCATAAATCAACAACTCCGTTCATTTATCTGTTAATTTGATTATATCACAAATATCGTTGCAGTCAATTGACGGATGCTCATTTTTGTCTGAATATTTATTCTGTCGCAGATCGGAGCTGACGAATTTTTTTAAAATTGTTGACAGCTCAACATATTTTAGTTATACTGGTTAAGTAAACCTGTCACACACTTTAAAGTGCAGGGGAAACGAGGGGAAATTATGGCTGATTATAAGAAAAGATGGGGCGACCGCAAGGATGCCCGTATGATAAGAGGGCTTGATTCGATGCACGTTATTATGCCCTATACAAGCCCGCAGAGGACTGCAAACGAGGCTGTCTGTGTTGAGGAGATCGACTGCACCGCTTTGGAGGCATACGTTGAAAAGCTTAACGCAAACGATCCCGAATTCAAGTATACGTTCTTCCACGTCATCTGTGCGGCTATCGCAAAGACGATGGTCTTGCGTCCCAAGATGAA
Organism: uncultured Oscillospiraceae bacterium; assembly: GCA_964462175.1. Lineage (GTDB taxonomy): Bacteria > Bacillota > Clostridia > Oscillospirales > Ruminococcaceae > Faeciplasma. The sequence continues at coordinate 11,150 of CAYWXA010000032.1, forward strand.
CTATTTCTATGCAGGTCACAGACTTTATGAAAAAGACGATATCGTTCTGACCTTCGTTGTCAAAAGGCAATTTACCGACGACGCTCACGAAGCGATGGCGATTATCAAGTGCGAAAAAGAGGGCGTTTCGCCTTTGGAGGACGTCTACGGCAAGGTCAAAAAGTTTGTCACAAGCGTAAGAAAAGAAGGGGAAAACGGCGGCACCGCCGATATTATGGACGTGCTCAAGTATCTTCCCCGCTGGCTTTTGAAAGTATTTTTCGGCATTCTGCGTTGGCTTGAATATCACGGCTGGTATCCCCGTGCGCTTATGAAGGAAGACCCTTATTATTCGAGCTGTTTCATTTCAAACCTCGGCTCGATCAAAATGCACGCCGACTATCACCACCTTACCGACTGGGGAACAAACTCCTTCTTCGTAATAATCGGAGAGAAAAAGCCTACCGCAGTTTTCAATGCGGACGGCACGTATGAGATGAAAAACGTGCTCAAGCTCGGCATCACGGTCGACGAACGCATTGCCGACGGAGTTTATTTTGCAAAGACGATAAAGATCGTTAAACACCTTTTGGCACATCCCGAGCTTTTGGAGCTTCCCGTTGAAACTCCCGTTGAGCCCGACTGAGAAAGGATATGACTTGATCATGGCAAATGAAACAAAAACGCCGTGGTTTAATAACTACGGCGACGTGCCGCACACCCTTGAATATCATCAGGGCTCGATGTGGGACTCGGTTGAGGATATCACAAAGAGATATCCCGATTATATTGCCTTTGATTTTATGGGCAAGAGGACGAAATATAAAGAATTAAGAGCGCAGGTACACGAATGTGCCAAAGCTTTGAAGGCTTTGGGAATCAAGCGTGACGACAGAGTTACCATCTGTATGCCCAACTGCCCCCAGACTGTCGTAACGTTTTACGCTTGCGTGGTCGTGGGCGCCGTTGCAAATATGATCCACCCCCTTTCAAGCGAAAAGGAAATTGAATTTTATCTCAAGGTCTCAAAATCGACCTGTGCGCTGACACTTGACCAGTTCTACGGCAAGTTTGAAGCGATAAGAGAAAACGTAGAGCTGTCCCACCTTATCATCGCATCCGTCAAGGATGCCCTTTCTCCCGTAATGAAGCTGGGTTATGCTTTGACCCAGGGCAGAAAGATTGCGCCTATTCCTGAAAATGCGCCCATCGTTAAGTGGAACGATTTTATCAAGGGCGCAAAGAATTGGACGGGCGAGTACATTGCAGATAAGTCAAAAGACGAAATGTCAGTTTTGCTTTATTCGGGCGGCACGACCGGCACCACCAAGGGAATTATGCTTTCAAGCTATAATTTCAACGTTTTGGCGGCACAGATCATCGCAACCAACCCGATCTTCACTCCCGGCGACAAGATGCTGGCGGTTATGCCGATGTTCCACGGCTTTGGCTTGGGCGTAACCGTTCATTCGATGCTTGCAAACGGCGGCAGATGTATTTTGGTGCCCAAGTTCACCCCCGCTTCATACGCCAAGGATATCGTCAAGCACAAGTGCAACTTTATTGCAGGCGTGCCCACTCTTTATGAGGCGCTTTTGCGCCAGCCTTCAATGGAGGGCAAGGATCTTTCTCACTTAAAGGGCGTATTCTCGGGCGGCGACTCGCTATCGGTTGAGCTGAAAAAGAAGCTGGACGCTTTCCTGAAAGATCACGGCGCAAACATTGCCGTCCGTGAGGGTTACGGCACCACCGAATGTGTGACTGCAAGCTGTTTGACCCCCTTGCATCTTTATAAAGAAGGCTCGATCGGTCAGCCCTTCCCCGATACATACTATAAGATCGTCGAGGTCGGCACCAATATTGAAGTGCCTTACGGCGAAGAAGGCGAGATCTGCCTTTCGGGTCCTTCCGTAATGCTCGGATATTTGGATAATCCCGAAGAAACTGCGAATACTTTAAGACTTCACGGCGACGGAAAGCTTTGGCTTCATACGGGCGACCTCGGCAAGATGGATGACGAAGGCTTTATCTATTTCAAGCAGAGGATCAAGAGAATGATAATCACCAGCGGATATAACGTATACCCTTCGCAGCTTGAAAATATCTTGGACGGCTTCGAGTGCGTGCAGATGAGCTGTGTCATCGGCGTGCCCGACCCCATCAAGATCCAGAAGGTCAAGGCGTTTGTGATGCTTAAAGAAGGATATGAAGCAAACGACGAGACCAAGGCAAAAATAATGGCGCATTGCAAGAAAAACATTGCAAAATATGCACTTCCTTATGATATCGAGTTCAGAGATTCCCTTCCAAAGACCCTTGTGGGCAAGGTTGCATACAGAGTTCTGGAGGAAGAAGAGCTTAAAAAGCTTGAAGCGCAAAAAGAGCCTGTAACTGTATAAAAACAAAAAAGTGCGCTCGCAATCTGACGGTTGCGGGCGCTTTTATTGTATCACTTTTTCTTCTTGCGGTATCTGTCCTCCTCAGAGAAGATGCAACCGCAATATTTTTGCATATACAGCTCAAGCTCTCTTGCTTTTGCCTGCCCCTCACGGAAATATGGACGGAAGTCTCGGTATAAAAATTCGACCCCGTGGCGGTCAGCAGCCTTCTTTGCCACTTCACGCATCAGCTCGTGGTTCTGATATGGGCTGACAAACAGGCTTGACGTGAAGCTGTCAAAGCCGTTTTCTTTTGCAAATCTTGCCGCTTCGTTCAGGCGGATGTCATAGCACTTGACACAGCGACCGTCAATGTCGTCGTGAACGAGTCCTATAAATTCACGCAGACCGTAATCGTCGTTGACATACAGCGGCAAGTCGATGGTCTTGGCATATTCGATAAGCGTGTTTTTTCTTGATCTGTACTCGGTAAAAGGGTGGATGTTTGGGTTATACCAATAGCCCGAAACATCGAAGCCCTCGCCTCGCAAGGTCTCAATGCACATTATCGAGCAGGGCGCACAGCATATATGTAAAAGCGTATTCATCATTCATCAGCTCCTTGAATCAAGTATACCATCTTCGGGTATTTTTGTCCACAGTTGTGAATATAATAAGTGGAAAATACATTTGATCGGAGTGACTTAATTGAAAAAACTGAAATCACTGATTATCCTGTTTCTTCCCATCGCCGCAGGAGGGTTGTCTGCATTGCTTTCAGGCGATATGTCAATGACGTATTACCGAATGCCGCCGCTTTCTCCGCCCGATTGGCTGTTCCCCGTTGTATGGACGATTCTGTATATTATGATCGGCGTTGCGTCTTTGCTGTTTATGAAGGACACAGACTTTAAGTTCGGTGACACGGCAAGGTTTTTCTATTACGGGTTGATGCTCAATTTCGTCTGGCCGATAATCTTCTTCCGATTTAAGATGTTCACGGCGGCTGTCGTTATCCTGATTCTGATGATCATTCTCTCGGTTGCGGCGGCAAAGGGGTTCTTTGACAAAAACAAGTTGGCAGGCTGGCTGATGGTGCCGTATATTGCTTGGCTGCTGTTTGCTTTGTATCTTAACATCGGCGTTGCGGTGTTGAATTGAGGCGGGGAGGGAGCCGTCGCGCCCCGAAGGGGGCGATGGAGGGGACCCGCACCCCACCGGCGCCACCTGCTTCGACGAGTCTGCGACTCACCTCGCAGACGGCGCCTGCTTTTGCTCATCGCCCGCCTCCGCGGCAGCCTGCAAGCGCTTTCAGCGCTTGCCCCCCTGCGCCCCCGCAGGGGCGCAGGTCACCGCGGGCTTCGCCCGCGGCGGCTGCCGCTCACTTCATCTTCTCCGCCAGCTTTTCAATTGCCCGCTTCTCAATGCGGGATACGTAGCTGCGTGATATGTCCAAAAGGCCCGCAACCTCCCGTTGCGTCAGAGGTTTTGACCCGTAAAGCCCATAGCGAAGACTGATGATCTCTTTTTCCCGCTCATCCAGAACGGCTTCAATGCTCCTTTTCAACTTTGCCAGATCCATCCGTGTGTCCACCTCGTCGCAAAGGTCACCCTCCGCCGCAATAATGTCCATAAGCGTCAGCTGATTGCCGTCCTTGTCAACGTCGATAGGCTCGTCAAAGTGAACGTCCTTTGCGGTCTTTTTCATCGAGCGGAAATACATAAGTATCTCGTTTTCAATGCACCTTGAGCCGTATGCCGCAAAGCGGTTGCCCTTTTCGCAGTCAAAGGTCGTCACCGCCTTGATAAGTCCGACGGTGCCGATCGAGATCAGCTCATCCTGAACGTCCTGCTGGTTGGAATATTTTTTTACGATATGCGCCACAAGACGCAAATTGTGTAATATCAGCTTGTCTTTTGCCGACTTGTCGCCTGCGGCGTATTTTTTGAAAAGCTCCAGCTCTTGTGCCGGCGGCAAAGGCTTTGGAAAGACGTTTTTGTCTTCAACGTGTAAAGCGAACCAGAGTATTCCGCCCGTAAGAATATTAAGCAATTGCGAAAGCATGATCTGTGACCCCCGAACCTTTTTAATATGCTTATTCGCTGACTGCTTGACTAAATTCGCCCGAGGGAATATAATATAATCAAATAATTATTTGAGGACTTGTTTTACAATGACAAAAGGTAAATTTATCGTTATAGAAGGTCTTGACGGCTCGGGCAAGGGCACGCAGATCGCACTTCTTGCCGAGCACTTAAAAGCGAACGGCATCCCGTATGCCCTCACTGCCGAACCCACCGAGCACGCAACAGGCGGACTTGTCAGAGATACCCTTTGCGGACTCACAAAGCGCACACCCGCAGAGCTTGCGGGGTTGTTCCTGTCTGACAGAATTGCACATTGCTCCAACCCCGTTTACGGAATGAAGAATCTGCTTGAAAAGGGCGTAAACGTAATTTGCGACAGATATTATTACTCCAGCTTTGCCTATCAGGGAATGGATACCGACCTTGAGTGGTGTATGAGGGCGAATATGGACTGCCCCGATGTGCTAAAGCCGGACATCTGCATCTTTCTGGACGTTCCGCCCACAGTTTGTGACGAGCGAATCTCAAAGGGCAGAGCCGCCCGTGAGATATACGAGGACTCAGCCGACACCATCACCCGAATCAGAAACAAATATATGGAGGTCTTCGAGATTTTGAAGGACAGCCATAATATCAGGATAATCGACGCTTCCCGCACCCCCGAAGAGGTCTCAAAGGACTTCATCACGGCGGTAATGGATGTGATGTGACAAAAACCAAAGGCACCCACATAGGGGTGCCTTTTTTGATGATATCACAAAAGAGAGTTTAAACGAAGGCTCCCTCTGACGAGGGAGCTGTCAGCGAAGCTGACTGAGGGAGAGATTTTTGCAACCAAATTTTCTTTGATCGTTCGTCCTATGACCCAATTACACCCTTCTCTCATACACCCTCGTCGGGTTGCCGTGTATGTCGTTCATATCTCCGATATAGTCAAACCCGTATTTTTCATACAGTCCGACGGCATCGGTGGAAAGATATACGCTTTTGTTTCCTCGGTGCATCGCCTCATTGCAGGCGTATTCCAAAAGCTCGCCCGCATACCGTTTGCCCCTGTGCTCCGCTTTCGTGAACACAAACCCGACCCACGGGGTCATTTCAGGGGCGTTGACTTCGTCCTGCTCGGCAAGGGTGCAAAAGGATATCAGCTCGTCGCCTTGGGTGAGCATTAAAACGTCTGCCGATGCTCCGCAGGTGGATTTGAGCGAATTATTCCGCAAAAGATTTGCTAAAAACCTCGCCGCAACCCAGTCGCACTTGGCGATCTCGTCAAGCCAATATGATTGATTGGCGGTTTCGTAGAATTTGATGATGGTCATATCGTTTCTCCTTGTTGGGGGGCAGGCACACAGGCCTGCCTCTTATAGCCT
>CAYWXA010000033.1:0-4717 GCA_964462175.1 uncultured Oscillospiraceae bacterium
AATTGGACAAAATTTAGACCGTATTTGATCATTCTCTAAATTTTGTCGCTTTACTTGTCGAAATAATTCTGTTATAATTATTTCTATTAAATATCCGGAAAGGGGTTTCTTTAAATGATTCCTGCAATAGTGCTGTTTGCACTGACTTACGTTTTAATGCTTACATTCTCGAAGTACCGCCCGTATATCGCTTTGGCTTCGGGACTTATATTCATCGTTACGAAAATGCTTCCTCTGGGCAGTATTTTCAGCTCGATCGACTTTAACGTTCTTTTGATGATCGCAGGTACCATGGGATTGGTACAGCTCTTCATAGACAGTAAAATGCCCGAGCTTTTGGCTGATCTTATCATGGAAAAGGTTCCCAACGTTCAGTGGGCGGCAGTTTGCCTTGCATTGTTTGCAGGCGTCATTTCCGCATTCGTCGACAACGTTGCAACCGTTTTGATGATCGCCCCCGTTGCTCTTGAGATCTGCAAAAAGCTCAAGACCAACCCCGTTCCCTTCATCATTGCGATCGCAGTTTCCTCAAACCTTCAGGGTGCGGCAACGCTTGTCGGTGACACCACCGCTATTATGCTCGGCTCTGCTCTTGATATGAGCTTCCTTGACTTTTTCTGGTATCAGGGCAAGCCTTCTATCTTCTTTGCCGTTGAATTGGGCGCCGTTATTTCCGCAATTATCCTTTTCTTCATCTTCCGCAAAGAAAAAGCCCCCATTCCCAAAACCGGCGAAAGAACCAAGGTCACCGATTACGTCCCTACGGTTCTTTTGGTCGGAACTATCGTTTTGCTCATCTGCGCATCCTTCATTCCCAACAAGCCTGACATCACCAACGGTCTTATCTGCTGTGCGCTTTTGGTCATCGGTCTTGTATACAACTTGATTAAAAACAAAAATCTCAGCGCCGTCGTTGAGCCTCTCAAAGCTATCGACTTTGAGACCATCGGTCTTTTGACCGGTCTGTTCCTTATGATCGGCGGTATCTCCAATATGGGCGTTATTGACGCTGCTGCAGGCCTTTTGGCAAAGGCGGGCGGTGGAAACATCTTCCTGCTTTACACCGTAATCGTCTGGGCATCGGTACTTATCTCCGCATTTATCGACAATATTCCTTACGTTGCGACTATGATCCCCGTTATTGCAGGTCTGGCTGCTGCTCTGGGCGTTGATCCCACTCCCCTTTACTTCGGACTTCTCTCCGGTGCGACACTCGGCGGCAACTGCACGCCCATCGGCGCAAGCGCAAACATTACCGGTATCGGAATCCTCCGCCGTGAAGGCTACGAGGTCAAAAACAGCGACTTCTTCAAGATCGGCATTCCCTTCACCCTTGCCGCCATCATTCCCGCATATATCTACATCTGGCTTGTCTACGGCATTTAATATTTCAAAAACTGCCCGCCCTCGGCGACTGTCGGGGGTGGGATTTTTTGCGGCATTTTTTGACGTTGCCGTTGTGATACCGATATAATCTTGACATTACAGCAACGATATGTCAGAATATAGATATAATCTTTAAGGCGGTAAATGATTTATGGAAACACGTAAACTTGGAAATACCGATTTGCATTTATCACGGGTCGGCTTCGGATGTGCGAGCGCTTGGGGCAAAACTTTCTATAAAGAGGACGATGCCATCAAGCTCTTCTTTGACGCATACGAGGCAGGCATCAATTATTATGACACGGGCCACTCCTACGGACAATCGGAAGTGCGCTTGGGCAAGTGCATTGCAATGCTCGGAAGCGAAAAGCGCAAAGATCTGGTCATCTCAACAAAGTGCGGAACCCGAATCGACGACAGCGGGCGTTATTATAAAGACTGGAGTGTTGACTGGCTGAAGCAGAGCCTTGAAATAAGCCTCGATCGTCTTAATACCGATTATATTGATATGCTAAATCTGCACAGCCCAAGTCTGCCCGACATTCCCGACGAGGTGTGGTGCCTTCTTGAGGACTTCAAGAAGCAAAAGCTGGTGTCGGCAGTCGGCGTAAGCTGTCTGGACGATAACGGAAATGAGCTTGCAGTCGACAATAGCGCCCTTGATTTCATTATGGTTTCATATAACCTGTTTGAACAGCACAAGGAAGACGTCATTAAATCGCTTCACGACAGCGGCAAAGGCGTGATTGCAGGTACGCCTCTGGCGAAGACCCTTTTCTCAAACGACGTATTCAAGGTCAAGGATGTCAAGGATATCTGGTATCTTTTGAGAGCGCTCGCCAACAACCGAGGATACATCAAAAGAGGATTGAAGTGCAGGTTTATCAATCATATTGAAAATATTACGGGCAATCAGATCGCATTGAAATACGTGTTGGATAACCCATATATCACTTCTGCCGTTTTCGGCACCACCAGCCGCGAGCATCTTTTGGAAAACGTCGGCGCTTTAAACGTTGTCATTCCCGAGGATGTTCTCGGAAAGATAAAGAATCTGAAGTAAGCATATAAAACACCGCCCCCGATCTTCATCGGGGGCGGTGTTGGTTTATTCAGCTTCTCTTTCGACGGTTATATTGTCGATATATACGTTTGCGGAGGGAGAACCGCTCGCTTTAAGCTCAAAGGTGCTTTCGCCTGCGGGAAGCTCCAGAACTATTGCTACCTGCTTCCAGGTGCTCATGGTGCTGGTCTTTTTGAAGGGGATCTTTGACAGCTTCTCGCCGTTGACGTAAAGAACGAAGCTGTCCGTTTCACCGTCTGAAACGTAGCGGATGTAAATTCTGTATTTTCCGCTTTCGGTTACGGTGATAGTATCCTTGACCGCAACGCCCGAAAGCCTGCCGAGCTTGATGTATCCCTGACCGGTATAATTGCGAACGCCCGTATTATAGCCGTTCTTGACGACTTCGCTTACGCTCTTATAATCAAAGTGCTCGCCCTCATACTGAAGCGTGCCGGTATATACGGCAGGCTTGGCGGGTTCGGTCAGCTTGACGGCAGTATAACTGCTGAGGCGGTCTGTTTCGCTGCCCTTGCATTTGATCTGAATATCCAGAGGACCGTTATGCTTGACGGTCACCGTCAGAACGCCGTTCTGCCATGAAGTGGCAACAGACGGCGTTGCAGTTCCCTCTCCTCGAACCGTATAGGTTACGGTGGGTTGGGATGAAGCGCCGCTCACCTTGATTATATCGGTTCTGAGGGTGGATTTTGCATCCTCGTCGTAGTTGTTGAGATAAATATTGATATGATCGCTGTATTCGGTTATGATGCCGCTGGAATATCTCGACATTGAAACGGTCAGCGACTTGCAGGTGTTATATTTCAAGGAAAGCGTTGAAACGGCAGCCGTTTCCGTCTTATACGGGTTATAAACGACCCACGTATTTTCATATCTGCCTGCGTAAAGATCGCCTGAATATTCCTTTGCAAACAGCTTGTTCAGTTCTTCAAGCTTCTTGGAGATCGAACCCCAGCGGGAAGAAAGACTCGACTGCTTGATTACGGTGAGATTTTCGGAAAGCTTGTCGTTTAAAGCGTATATCGTGGGGATGGTGGGGTATCTTCCGGTGGATTTATAGAAGGAGTGGTTTTCGCTCAGAGCGCCGTCATCCTCCTGCTGGTAAACGCCTTCAAACAGGGTCTGATAGGTGCTGTATTTGTTGTCGTTGGAGCCGGAGTTGACGTCCTGCAGGATCGCGATCTTGGTGCGCGCGATCACTTCGGCACGGGTGGGTATTCTCAGCTCGCCTTCAATGACCTTGCGGAACATATCGACAGCAACGTTTTCAAACTGATCGTAGGTGTCCCAACGGCGGGTGGAATATCCTTGCGAATCCTTGCCTGCGGAGATCTCCTTGAAATCGTCCGCCCAGATGAGCTCGGGACCGTCGATTACGGTGTAGCCGTTTAAAAGCATTCTTTCAAGCTGTACCGCAAGGCCGGTCGATACTCTGTATTCGGAGTTGTCATCATAATCGTCGCCGTCCGTCCAGCCCGATTCGTCATATCTGACGCCGACGTTTCCTGCATATCCGGAAAGATAGAAGCCGTATACGAGGCTTTCCATATCCATAATATAGCTGTGCTGGGTGTACTTCTCACAGAGAATGAAGTTTTCGGAATATTTGGAGCAGGCTTCCTCGAATACGGGCACCTGCTTGAGCATTGCAAGAGGGTTGATGTTGGGACTCCACTTGTTTCCGCACCAGCTTACGACCAGATATCCGCCGTATTTGTTTGCAAGCTCCAAAAGACCTGCAAAATGAGTCCAGCGTTCCTTGGCTGAAGGCGAAAGACCTTCCTGATCAAATCCCCAGAACTGCTCGCAATAGTTAAAGCCCAAAAAGTTGGGATATTCCTCGAAGAATTCGGTATACAGCGTATTTTCGTAATCGTCATAGCGAGGGTCGAGATCTTCGTAATGGGTGGGGCCGCCGCTGGCAGGCTGAACCATCGCCCAAACCTGATTCTGGGCGCAAACACGAAGCCAAGACTTGGCGGTTTCATAACCGTCGCCCGAACGCACGAAGTTTCCGTCGTCATCAGTACCGATGGATAAGGAAATGTTAAACACTACGTATGGCAGAAGATCCTCGGGAATAAGGTCGATTATCTTCTGGGGGTCGGCATAGTTCCACGTGTCGATATGTACGATCCACATAGGCTGTTCGTTTGAAACGACACGGCGGAAGTTTCCGTCTCCGTAAACGGGATTGAAAGAAGTTATCTCAAGATCCTCAAACGTGGTCGCAGCAGTGGTCGTTGC
>CAYWXA010000033.1:4817-16909 GCA_964462175.1 uncultured Oscillospiraceae bacterium
GATTGAAAGAAGTTATCTCAAGATCCTCAAACGTGGTCGCAGCAGTGGTCGTTGCAGCAGTAGTGGTAGCAACAGTGGTCGTTGCAGCAGTAGTGGTAGCAACAGTGGTGGTTGCGGCGGTAGTTGTCGTCGCCTCGGTAGTCGTAGTTGCCTCTGTTTCCGTTAAAGCTTCGGCGGTGGTGGTCGCTTCCGTCGTGGTCGCTTCGGTGGTCGCCTCCGTCGTGGTCGCTTCGGTGGTCGCTTCGGTTGTGACTTCCGTGACAAGATCTTCTGTGTTCAACGTCTGTTCGATAACGACGGATTCTGCCGAAGTAGTTACGGAACCGCCGTCAACAGGCTCGTTGGGAGCCGCCTGACAACCTGTAAGTATAAGAAGCATCATCGCCATTAAAAATGCAATAACTCTCTTCATAATATCCCTCCTTATAATCTGTCAATTTAATTTTAAAATTCCGCAGACACGTTGTCAATAAAACATTTAAAAGAAAGCAAGGTTTGCAATATTCTGATGTTTTTTGATTTGCGCAAGTCACATTTTGAGATATTGGGTGAGGCAGGCGAGCCGTGGCAGGCACGCCGATGCGGCGCAGGTGCATCGGCGGGTGACGTGCCGTGGCGAGCCGTCAAACAGCAGAAACCGAAAAAAGCGGAAAAACTCCGCTCCGCGCCACCTGCTCGGATGCGCTCCGCGCGCCCTTCGCAGACGGCGCTCCGCTTGCCTGATCCCATCGAAAACCGATTGCTCTTGCAAATCCTTGCGATAAGTGATATTATGAACATAAGCATATTTTGTTTTCGATCATATTTCGCATTTATATATCTCACAAAGGAGAACGTGCATTATGAAAATAGTCATCATCGGAGGAGGAACCGTCGGCTCTGCCATCTGTTATCAGTTGGCTAAAGAGGGGCACGATATCACGGTCGTTGACCGCAGCTTTGCCGTTTTGACCGAGCTTTCAAACACCAGTGACGTCTTCGGAGTCGTCGGCGGAGGTGCGGATGTCGCCACCCTGAAAAAAGCAGGTGTTGATAAAGCCGATCTCGTTATTGCAGTGACCTCATCTGACGAGATAAATATTCTTTGCTGTGCCGCATCAAAGAAGCTTGGCGCCAGACATACCGTTGCCCGTGTCAGAAACCCCGAATATACCGATCTTATGCAGTTGTTGCGAAACGATATGAACCTTTCGCTCACCATAAATCCCGAGCTTGCCGCCGCAAAGGAGATCTACAGTATGCTCAGATTCCCCTCGGCAGCCAAACTTGATACCTTCTGCCGAGGCAGAGTTGAGTTGGCGCAATTCGTCGTATCGCAGGATTCGCCCCTTTGCGGAGTGACCCTTAACGACTTGAGAAACAAGCTCAACATTCGTTTTTTGGTGTGCGGAGTTCTCAGAAACGGCGAAGCTCACATTCCGACCGGCTTCTTTAAGATCGAAGCGGGAGATACCGTTTGCGTTACGGCGCCCGACGAGGAGATCACACGGTTCTTCAAGGCGATCGGCGCTTATAAACACCCCGTCAAGAACGTTCTCATAGCCGGCGGCGGAAGAATAACGTATTATCTGCAATACTTCCTGCAAAAGAGCAAGATCGATTCAACGGTCATCGAAAAAGACAAGGCGCTCTGTCAGGAGATCGCCGAGGCTTATAAATGCACCGTCATAAACGACAGCGGCACCAAGCAGGATCTGCTTTTGGAAGAAAACCTTGAAGACGCCGACGCTTTTTTGGCTCTTTCAAACGTGGACGAGGAAAATGCGATCGTTTCGATGTTTGCAAAGACCAAGAACGCTCACAAGATCGTCACTCTCATCAGCTCCATATCGTATATTGATCTTTTCAAGGGAGTCGGACTTGACAGCATCGTTTCACCGAAATCTTCTACCGCATCGTTTATTCTGAAATACGTCAGATCGCTGGCAAACGTCAGAGGCTCCGAGATCGAATCGCTTCACAGAGTTATGGACGACAAGGTCGAAGCCATTGAATTTCTCATTAAAGAGAGTATTCCCGGAATCACGGGGATCCCTCTTAAAGATCTCGGCCCGAAATTAAAGCCGGGCGTTCTGATCGCCTGCATCCTTCACGACAACAAGGTCATCATTCCCACGGGTAACGACGTTATCGGCAAGGGCGACACGGCAATCATCGTCACTACCGAAAGTCAGATTAAAGGAATTAAAGAGATTTTGAAATAATGAATTACAGAATGCTTGGATACCTTTTGAGTATCGTTTTGCTTATTGAAGCGGCGCTTCTGCTGCTTCCTATGGGTGTTGCGCTGATATACGGCGAAAGCCCGATACCCTTTTTGGCTACCGTTGCCGTGCTTGCGGTGATCGGCTTGCCGGGAATATTTACAAAGCCGAAAAACACGAGGATATTTGCAAAGGAAGGCTTCGTTTGCGTTGCCGCAGCCTGGATACTTTTATCTGCATTCGGCGCTTTGCCCTTCGTTTTCTCCGGCGCCATCCCGAATTATTTCGACGCTTTCTTTGAGACCGTTTCGGGATTTACCACGACGGGCGCAACGATCCTTGCCGAGATCGAAAGTCTGCCGAAAGGCATTTTATTCTGGCGAAGCTTTACCCACTGGGTCGGCGGTATGGGAGTTCTGGTGTTTATGCTTGCCATCGTTCCTTCAAAGGACGGTCAGACTATGCACCTGATGCGTGCGGAAGTCCCCGGCCCCACGAAGGGCAAGCTCGTGCCGAAGATAAGACAGACGTCGCTTATTCTTTACAGCATTTATCTTGCGCTGACGGTTATAATGGTCGTTGCGCTGTTGCTCTGCAAATTCCCGCTTTACGACGCCGTCGTAAACGCCTTGGCAACTGCGGGCACGGGCGGATTTTCCGTTTTGAACGATTCCATAGCGGGATATAATAATCCTGCCGCAGAGTGGGTCATTGCGGTGTTTATGCTTTTGTTCGGAATCAACTTCAATCTTTACTTCTTCATCCTTCTGGGACGGATCAGGGACGTTTTGAAAAACGAAGAGCTGCGTGTCTATCTGGCGCTTTGCCTCGGTGCGACCGCAGCCATAGCGATAAACACCTGGAACCTGTTTGAAAAAGCCGGCGACTGCATCAGAACCGCCTTCTTCCAGGTCACCGCCATAATGTCGACAACGGGTTATTCGACCGCAGACTTCAACCTCTGGCCTTCGTTTGCAAAGTGCATATTGATACTCTGTATGCTGACGGGCGGCTGTGCAGGCTCGACCGCAGGCGGTCTTAAAATATCGAGAGTCGTCATTCTTCTCAAGGGCATCGGCAAGGAGATCAAGCACATTCTCAGGCCTCGCTCGGTGAATATAATCCGGTTGGACGACGAGCCCATCGAAAACGAGACGGTTCGCTCGGCTTTGGGATATCTGGCGCTTTATACGGTCATAATCGTTTTCACTCTTATCGCCATATCTCTTGACGGTTTCGATTTTGAAACGAACGTGACCACCGTGCTCACCTGCATCAACAACATCGGCCCCGGCTTCAGCGTTGTCGGCCCTACGGGCAATTTCTCGGTATTCTCAAACTTTTCAACAGCGCTTTTGTCGCTCGTTATGCTTCTGGGCAGACTTGAGATAATGCCGATAATCATTCTTCTGGCGCCCGGAACCTGGAAAAAGCGTTGAACGCAAGCGTCTGCCGAAATAAACAAGAGAAAAAATTTAAGCACCTGCCGTTTGGTGCGCTCCGTTAAGGACAGCGCACTGAGCAGCGGGTGCTTTTGGTTTTGTGATGAAATGCGGCGCTCCTGCCGACAGGGTAAAGCGTGGCGCCGCCGATGCGCCCCCCTGCGGGGGCGCAGGGCCCGCCCTGCGGGCGGGCGACGCCGCGCGCAGCGCGGCGGGGCGGCGCGTCACAGGCAGTCGGGCGATGAGCGAAATGAGTTTCGGGGCGCATTTTCCGACGGCAGGAGCTCTCGCATTCTTTATTCAAGGCGCAAAGCTTTTCTCTTCGTGGGGGAACTTTTGCCGTCAAAGCTGACGGCTCTTCGCTTGACGCCGACGGGTAAGAACTCCTCGCCGCATATTCGCCACAGTATCGGCAGGCGCATCTGCCGCAAGACGTATGTCGCAGATTCTCTGTCAATGATCGCATATTCAGACAGCTCGATGTTGAAGGCGGCAAGCAGGTCACGCAAAGACCTTGCAAAAGCCTTGTCCTCCTCCGAAAGATACGTTTGCGCCACAGGACGGTATACCGCCATTATCACCTGCGAACAGTTGGAGCCAAGAATCGCTTCGACCAGCTTCTTGTCAATTTTTCCGTTTGAAGAATAATTGCAAAGCTCTACGATCTCAATTACGTTGATCTGATCGTCGGCACAAATCAGCTTCGCCAAAGGCTCGTCCGCTCCCGAAAATTCATATTTGAAAAATTCCAGCATTCCGCTGACGCTGGCAACCGATAGATTTCCGACAGGTCTTGAAAAATCTATCGCCGTTATGCGTGACAGCATTTTTATCCATGCAGCCGTTGCCTCGCCGACACCTTTTACCGACAGCAGCTCATCATAAGCGGCGCTGAAAACGTTTTTGAAGGAACCGAAACGGTTTATCAGTCGGTGAGCCAGAGGATTCGTATCTCCCTGCGGAATTGAATAAAACAGGAGCATTTCAAGTATCTGATGATCGTACATTCCCTCGAAGCCGTTATCATTGAATTTCTTTTTTAAACGGCCTCTGTGACCTGCGTGTGCGTTGTTCATTCGATCCGACCCTCGTTTTCGTGATATATTTTATCATTATAACGGATTTCGCAAAAATGTAAAGTGCCGATCGGGCGCCGCCATCTGTCAAAGCCTTCGGCTTTGACAGAAAACGCGCTCCGCAGGAGCGCGGAGCCGCGCGGGATCGCGCGGCAGGCGGCGCATCGCTTTGCACGTACAGCAAACTTTTTGAGATATCGCCACAAACCTTTGCATCGGAAGGTCTTGCTTTGTTGAATATAGAGAATTTGCTTAAAATCCGATTTTTCCGTTGACAAATTCCTCATTCGGTGGTATTCTATTTTAAGATAAATCTTAACAGACGATACAGAGAGATCGGCAGATTGTTTTATATGGAATTTCGGTGAAGCGTGGCTTCATCGGTTTTTGTGTGCCTTGCCGATTTGAGCAGGGCTTTTATTTTTGCCCGATCGAAGAAAGGAGTACGACATGGCAAGATCACTTGATGCAAAAAATATCGATCCGAAAACTATGCACGACTTTTCCTCTTACGTTAAGGCGTTTTTGTCATTTGAAGGTATTGATTTTGACAGATATACTGTTTTTCCCGGACTTTGCGATGTGCACGTGCATTTTCGTGAGCCGGGTTTTTCTTATAAAGAAACCATACTTTCCGGCTCGATGAGCGCCGCAAGAGGCGGCTATACTGCCGTTTGCACGATGCCTAACCTTGACCCCGTTCCCGACAGCGTTGCCAACATCAAGCTGCAACAGGATATAATCGACCGTGACGCTAAAATTGCGGTATATCCATATGCGTCCATAACCGTCGGACAAAAGGGCGAAGCCTTGGTCGACCTTGAATCGCTTGCAGATAAATGCATCGCCTTCTCGGACGACGGCAAGGGCGTTCAGGACGAAGGAATGATGCGTGAAGCGATGCAACGGGCGAAGGCACTTGACAAGATGATAGTTGCACATTGCGAGGTTAACGATCTGCTCTTCGGCGGATATATCCACAAGGGCGAATACGCCGCAAAGCACGGACACAGAGGAATCTGCTCGGAAAGCGAATGGAAGCAGATCGAGCGGGATATTGAGCTTGCAAAGCAAACGGGCTGTAAATACCACGTCTGCCACATTTCAACCAAAGAAAGCGTATCGCTCATACGTCAGGCAAAGCGTGACGGCGTTGACATCACCTGCGAAACGGGGCCTCACTACTTAGTTCTCGACGACAGCGACCTGCAGGAACTCGGCAGATTTAAAATGAACCCGCCCCTTCGCTCAAAAGCAGATAAAGAAGCTTTACTTGAAGGCGTATGCGACGGCACGATCGATATGATCGCAACCGACCACGCTCCCCACTCGGCTGAGGAAAAATCAAGAGGCCTTGAAAAAAGCGCCTTCGGCGTTGTCGGACTTGAAACCGCAGTTGCGGTGATGTATACCCACTTGGTAAAGAAGGGAATAATAACCCTTGAAGATATGATCGGGCTTATGGCGGTAAATCCCCGTGAGCGCTTCGGAATACCGTTTGATAACGGCTTCTCCCTTTGGGATTTAGAACACGAGTTCACGGTTGACCCTGCGGAGTTCCTTTCTCTTGGCAAAGCGACACCCTTTGAGGGAACGGCGCTGTCAGGCAAATGCCTATTGACAGTTCACGATGGCAAGATCGTATACAGAAACCTTTGATTTAATTTGAGCATTGATATATAAGGAGGATGCTTTTTATGGCAAAAAGAACAGACTTGAAGAAAATTCTCATCATCGGCTCCGGCCCTATCGTAATCGGTCAGGCGGCTGAGTTTGACTATGCAGGCACACAGGCTTGCCTTGCCCTTAAAGAAGAAGGCTACGAGGTCGTTTTGTGCAACTCGAACCCCGCAACAATTATGACCGACACCGTTATTGCAGACAAGGTATATATGGAGCCGTTGACACTTGAATACGTCGCAAAGATCTTGCGCTATGAGCGCCCCGACGCAATTTTGCCCGGTATCGGCGGACAGACGGGTCTTAACCTTGCTATGCAGCTTGAAAAGAAGGGCATTTTGAGAGAGTGCGGCGTTGAGCTTTTGGGCACCTCCAGCGAAAGTATTGAGCGTGCTGAGGACAGAGAGCTTTTCAAGGAGCTTTGCCAGTCTATCGGCGAGCCCACCATTCCTTCCGAGATAACTTACAGCATTGAAGAAGCAAAGGAAGCTGCGGCAAAGATCGGCTATCCCGTTGTTTTGCGCCCTGCATTCACCTTGGGCGGCACGGGCGGCGGCTTTGCAAACGACGAAGCGGAGCTTATCGACATCGGTATGAACGCTTTCAAGCTCTCCCCCGTTCACCAGGTACTCATCGAAAAGAGTGTTAAGGGATATAAGGAGATCGAGTTTGAGGTTATGCGTGACTCGAATGACCACGCAATCACCATCTGCGGAATGGAAAACATCGACCCCGTCGGTGTCCACACAGGCGACTCTTTGGTAGTTGCCCCCATTATGACCTTGAGCCGTGAAGATGAAAAGATGCTCAACGACTCGGCAATCAAGCTCATTAAGGAGCTGAAGATCGAAGGCGGATGCAACGTACAGTTTGCGCTTAACCCCCATTCCAGCGAATATTACCTCATTGAGGTCAACCCCAGAGTTTCCCGTTCTTCTGCACTTGCATCCAAGGCATCTGGTTATCCCATTGCAAGAGTTACTGCGAAGATCGCAGTCGGTATGAGCCTTGAAGAAATCAAGATTGCAAACACCAATGCGGCATTTGAGCCCAGACTTGACTACGTAATTGCAAAGCTCCCCAGATTCCCCTTTGATAAGTTCACCTCTGCGCCCAACACCCTGGGCACACAGATGAAGGCGACGGGCGAAGTTATGGGAATCGGTGCCAACCTTGAAGAAGCACTTCTCAAGGGTATCCGCTCACTTGAGATCGGCGCAAACCACATTTATCATCCCAAGTTTGACAATATGAGCGTTGAAGAACTTCTTGATTACATCAAGGAATTCCGCTCTGACAATATCTTCGCAATCGCCGAACTTTTATATCACGGCGTAAGCGTTGAACAGATCCACGATATTACCAAAATTACCCCCTACTTCCTTGAAGCGATAAAAAATATCATCGACATGGAAGAAACATTGAAAAAGAATCCTTCGGATGTTGAGACCCTTATTGCGGCTAAGAAGATGGGCTTCAGCGACAAGTATATCGCACGTATGTGGAAGAATACCGAGATGGATGTATATAACATCCGCAAGACCAACAACATCTTCCCCGTATTCAGAATGGTTGACACCTGCCACACGGGCGCATACATTCCTTACTTCTATTCATCATACAGCGGCGAAAACGCTTCCCGCCTGACCGACAAGAAGAAAATCGTCGTTCTGGGTGCAGGCCCGATTCGTATCGGACAGGGCGTTGAGTTTGACTACTCCACCGTTCACGCCGTTGCAACCATCAAGAACTCCGGTTACGAGGCAATTATCATCAACAACAACCCCGAAACCGTTTCGACTGACTATACCACCGCCGACAAGCTCTATTTCGAGCCTCTCACTCCCGAGGACGTTATGAACATCATCGAGTTTGAAAACCCCGAAGGCGTTGTGGCATCTCTGGGCGGACAGACCGCAATCAACCTCGCTCAGCCGCTTATGGACAGAGGCGTTAAGATCATCGGTACCGACTGCGCCGCTATTGAGCGTGCAGAAAACCGTGACAGCTTTGAAAAGATACTCGAAGAGCTTCACATTCCTCAGCCCCAGGGCAAGGCAGTTACCAACATCAAGGACGGCGTTGAAGCTGCTGCAAGAATCGGCTATCCCGTACTTGTCCGTCCCAGCTTCGTATTGGGCGGCAGAGCAATGCAGATCGTTGCAAACGAGGAACAGCTCCGCCACTACCTTAAGACCGCCGTTGAAATCGACGAGGATAAGCCCGTTTTGGTTGATAAATACATCCAGGGCAAGGAAGTTGAGGTAGACGCCATCTGCGACGGCAGAGACGTATTCGTTCCCGGTATTATGGAGCTCGTTGAAAGAACGGGCGTACACTCGGGCGACTCGATAAGCGTATATCCTTCCTTCAGCATTTCAAACAGAGTTAAGGGCACGATCTTGCAGTATGCTAAGAAATTGGGTCTTGGCATCGGCATCGTAGGACTTTTCAACATTCAGTTTATCGTTGACGAGCACGACGACGTTTACATCATCGAGGTCAACCCCCGCTCCTCCAGAACCGTTCCCTTCCTTTCAAAGTCCACAGGCTACAGCCTTGCTGACATTGCAACAGAAGTTATTCTGGGCAAGAGCCTCAAGGAGCTGGGCATCTTCGATATCTATCCCGATGAAAAGAAGCGCTGGTACGTTAAGGTCCCCGTATTCTCCTTCAACAAGATTCGTGGACTTGACGCTTACCTCAGCCCCGAAATGAAGTCGACAGGCGAAGCGATCGGATATGACGACAAGCTTAACCGTGCGCTTTATAAGGCACTTCAGGCAAGCGGAATGAAACTTCAGAACTACGGCACCGTTTTGGCGACCATTGCAGATAAGGACAAGGAAGAAGCTCTGCCCCTTATCAGAAGATTCTATAACCTCGGCTTCAATATTGAAGCGACCGAGGGCACCGCAAACTTCCTGAAAGATCACGGAATCCGCACAAGAGCCATCAAGAAGATAAGCGAAGGCTCCAACGAGATCATCGACGCTATCCGCTCGGGATATATCTCATACGTCATCAACACCAAGGACATTGATGCCACGGGCCTCAACGACGGCCACAAGATCCGTCAGACCGCAACAGATAACAACATCACGATGTTCACAGCTTTGGACACTGTAAGGGTACTCCTTGACGTTCTTGAAGAAACCACACTCACCATTTCAACCATTGATTCATAAGAAAAAAGGAGCATTATGAAGCAGTCTATTTTTAAGATAGTTTTAAACACTCCTCTGACAAGCAATGTTTATAAAATGATCCTTGAAGGCGATACGTCGGAGATCACCCGCCCGGGACAGTTTATTAACATCCAGCTTGACGGATTCTATCTTCGCAGACCAATTTCCGTCTGCGATTGCGACAGAGAGACCGTAACTATCATATATAAAGTCGTCGGCAAGGGCACCGAAGCGATGAGCAAGATGAACGTTGGCGAGACCCTTGACGTTTTGACGGGCCTCGGCAACGGATACAACACCAAAAAGGCAGGCGACAAGCCCCTGCTTTTGGGCGGCGGCGTAGGCGTACCTCCCCTTTATATGCTTGCAAGAATTCTTTGCGAGCAGGGCAAGGACGTAAGCGTAATCTTAGGCTTCAACAAGGCCGATGAGATATTCTATAAGGACGAGTTCGAAGCTTTGGGATGCCGAGTTTACGTTGCAACTGCCGACGGAAGCGTTGGAACAAAGGGCTTTGTGACGGATGTTATGAAGGACCTTGAATATACCCACTTTTACACCTGCGGACCTGAGCCGATGCTCAAAGCGGTTTATAAGACCTCGGTAACGTCGGGACAGCTCAGCTTTGAAGAGAGAATGGGCTGTGGCTTCGGCGCTTGCATGGGTTGCTCCTGCAAGACTCTCGTGGGCAACAAGAGGATCTGCAAGGAAGGCCCCGTAATGCGGAAGGAGGAGATCATATGGGAAGACTGAGCGTAGACCTTTTGGGAATCAACCTTGACAACCCCATTATCCCCGCAAGCGGTACCTTTGGATACGGATATGAATTTGCAGAGCTTTATGATATCAATATTTTGGGAACGTTCTCCTTTAAGGGCACGACAAAAGACCCCCGATTCGGAAATCCCACACCGAGAATTGCCGAATGTACAAACGGAATGATAAATGCCGTAGGTTTGCAGAATCCCGGCGTTGAAAAGGTCATCTCCGAGGAGCTTCCCAGACTTGCAAAGTGCTTCAGCAAAAAAGTTATGGCAAACGTCAGCGGTTTTTCCGTTGAGGATTATGCATATACCTGCGCCGAGCTCGATAAATGCGAGCAGGTTGGCTGGCTGGAAGTAAACGTAAGCTGTCCGAACGTTCACGGCGGCGGAATGAGCTTTGGCACAAGCCCCGAAGCGGCGGCAGAAGTCGTAAGAGCTGTTAAGGCGGTTACCACCAAACCCGTAATCATTAAGCTCAGCCCGAACGTCACCGACATCGTGGCGATTGCAAAGGCCTGCGAAGAGGCGGGAGCAGACGGCATAAGCTTAATCAATACCCTTTTGGGTATGCGAATCGACCTTCGTACCCGCAAGCCGATAATTGCAAACAAGATGGGCGGATTTTCCGGCCCTGCGATCTTCCCCGTTGCCGTGAGAATGGTATATCAGGTGGCGCACGCAGTTAACATTCCCGTTATCGGAATGGGCGGTGTCAGCAGGGCGGAAGATGTAATTGAAATGATGCTTGCAGGTGCAACGGCAGTTGAGATCGGTGCACAGAATCTGGTTGATCCCTTTGTATGCAAGAAGATAATTGAGGAATTGCCCTCGGTTATGGATAAATATGGAATTCAAAATTTAAGCGACATTATTGGAGGAGTTAAGTAATTATGGGTAAAGACGTAATCATCGCCTGCGATTTTTCAAGTGCCGAGCAGGTATTCGCATTTTTGGACAAGTTCACAGGCAAGAAGCCTTTCGTTAAGATCGGTATGGAGCTTTTCTATGCAGAAGGCCCCTCGATCGTCAGAGAAATTAAGGCAAGAGGACACAAGATATTCTTAGACCTCAAGCTTCACGACATTCCCAACACCGTTAAGAAGTCGATGAACGTTCTCTCTCGTTTGGACGTTGACCTTTGCAACCTGCACGCCGCAGGCACAGTTAATATGATGAAGGCGGCAATTGAAGGCCTGACCAGACCCGACGGCACAAGACCCCTTTTGATCGCCGTTACACAGCTCACCTCTACAGATCAGGAGAGCATGGAAAATGATCTTCTCATCCACGAGCCGATTGACAAGGTCGTAATGCACTATGCACACAATGCAAAGATTGCAGGACTTGACGGCGTTGTTTGCTCACCCCTTGAAGCCGAGAAGGTACACGAGGTTTGCGGAAGCGAATTCCTTACCGTTACTCCCGGCGTAAGATTCGCTGACGGCGACATCGGCGACCAGAAGAGAGTTATGACCCCCGCAGAAGCAAAGCGCATCGGCTCCGACTATATCGTTGTCGGCAGACCCATCACCGCAGCAGAGGACCCCGTTGCGGCATATGAGAGATGCGTTAACGAGTTTGTGGGATAAACCACCACTACGGAGCGAGCCGTGGCTGGCACGCTGATGCGGCGAGGGTGCATCAGCAGTGACGTGGCGTGGCGAGCGGTAGAAGGCGCAGTTTCACCTCATCCGTCGGCATACGCCGACACCTTCCCCTCAAGGGGAAGGCTACATTT
>CAYWXA010000034.1:0-16812 GCA_964462175.1 uncultured Oscillospiraceae bacterium
AAAAGCACCCCCAAATGGGATGCTTATTTTATTGGCGGAGAAAGAGGGATTTGAACCCTCGCGCCGGTTACCCGACCTACTCCCTTAGCAGGGGAGCCCCTTCACCACTTGGGTATTTCTCCAAATAGTTGCCGTTTAGTGATATAAGGCTGTATCGCTTGGCGGAGAGGGTGGGATTCGAACCCACGGTACGTCGCCGTATCACTGGTTTTCAAGACCAGCTCCTTAAACCGCTCGGACACCTCTCCAAGTGAGCTTTACAGCCTTACTATAATATCACATCAATTTGCCTCTGTCAAGAGTTTTTTATTTATTTTCCCTTGCCGTTTCCGCCGACAGCATTTTTATCTCTTTGAGCAGATGGGCGTATCTTGCGCTTGCCGCCGCCCGTTCATATATCAAGGCTTCGCAAAGATCCTCCCCCTCGACCATATCAAAGCTCTCTTCTGCGAGCTTCAGCGCCTTCCCGGCCTGCTCAAGCTCCGCTTTTAACGTTTCAAGCTGAAAATCTCTGGCAAGCCTTGCCTTGTCCCTTCTGAAAAACAGGTTCATGCTTTTGTCGCCACCTTTCAATTAAAGCATATTTCCGTTTTGCGTTTTTTATTCTCATACGCCGAGACGAATTCCGCATATAATGTCAAGGAGAACTTGTTTTTAAAATTTAAGGAGGGGTCTTTTTGCGCTATACCCGTGCACGAGTGAATTACTGTCCGCATCTGCAAAAGAACGTGGTTTTTGCCTGCGTCAGCGAAAGGGAAAACTGCTGGGAGTGTCTGAACAGGTTCGACTGCGATTTTGAAAACTGCGGATGCAGAAACGAATTGGTTGTAAAAACTGACGAATTTAAAAAACAGCGTGAACGCCGATAAGTGTGAAATGTCGAAATTGGTCGTTAATATATTGACAGAGCAGGGCAGTAGTGGTAAAATTCTCTTTGTTAATTTTTTACCGCTTTGCGGTTTTGGAGGGAATAAAAAATGTGGTTTATCTATGCACTTGCTACGACCCTTTTGTGGGGCGCTGCCGACCTATTTTATAAGAAAGGAGCCGACCCTCACGAGAAGCACAGTCACTTGTTGACCAGTATCGCCGTAGGTATAGTCATGGGTGCGCACGCTTTGTTCATGCTCTTGACTGCAGACGTGGATTACAATCCTATGAACATCCTCATCTACGCACCTGTTTCCTTGTGCTACATTCTCTCGATGGTCATCGGATATCTGGGACTTCGTTATCTTGAGCTTTCGATCTCATCGCCTATTCAGAATGCTTCGGGCGCCGTTTCCTGCATTCTCTGTCTGGTGGTATTGCAGCAGATCCCCGATCTTTATTCGGGCATTGCGATCATTATCATCTGCGCAGGCGTATTCCTTTTGGGCTGGCTTGAAAGAACCAAGGCAAAGGACGTTGCTCCCGAGGATAAGAAGTATTCAAAGAGCGCATTCGCTCTCATCTTCCCGATCCTTTACTGCGTGATCGACGCTTTGGGTTCATTCCTCGACGCTTACTATCTTGACGATATCGCCTCAACACCCTTGATCGGTGTTACCGAGGAAACGTTTGAAGACGTTGCAAACATCTCATACGAATTGACGTTCTTCTTCGTTGCGATCGTTTTGCTGTTCTATGTCCTCGTTATCAAGAAGGAAAAGATCGTTATCAAGAATCAGGGCAACAAGTTCGGCGCTGCGATCTTTGAAACTGCCGGTCAGTTCTTCTACGTTTATGCGCTTTCCGGAGGAAATGCAGTCGTTGCCGGTCCTATGATTGCTTCTTACGCAATCGTTTCGGTAATTCTTTCGAGGATCTTCCTCAAGGAAAAGCTCAAGCCTATGCAGTACGTTGCTGTTACGATGGTACTCGTCGGTATCGTTATTATGGGAATTGTTGAAGCTCTTGCCGAGTAATAAATATGTGATCAAGCCTGCGGAAGTCGGATTTCGCAGGCTTTTTTGCGTGAAAACTGCGAAAACAGGGGATTTAGCCACTTGCTTTTTGTTTTCAACCGTGATATAATATATTTCGTGCATATTGATGCACAGAAAGGTTTGATGTACTTTAATGGACATTTTCATAATAGTCATATTGCTGATTTTATCGGCTTTGTTCTCGGCATCGGAAACAGCGCTTTCCGCCGTTAACAAGTCAAGGCTCCGCGAGCTTGAGGAAACAGGCAACAAGCGGGCAAAGATGGCTATTAAAATTTCCGAAAACTATGACAAAACGCTGACAACTATTCTTATCGGAAACAATATCGTAAACTTGTCGGCATCTGCGATCGCAACGGTGGTCGTGACCAATCGCTTCGGCGTTGAATATATTGCGCTGGGCACCGCTGCCATCACCGTATTGGTAATCCTGTTCGGTGAGATAATCCCGAAAAACCTGGCTACAGAATTCCCGCTTAAATTCTGCCTTGCTCTGTCCCGCCCGCTGAGAGCGTTGATAATCATTTTCAATCCTATCGTGTGGGTACTCATCAAGTTCAAGAATCTTGTCATTAAGCTTTGCGGCGGAAAAGACAACACTCCGAGCGTTACCGAGCGTGACCTCATTGACATCATTGACGAGATCGAGGACGAAGGCGTAATGGACGAAGCGGAAACGGATCTTGTAAAGAGTGCGGTGGAATTCTCGGATATCACCATAAGTGAGATACTCATTCCCAGAGTCAATATTCTTGCCGTCGATATTGAGGATTCGATCGAAGAGATAAAGGAAGTTTTCCTTTCTTCGCACTTCTCAAGAATCCCCGTTTATGAAAAGACTATTGACAACATCGTCGGTATCATCCACGAAAAGAATTTTTATAATATGTACCTTACGGGCAAGAGAGATATAAGAGAGATCATTCAGAAGCCTTTGTACATATTCGAGCTGACCTCTATCTCTGACATTATGAATGAGATGCAGCGTGCAAAATCGCATATGGCGATCGTCGTTGACCAGTACGGCGGCACGCAGGGTATCGTAACTATGGAAGATATCATTGAAGAGCTGGTCGGCGATATTTACGACGAGACCGACGAGGAGGACAATTCCTGTATCAAGACCGGCGAGAACGAATATGAAGTATCCGCAGATGTAAGCATCCGCGACTTTTTGGAATTCATCGAGCTTGAGGACGAGGAAATTGAAACCGATTGCACGTCTATCGGCGGCTTGGTAATGGAAAGCCTCGATCATATTCCCGATCCCGGTGAATCAGTTGAGTGCGCATTCTTCCATATCACCGTTATATCCGCTGACGATCAGCGAATTGACCGTGTCAAGATCGTTGTGACTCCTCCGAAGGATAACGACGACGGTGAAGAAGCCGAGGACGATGAATAAAATATAACCGAAAACCCCGATCACATTGGTGTGGTCGGGGATTTTTGCGCTTTGAGGCGGCGCCTTTGCGCCCCTGACGGGGCGCAATGCTGCCCGAGCGTGCCGCTCGGGCAGACGCCGAGCCTGCGGCTCGGCGGGGCGCCGCAGGAGTCGGGCGGTGGACGAAAGCCGTCGTCCGTGAGCAAAAGCAGGCGGGGACGTGCGAATGAATACGGAACCAACAGCCTCGCATACGACTCGGCTGTAAGTTCCGCGTTACGCGGCAGCCAAGCCCCTCGCTCTGCGAGCGAGGGGCTTCTTCGCACCTGCGGTGCGAAGCGCCGGAGCCCGCAGGGCTCCGGCGGGCTGCCGCCCCTATCTGCGCTTTTTCTCCGTTTTCAACATCAGAACAAACGTTCCTCTGTTAAACTTGCACAAAAACCGCATTGAAATTTCTCCGTTTTATTTAAACCCCCGATGCAATATTTTTGTTGCAATTGGCACTCTTTGGTGGTATAATTGAGGCAAACAGTGGTAAGCTGTGTTAAAAAGCGGTAAATTTATCCAAAGGAGGTGCCCAAACAGTTGGATTTTGACAAAATTATGAGCGGCGAATTGCCCTATACGATAGACGTCAAGGGAAGAATGAGCTTCCCCCAGAAGTTCCGTGAAATAATCGGTGAAAAATTCATTCTGACAAGGGGCGCCAACCACAGACTTATGTGCTACAGCGAAGCTGATTGGAACGCCATGGTCGAAAAGATATTCAAAATGCCGCTGGGCGTCGAACGTGAACGCCTGACCCAAGTATACGTCAAGGGCGCAAATCCCGTTGAAGCGGACAAGCTGGGCAGAATTCTCGTTCCCCAGACCCTTCGTGAATACGCTTACCTCGTCAAGGACGTTTACGTTGTCGGCTCAATCGACGTTGCCGAAATATGGGACAAGGCCACCTATGAAGCCTTCAACCAGTCTATCGGCGCTGACGACATTTATTCTGCGCTGGGCGCAATGGTGTAAGCTGTGGAGTTTAAACACTATTCCGTTCTTTTGAACGAATCTCTTGAGGGACTTGCGATCAAGCCGGACGGCATCTACGTTGACGGAACCGCAGGCGGAGCAGGCCACTCGCTTGAAATCGCCAAGCGCTTGACTACAGGCAGGCTTATCGCCGTTGACCGTGACCCCGATGCGATCAAAGTTGCATCACAGCGTTTGGCGGGATATAACGCAACGCTCGTTCATTCCAATTATTCCGAGATCGACACGATCCTTTCGGATCTCGATATCGACGGCATTGACGGAATGCTTCTCGACCTCGGCGTTTCGTCCTATCAGCTCGACAATGCCGAAAGGGGATTTTCCTATCACTCGGACGCCCCGCTCGATATGCGTATGAGCCGTGAGGGGCTTAGCGCCAAGGACGTCGTAAACACCTATTCATATTCAGAGCTTTGCCGAATTCTTTTTGAATACGGCGAAGAAAAATTTGCAAAAAACATCGCCTCCAATATTGTAAAATTGCGTGAAACCAAAGAGATCGAATCAACTTCGGAACTGGCGGAGATAATTAAGCTGTCAGTTCCGCAGAAGGTTCGACGCGAGAAAAACCCCTGCAAAAAATCGTTTATGGCCATTCGTATGGAGGTCAACAACGAGCTGGGGGGACTGTCGGAGGCTTTAGATAAAGCGTTTGATTCGCTCAAGGTCGGCGGAAGGCTTGCAATAATCACCTTCCATTCCCTTGAGGACAGGCTTGTTAAACAGCGGTTTGCGAGCTTCTGTCAGGGATGCACCTGCCCTCCCGAATTTCCGATATGCGTATGCGGAAATACGCCGAGAGGCAAGCTTATTACGAGAAAACCCGTTGAGCCTTCAAAGGAAGAGCTTGAACAAAATAACCGAAGCCATTCTGCAAAGCTTCGTGTGATCGAAAAGATCAGAGATTAACAATAAACGAAAGGAATGATATGAAGTGGCGGCAAATTCAAGTCTGGCATATGACCTGTCGGTATATGAACCCAAGCCTGCCAAAAAGCAGTCTGCGCCCGTTGCGGAAGCAAAGCCTGCGATCAAGGTAAAGACGAATACCAATCCAGTCGCTTCAAGCGGTGCCGCATTCAAGATATTCATTAAAGCCGCAGTCATTCTCGGAGTTTTGTTCGCCGTTCTTTACGGCAACGTTGAGACCAACCGCTTGTTCAATGAGATCTCAAAGCTTGAGTCGGAGCTTGCCTCCTTGCAGAGCGAGAATCTTGCTCTTGCAGCGGAATACGAATCGGTGACGTCTTTGAAAAACGTTGAGGACTACGCCGAAAACGTTTTGGGACTTCAGAAGCTTGACAAGGCTCAGATCGAGTATGTCGAGTTGGAGGGGGACACGGTCATTGAGGTCGTTGAAACCCAAAGCCAAAACATATTTGTCATGCTCAAAAGCTGGTTCGCAGATCTTTGCGAATATCTGGGTGCATAGATAAATAAGATTATAATGTCAGGGAAAGTTAAGTTATGCCTTCTTTTACATTGAAGGACACACTTAGCTTTTCTTTAGTATCAAGCTAAGTGATTTAAAGAAAGGGAAACTATGTCGGGCTACGAAAAAACCACCTCGCAGATGAAAAGACGCCTATATTGCATCGTTTTTGCGGTCATGATCTTAGTCATGGCCTACGTTTCATATACGATGTATAAGGTCGCCGTTCTGGAAAGTGAGAAATATCAGGAGCTTGCCAACGATCAGCAGTTTTCCACCATTACGATGAGTGCGAACCGAGGCTCCATATATGACGCAAACGGACAGGTACTTGCCCAGTCGATCACCGTCTATACGGTCTACGTTGACCCTGCGACCTTCCAGGAACGGGATCAGGCGAATCAGGAAATAATCGTCAACACTCTTTCCGAAAAGCTGGGTGTCGAAGAATCGGAGATCGCAACCAAGCTGTATAAATCCAACAAATATCAGGTCATCAAGCGTGAGGTGGATAAGACCACCGCATCTGCGATCATGACCGTTATGAGCGAAAACGGAATCACTTCTGTCGGTGCGACCCCCACCGCAAAGAGATATTATCCTCAGGGCGATCTTGCGGCAAACGTCATCGGCCACCTTCATTATGACGGCTACGGCATCTACGGCTTAGAGTCGTATTATGACGATTACCTCACCGGCGTTGACGGCAAGATAATCACGGCGATCGATGCTCACGGCTCGGAGATCCAGTATAAATATAAGCAAAGCTATGAAGCGCAGGACGGCGATTCGATCTATACGAATATCGACACCACCATTCAGTATTACGTTGAAAAGGCGCTGGCAAGCGCAGTTGAAACCAACTCCGCCGCCAACAGAGGCTGTGCGATCGTTATGAACTGCAACACTGGTGCGATCTTGGCTATGGCGACCGAGCCCGACTATGACCTCAACTATCCCACCGCCATATATGATGAAAACACCGCTGCGCTTCTTGCGGGAATTGAAGCCACCGGAAACGACGAGCTTTATAATTCGACCCGTTCAAACGCATGGAACCTCCAATGGACCAACAAGGCGATATCCTCGCTATATTACCCCGGCTCGGTATTCAAGGTCGTGACGGGTTCCGCCGCACTTGAAGAGGGAGCGGTAAGCCTTGCAAGCAGCTTCTATTGCAACGGTAAAGTCAGCGTTGCCGATCAGCTTATCCATTGCTGGACTAAAACGGGCGGTCACGGAACTCAGAACTTCATTGAAGCGATGACAAACTCCTGCAACCCTGCGTTCGTTGAAATAGGTCAAAAGCTCGGCGCAAAAGCATTTTCCGAATACTTCCGGGCTTACGGTCTTACCGAAAAAACCGGAATCGACCTTCCGGCAGAGGCTTCGAGTATTTATTATAACTACAACAATATGACGACCATCAACCTTGCGACGTCTTCCTTCGGTCAGGCAAACAAGATCACCCCGATCCAGATGATCACGGCCTTTGCGGCTGTCGTCAACGGCGGCAACCTCGTAACGCCTTACGTCGTCAATAAGATCGTTGATTCGGACGGCAATATCGTCAAGGAGTTTACCCCCACCATCAAGCGACAGGTAATTTCCGAGGACACCAGTGAGATAATGCGCTCCACCCTTGAAACGGTCGTAACCACCAAGTCCGGCTCAAACGCATATATCAAGGGCTACGATATCGGCGGAAAATCGGGCACCAGCCAGAAGCTGGACGAAAACCCCGAGGGTGACACCTACGTTTCGTCCTACTGTGCGTTCTTCCCCGCAAACGACCCCGAGATCATTATGCTCGTTATGATCGACGAGCCAACCAACGGACTTTACTACGGTTCTGCGGTTGCGGCGCCCGTCGTTTCGGAAGTTTTCTCCGAGATCTTGCCTTATCTTGGCTATTTCGCTGAATATGACGAAGAAGAGCTTGAAAGCCTCGACGTCAACGTGCCCGACGTTTACGGTGCGGACGTTTCTCAGGCGAAGGCGACGATCGAAGCTTTGGGTCTGACCGCCGAGATCATCGGCAGCGGCGAAACGGTCATCCGTCAGGTTCCTTCCTCCGACGGCTCAATGCCCAAGGGTTGCAACGTGATCCTTTATACGGAAGAAAACTACGAAGAAAAACAGGTATACGTTCCCGATCTTACGGGATGTACCCTTGAAGAAGCAAATAAAAAGCTTGCCAAGCTGGGACTTAACCTCAAGCCTTTGGGCGGCGCCGCATATAAAACGGGAGCCACCTGCTCGGGCGTTATGAATTATAAAGAGGTCTACGTTCCAAAAGGCACCATCATTGAAGCATACTTCATAGTAAACGACGAAACGGGATGATTTTTAACCGTTGCGCCACGAAAAGGAGTGATTTTCTTGAAGCTTTATGACCTTTTGCAGGGGATAGCAACCACCTCCCTTGAAAATATCGAGATAAACGCCATTCTTTCCGATTCCCGCAAGACAGTTAACGAGGGCACGCTTTTCGTCTGTCTTAAAGGTATGACCTTCGATGCACACGATGCCGTTTCCGATCTGTACAGCAGGGGAGTGGCGGTGTTCATCACCGAGCGTGACTGCGGAGTTTCAAATCAGATAATCGTTAACGATACCCGAGCTGCTCTTTGCAAGCTCTGGGCAAATTGGTACTCAAATCCTCAAGATCAGCTTAAATTCATCGGCGTTACCGGCACCAACGGCAAGACCACCGTTACTACGGTCATCAAAAAGATGCTCATGGGTCTCGGCTCAAAAGCGGGGCTTATCGGCACCTGTCAGAATGAGATAGGCGAGGAGATTATCCCTGCCGAGCGCACCACACCCGAGCCGGACGAATTCTATTCGCTCCTGCGGAAAATGGCAGACGCCGAGTGCGAATACGTCGTAATGGAAGTATCCTCACAGGGACTTGAACAAAAGCGCCTTGAGGGAATCAAGTTCGAGCTGGGCGTATTCACAAACTTAACGCAAGACCACCTCGATGTCCACGGCTCGATGGAAAACTATTATCAGGCGAAAAAACTGCTCTTTGCAAAGAGCAAGCAGGCGCTTATAAATATCGACGACGATTGGGGCAAACGCCTGTTTGATGAAATATCCTGCCCGAAAAAGAGCTTTTCGATCATTGAAAAGGCTGACTACACCGCCGACGGTATCAAGCTTTTGCCTCATTGCTCCAGCTATTGGTATTCAAACGGCTTAAAGACCTTTAAGGCTGCAGTCAGACTCCCCGGGATGTACAACGTTTCAAACACCCTTGCGGTCTTGGCATCTTTGGAGCTTTTGGGATATTCACCCAACATCTGCGTGCCTTTTATTTCGGCTGTTCAGGGTGTCCGCGGCAGATGCGAGGTCGTTGACACGGGAAGAGATTTCTCCGTCGTGCTCGATTACGCCCACACCCCCGATGCAATTGAAAATATCCTCAAAAACGTTGGCGAATGTGCAACGGGCAGAGTCGTTTGTCTGTTCGGCTGCGGCGGAAACAGAGATGCCAAAAAGCGCCCTTTAATGGCGCAGGCGGCGGCAAAATATGCCGACTTTTTGGTCATCACCTCCGACAATCCCCGAAACGAAGACCCGAATGCGATCATCGACGAGATCGTCAAGGGACTTCCCGAAGGCTACAACAGTTATGTCGCCATCGAGAACCGAAAAGACGCCATCTTCTGGGCGATCGGAAACGCAAGACCCGACGACGTCATCGTTTTGGCGGGCAAGGGACACGAGGACTATCAGGTTCTTAAAGACAACGTTAAAATTCACTTCGACGAACGAGAAGTGGTCAAAGAAGCTCTTGCGGAGCTTAAATAAATCATAAAAAGGAACGGAAATCAAAATGCCTTATTGGATAAATCTTGTCGTAGGACTTTTGTCCTTCATTATCGCTGCGGCTTTCGGAATCGTCTTAATACCGTATCTTCGCAAGCTTAAAGCAGGCTCGCATATTCTCGAAATTGGCCCTGCGTGGCATAAATCAAAGGAAGGCACACCCTTAATGGGCGGCTTTATGTTCATTCTCTCGGTAGTGCTTTCAACGGTTGCAGGCTTTTTCATTATTCAGTCCGTCAAGCAGGCAAACGGGATCGAAACGGCGCCAAATGCGGGGTTAAAGCTTCTTTCGGCATTGGGATTTGCTTTGGGGCTGACCGCCGTCGGCTTCATTGATGACTACATAAAAGTCGTTAAAAAGCGCAATATGGGCTTTAACGTCAAGGCAAAGACTATTTGTCAGGCACTCGTAGTCGTGCTCTATATGGTTTCTCAGCACCTTTTGGGCGAGATGACCACCACGGTCGTTTTCCCCATCTTCGGCGCAGTCGATTTCGGCTTCTTCTATTATCCCATAATGGCAGTTGCGATCTATTTTATGGTCAATGCGGTAAACTTCACCGACGGTGTTGACGGTCTTTGCGGTTCTGTAACGACCGTTTACTCGGTTGCATTCGCAGTTATCTTCGTTGCCTTGGGCAACTGGGAATTCTCGGCTCTTTCAATGGCCGTTGCAGGCGGATGTCTGGGCTTCTTGGTCTGGAATCTGCACCCTGCGAAGGTATTTATGGGCGACACGGGCTCGATGTTCCTGGGCGGAATCACCGTCGCTATGGGTATGGCAACGGGACTTGAGCTTTTGATTCCCCTCGTGGGCATAATCTACGTCTGTGAAGCGATGAGCGACGTTATTCAGATCGCATCATATAAAATCAGAAAAAAGAGAGTATTCAAAATGGCTCCTATCCACCATCATTTTGAAATGTGCGGCTGGAGCGAGTATAAGATCGTTATCATATTCAGCTTAGTGACGCTCGTTGCGGGATTCCTGGGAATTCTGTCTGCGATCGTATACGCTGCAAATCTATAAGATACGGAGGCTGTCGCCGTGGCAAATTCGGCTGCAAAGAAAAGATACAATTTCATATTAAGCGCCGAATCGCCCACGAAGGATAACGGCAAAAAGCTTCCCGAGAAGGTCGCCTCCGAGGAAAAACAGGGTAAGAAGCCGAAGGAAAAGGAACCGGGCTTGCGCCTGTATGACGGGCCACTGGATACGGTGTTTTTCATCATTATCATCGTGCTTCTGGTGTTCGGAATAGTAACGATGTTCTCGGCGTCGTACATTGAAGGACTTTCCAAAGGCGACGGCTATATGTACGTCAGAACGCAGTGCTTTGCGGCAGTTGTCGGCGTTTTGCTGATGGTGTTCATCTCCTTCTGGGATTACCACATTCTGATGAACTCAAAGATAGTTATCTCGGCATTCGTGCTTCTTCTGGGACTGCTGACGTATACCACCTTCTTCGGCGATGCCGAATACGGCGCAAGAAGATGGATATATATCGGCAACCAGTCGATTCAGCCTTCTGAGATGATGAAGCCTGTTTTGATCGTATTTTTAGCGTACATAATGGTCAAAAAGGCGGGCAACTTTAAAAGCTTCCGCAAGGACGTTTTCCCGCTTATCGTTGTAATGGGACTTGTCTGCGTGAATATGGTCTTCCAGCGCCACATTTCGGGACTTCTTCTGATGGGCGTTATCGGACTTGTGGTAATTTTCGTCGGCGGAATGCCTTGGAAGCAGTTTATGCAGCTCATCGCCGTCATTGCAGTTGCGGCAGTCGTTGCAATTTTGCTCTATTCGATGTTAACGGGCGGCGGACTTTCATACATCCTTGACCGAATCGAGAGTATGGGTCAGGCGGACGAGGAGATTAACGACGACACCTGGCAGACGGCGCAGTCGTTAATTGCAATCGGCTCGGGCGGATGGTTTGGTCTTGGCTTCGGCGAATCAAGACAGAAATACCTCTGGCTCCCCGAATCGCAGAACGACTTCATTATTTCAATCATCGTTGAAGAGCTTGGCTACCTCGGCGGAATCGTCGTTATTTTGCTGTTCGGTCTGTTCATTTACCGAGGCTTCCACATCGCAAGAAAAGCTCCCGACCGCTTCGGTATGCTCATCGTTATGGGCATAATCTTCCAGCTCGGAACGCAGGCGCTTTTGAATATCGGTGTTGCCTGCAACGCTTTTCCGAATACGGGTATCTCGCTCCCGTTCTTCAGCTCGGGAGGCACGGCGCTTCTCATTCAGCTTGCCGAAATGGGCGTAGTGCTGGCGGTATCCCGTCAGAGCGACGTTTGATCTTGAAGGCTTTGTGCAAAGCTGCGCACGGCGAAGCCCGACCTGCGCCCCACTGCGTGGGGCGCAGGTACGCCGCCCCTTCGGGGCGGCTCGCCTCAAGCTCCGCTTGAGGCAGGCTTCGCCAGTGCGCTGTAACCGCACTGTCACCTTTTTTTAACCGCATCTTAATTGACCCCGATCCGCTCGGGGCTCTATAATATAGGTATATTCTTACAATAAGGAGCATCAAATATGCTTAAAGTAATTCTTGCAGGCGGCGGCACCGCAGGACACGTCAACCCCGCTCTGGCAATCTCCGAAATAATCAAAGAAGCTTATCCCGACTCGAAGTTCCTCTATGTCGGCACACCTAACGGCATCGAACGTGACTTGGTGCGCAAGGCAGGACTTGACTTCGCCCCCATGGAGGTTGCAGGCTTCCAGAGAAAAATAAATATGACCAATCTCAAGCGCAACGTCAAGGCGGCGATGTATCTTTTGAAATCGCCCAAGCGTGCAAAGGCAATAATCAACGAGTTTAAACCCGATCTTGTCATCGGCACGGGCGGATACGTCAGCGGCCCCATCGTTATGCAGGCGGCAAAAATGGGCATCAAGACCTGTATTCACGAGCAGAACGCTTTCCCGGGTGTAACGACAAAGCTTCTCTCCAAAAAGGTCGATAAGGTTATGCTCACCGTTGAAAAAGCGATGGAATATCTCGAATGCGACAAGTCTAAGTGCGTTGTTACGGGCTTGCCTGTCCGCTCGGGCTTTGCAAAAAAGAAGATCGGCAAAGCCGAAGCCCGCCGTCAGCTCGGTCTTGATGACAGCATTACCGTTCTTTCAACAGGCGGAAGCTTGGGCGCGGGTATAATCAACGAGACCGTAAGTGATCTCATCGCTTGGTATGAGCAAAAGGGCGTCAAGGTCAATCATATCCACTCCTTCGGTATGAACGGCAGACAGAGCTTCCTCAAAAGCCTTGCCGACAAGGGCGTTAACCTCGCCGAAAGACCCAACTACATAGTTAAAGAATATATCGACAATATGTCCGTATGTATGGAAGCGGCAGACCTCATCATCAGCCGTTGCGGAGCAGGCGCACTCACGGAGATCGAAGCAGTCGGCTGCGGCTCTGTTTTGATCCCTTCTCCCATCGTTGCCGAAAACCACCAGTACCACAACGGTATGGTTTTAGCCAACGCAGGCGCCGCAATTTTGTATGAGCAAAAGAATATGACCTCGCAGGTGTTAATTGATACCGTCAGCGGACTTTTAAGCGAGCCTGCTCGACTTGAAGAACTCTCCCGCAATGCCGCATCGCTCTATATTTCCGACACCAACTCCCGAATCGCCGAGGTAATTGCCGAGGTACTTAAAAAGTAACCAAAAATAATGACTTTCATATTATGCTAACAGATAGCTTAATGTGGGGGTCATTATATGAAGGATTCAAGACTTATTATTGAAGGCGGGCGCAGACTTTCGGGAGAGCTGAAGGTTACGGGCGCAAAAAACGCCTCGTTGCCCATATTGGCAGGCACCTTGCTGACTCAAGGCGAAAGCATATTACATAACTGCCCTGCGCTGTCCGACGTTTTTACGGCGTGCAGGATACTTACTCATTTGGGTTGCCGCTGCAGGCGTGAAAACAGCGAACTGATGATAGATTCGCAAGACGTTTGCAATTATGAGATAAGCGATGAGCTGATGCGGAAAATGCGCTCGTCCATCGTATTCCTCGGAGCGGTATTGTCAAGAGCAGGGCGTTGCCGTTTGTCATTTCCCGGCGGATGCGAGCTTGGCGCCCGACCGATCGATATCCACCTTGCCGCAATGCGGAAAATGGGCGTGAAGATCAAAGAATCCTACGGCGTGCTCGATTGTACCCTCGATTCGGGTCTTGATTCCTGCGATATCGTTCTGCCGTTTCCGAGCGTCGGCGCTACGGAAAACATAATGCTTTTGGCGGCTCGCTCAAATGCAACCGTGACCATAATCAACGCCGCCCGTGAGCCTGAGATCAGCGATCTTGAAGCGTTTCTCAACGCTTGCGGAGCGAATATTCACGGCGCCGGCTCATCGACTGTAACCGTCAGGGGAGTGCAAACGCTTCACCCTTGCGAATATTCCGTTATGCCCGACCGCATCGTTGCTTCTACGTATATGTCCGCCGCTGCGATCACCTCGGGTGAGCTGATGCTGACGGGCGTGAAGCCTGCTCATATGCACTCGGTCTTTTCGCTGTTTGAACAGATGGGCTGTTCGGTATATTCATATGACGATAAGATATACATAAATGCGAAAAATCCGCTTAAAGCGGTAAAAACAATTAAGACCGCACCGTATCCGGGTTTTCCCACCGATTGCCAGCCGATAGTAATGGCTGCTTTGTGTCGGGCAAGGGGAACGAGCATAATTTATGAAAACATCTTTGAAAACCGCTACCGAGCCGTGCCTGAGCTGATAAGAATGGGCGCAGACATTAAAGTTGAGGGCAAGGTCGCCGTAATTGAGGGCGTGAATTCCCTTTGGGGAACATCGGTCAAAGCGCCCGATCTCCGTGCAGGCGCCGCACTCGTTCTTGCGGGACTTGCGGGCGAGGGGACCACGACCGTTTCGGATATTCATTACATTGACCGGGGATATGAGTCCATCGAGAGCGAGCTTTGCTCGGTGGGCGCAAAAATAATCAGAAGATAAGAAAGGAAGATATTTTTGAAGGACGTTGTAAAAACAAACCCGAATAAAAACACGACGAAGCGCCGTCGCCGCCGCAGAAATCTCTCGCTTTATTATCTTTTGATGTTCGTTTTTGTGGCGGCTGTTTTGTTCATTCTTTCCAGAACGGTGCTCTTTAATATCGAAGAGTACGTCGTTTCGGGCAACAGCCTTTATTCCGCCGAGCAGATACTAACGGCGGGAAATCTGAAGGTCGGCAAAAATATGTATAACCTTGATCTTGACGCAACCGAGCAGACGATCAAGAAAAACCTCATATACATCGAAGAAGTGACCCTTCGCCGCAAGCTGCCCGATCTGCTTTACGTAGACGTGACCGAAGCGACGGCGTTTGCCTGCTGTGAATACGAGGGCAATAGATACTGCGTTATCAGCCGTGGCGGAAGGTATCTCGAAACCGAACAGGCGTATAAGCGTGACGGGCTGATGCTCATAACCGGTCTGGATCTGACGGGCGTTGCATTGGGCGAGGGAATGGATTCTCACGACGATGACAAGCTTGCGATCGTGTTTGATCTTTTTGAAGCTATCGACAAGACCTGTCCCGACAAGATAACTTATATCGACATCACCGACCGAACCAACATCAAAATGGGATATGACGGCAGGATCGACATAGTTTTCGGTTCGTCGCTTGATTATGATTACAAACTCAGATATATTACCGCCATAATCGAGGACAACCTTGACCCGAACGCTTCGGGAAAGATAATATATCACAGCTCCGCCGCAGGCGCATCGTTCATAAGCTCCGCCGATCTGGAACTTCAGGCGCAGCAAAATGCGGCTGCAGCGACAGATACCGCCACGGGCACGTCGGCTTCTGACGCACAATAAGAAAAATCATACAAAAATTGGTCAAATCATTGTGCAAAATATTTTTTTAAAACTATTGCCAAGAAGCTATAAATATGATAGTATAATACTATATTTAGATTTATTCTGCTCTTACTATGATTATATATAGAATATTGGAGGATGTACGGGTATGGGATTTATAATGGAAAATGACGGCATGGACCTTGCCAAGATCAAAGTAGTCGGCGTCGGAGGCGGCGGAGGAAACGCCCTCAATTGCATCGTTTCTACAGGAATTCAGAATGTTGAATATATTGCTATTAACACAGATTCACAGGCATTGAAGAACTCTAAGGCGACCGTAAAGATCCAGATCGGTCAGAAGCTGACCCACGGATTGGGCGCAGGAGGAAAGCCTGAGGTTGGCGAAGGCGCCGCTCAGGAATCGAAGGAAGAGATCCAGGACGCTCTCAAGGGCGCTGATATGATCTTCATCACCGCAGGTATGGGCGGAGGAACCGGAACGGGTGCCGCTCCCGTAGTTGCTGAGATCGCTAAGGATATGGGTATTCTCACAGTCGCTGTTGTCACCAAGCCTTTTACGTTTGAAGGCCCCAGAAAGGCAAGGGCCGCTGAAAACGGAATCGACAGACTTTTGAAGAACGTCGACTCTTTGGTAGTTATCCCCAACCAGAAGCTTTTGACCGGCAGAGAGAACCTCACCATGCGTCAGTCCTTTGCTTTGGCTGATGATATTCTCAAGACCGCAGTTTTGAGCGTTACCGAGCTTATTTTGCGCCACGGCGAGATCAACGTCGACTTTGCCGACGTTCAGTCTATTATGAAGGAAGCAGGCTATGCTCATATGGCTATCGGCCACGGCGAGGGCAAGGACAAGGTTGCCGATGCCGTTCAGCAGGTTATCTCCAGTCCCTTGCTTGAGACCTCTATCAAGGGCGCAAGAAGACTTCTTCTCAACGTCGTAATGTCCGAGGATATCGGCACCACCGATATGGCTGATCTTACCGAACAGATCACCAAGGCTGCCGCTGATGACGTTGAACTCATCTTCGGTGCTGACTTCAACCCCGATCTTTCCGACACTATCGACATCATCGTTATCGCTTCCGATTTTGATACATACGCTGCTTCCGTTGAGGAAGAAGCTCCCGTTTCTGTCGAGGAGGAAGAACCCGCTTCAAAGAAGGGCGATCCTTTCTACGACAACATCTGGAAGTTTATCAATAACGACAAGTAATTCCATGGCGGATACGGCACAGGTGCTTTTTTGGAGCATCTGTGCCTTTTATTTTCCTAAATAAGCTGTTGACTTTTTGTGAGAAGTGACGAAAATCGA
>CAYWXA010000035.1:0-6887 GCA_964462175.1 uncultured Oscillospiraceae bacterium
TCGGTTATGTAAAGATTGGAAACAAAGCCTTCGGCGCCGTCAACGAGAATTCTGTACCATCCGGTGGAAGCTCTGCCCGTAACGGTTACGGCTTCGCCTTTTTTAAGGGTGTCGATCTTGTCGAAATCGGTAGAGGGGCCGCTTCTTACGTTGAGGGACATAGTTGCATACATAACTGCAGACATCTCTTCAACGGTATAAGCGTTCTTATCCTCGGTGGTGGTAGCTTCCGTGGTGGTGGCTTCGGTAGTGGTAGCCTCGGTAGTGGTCGCCTCCGTGGTGGTGGCTTCGGTAGTAGTCGCCTCAGTGGTCGTCTGCTCGGGCTCACTTGTCACGGGGGGCTCGGTAACAACGGGGTCCTCGGTCACGATTCCGGGCACGTCGTCAACGATCGGCTTTTCCTCGATGTTGCCGCAGGAAGCGAGCATCGTCACGGTCATCAGCATTGCAAGAAGCAAAGCCGATATTCTCTTGAATTTGTTCATATTTATATAACCTCCGATTTAATATTGTCAGTCTTCATATTTAAGGGTAATGGTGAGAGTTCTGGGGCCCTCGTCAGTAACCTTGACCCATGAATTGGTACGGATGTTTGCGTTTGTTGCGTCTTTTACCTCAATGAGGATCTTCTGCATCTCACAGTCACCGCTGAAGAGCTTGGAGTTTGCAAGGTCAAACACTTCCTGGTTAGCGCATCTTACGTAGATATACTTGGTGCCGTTCGCAACGCAGGCTTCAACCTGTCCCTTAACGATCTCCTTGAGCTGCTCGTAATCCTCGGCATAGTAGCCGTTTACGATATGGTAGTTAAGCTCCATACTGTCTGCCAGAGGCACGTCGTAATAAGGGCTGTCAAAGGTCTCCTTGTGGTCGGTCAGAAGAACTTCCTCGCTGATGAACAGATAGTCGTAGTTGATGTATGACTTATCCTCCTCGCCCTCGGGGTCATTCCACGTCGGGTCGATGATATACCAATCGTCACCCACGAGAACGTAGTTCCATTTATGAGTGACCGCTTCGCTCAGACCGATACCGGTCGCAAAGCAGGTCTGGTATCCCGCTCTCGAAAGAAGAAGGTGCATAGCATCCGCATAACCCTGACAGGTCGCTCTGCCTTCAACCAATGCGCCGTATGCGGTGAAGGGGCTGACGGCATCCTCGCT
Source organism: uncultured Oscillospiraceae bacterium (assembly GCA_964462175.1). Taxonomy (GTDB): domain Bacteria; phylum Bacillota; class Clostridia; order Oscillospirales; family Ruminococcaceae; genus Faeciplasma. The sequence continues at coordinate 1,164 of CAYWXA010000035.1, forward strand.
GTAATCGCATTTAAGCAGCAGGGAGTCGTGCAGATACTTGATCTTGTCGTAATCGCTGCCGTCGGGCATTCCTGCAATGATCTCGTCGATGGCGGCATCCAGAGCGGCGGTTCTTTCGTGCGCTTCTTCTTCGTAATCAACGTTGTAATTGAGGGTGATTCCGATCACCTTGCCGTTTTCGTCGGTATGTCTGCGGAAAACGTTGCTCTCATATGTATAAGCCATTGAGCAGAAGGAAACGAGCTTCAAAAACTCCTCCGATTCCTCAGAGGAAATTCCACGGCTCAAAGAGCAGTATATCTCAACGTTTCTTATGGCATTCATCACTTCGCCCAAGGCGATACGGGTGTTTTCATCAAGCTGGTCCCAGATGTACTGAATACCGTTTTCTTCAATAAACGAGCCGTCAAAGTCATACGTCCACTCGACTTTCGAGGGTTGGTCGTTGTTTTCTTCGTTGGGGGTGTTTGTATCGCTGACACCGGGGGTGTCGTCGCTTACCGGCGGATTATCATCGATCTGTTTTCCGCATCCGACAAGGCTCATAACCATTGTCAGCGCTAAGAAAATACACAAAAATTTTTTCATCGGCACTTTTCCTTTCAAAAATAAAGTTTCGCTTATATAAAACAACTTTGATGTCAAATATATTGCACTATTAAATAATACTTTGAAAAACATTCAATGTCAATAACAGAATAATTACAAAATTCCCTTATTTATCTGCTTACGTCCTCAATGCTGCTTTCAATTATCAGATAAAGTCCGGCAGAGGGTCTTTCAAGGGCGGAGGCATCGACGTAGACTATGTCGGCGTCCCCGAATATTTCCTCGATGTCGTCATCATCCACGGTGTCGTATAAGAACACGACCTCGGGAGAAAGCTCGCCATACAGCTCCTTAGGGAGAAAATGGCTGTCGTAATCAGCCAAAAGGTTGGTTCCGAAAACGGAGAACAGATCTCCCTCCAGAGTGTCTGCGCCCGAAACCACCAATCCGCCGTCATACGTTCCCTCGACACAGATAAAGGTCTTGTTAAATTCCATATTTTTTGCTTTCAGAAGCGCAGAATCAAGGTGCTCCAGCGCATCGTAGGCGATATCCTTTGAATCGACAGCTCCGAAGAATACCATCGAAAGGTTTATGTATATCTCGCAAAGCTCGCCGTAGCTTTTCGGCGAGGACATCTCCAGAACTCTGATGCCTGCCTGCTCAAGAACGATCCTGTCGGTGGCGGCAATGGGAGAAAGCGTAATAATAAGCTCCGGCGCAAGCGAAATCATCTTCTCGAAATCGGGATATGCAGGGCTTCCCACCGTCGGAAGATCAAGCCCGGGAAGCGAGCAATATCGGCTTATGCCCACGAGCTTTTCGGTCACGCCCAGATCAACGAGAACGTCGGTTATTGCCGGCGAAAGGCTTATCACGCTTTCGGGGGCAGCCGTGAAGGTCTGGTCTTCAAAGCTTATGGGGTAATCCTCCCTCACGGGCGGAGTGTCCGTCTGATCGGTGGTGCCAACAGGGTTGTTGTCTCCGATCTCATCGCAGGCGCAAAGACTGAGCATAAGCATAAGCGCCAGCAAAAGTGATAATAGTTTTGCAAGTTTCATTTTAATTATATTTCCTCCAGGGAAAGTGTGGCAATAGCGTTAAGCGAAGCGTCCGCCCGCTTGCCCGCCATATGATCGTGATATCCTTGTGCGCCGATCATCGCAGCGTTGTCGCCGCAATACTTGAATTCGGGCATATAAAGATTATATCCCCGCTTATCGCACTCTTTTTTAAGCTTGTTTCGCACGCCCGAGTTGGCGGAAACGCCGCCCGCAAGGGCAATCTCGCTGTAGCCGAGGTTAGATGCCGCCGCCATCAGCTTTTCAACCAGAATGTCGGCAACCGTCTTCTGGAAGGATGCCGCAACGTCCTCTTTGTTTATCTCCTCGCCTTTTTGGCTGGAGTTGTGAACGAGATTTATAACTGCGGTCTTGATTCCCGAGAAGCTGAAATCATATTCATTTCCCGACAGCTTCGGGTGGGGGAATTTGTATGCGTTTTTGTCGCCTTTTTTAGCGGCATCGTCGATATACTTGCCTCCCGGATAAGGGAAGCCGAGGGTGCGTGCAACTTTATCGAAACACTCGCCTGCCGCATCGTCACGTGTTCTTCCGATGACGTTGAAGCGGGTGTAATCAAGCACCTCAACGATATGGCTGTGTCCCCCGCTGACGACAAGGCACAGATAAGGCGGTTTCAGCTCGGGGTGGCTGATGTAATTGGCGGCGATGTGCCCTGCAATGTGGTGAACGGGCACGAGCGGCTTGCCCGAAGCATACGCCAGACCCTTGGCATAGCTCACGCCGACCAAAAGCGCACCGATAAGCCCTGGAGCATATGTCACGGCAACTGCGTCGATATCCTCCATCGAGCAGTTTGCAACCTCGAGCGCCTCGCTGACGACTCCGCAGATGTTTTCGGTGTGCCTGCGGGAAGCGATCTCAGGAACGACACCGCCGTATAGCTTATGCTCCTCGATCTGAGATGCAACTATATTTGATAATACCTTCACTCCGTCCTCAACTACCGAAGCGGCAGTTTCGTCGCAGGAGCTTTCAATGGCAAGAATCTTCATTATTTATACCTTCTTATTTAAATTCTCTTATACTCAAAGTCATAAGTATTGCATCTTCTACGGGAAGTTGATAATATTCCCGTCTGATGCCGACTTTTTCAAATCCAAGCGATTCATACAAAGCGATCGCAGGTGCGTTTGATCTTCTCACTTCAAGGAGCACCACGTCGGGGTCGGTTTTTGCAATCACCGTTTCGATAAGCTTTTTTGCGATACCTTTTCGGCGGTATTCGGGGCTGATCGCAACGCTGTCGATGCTAAGCTCCCCCAAAACGTATCCCGTGGTGATGTATCCGACGACTTTGCCTTCGTCCTCACAGACGAGGTTAATAAACCCGTCATCGTTAAAGCGATATTCAAAATCTTCTTCACACCAGGCATCCGCCGTGAAGCAGGTCTTTTCAATATCCAGAACTGCCCCCACGTCGGGGACACGCATCTCTCTGATAATCATTTTTCGCCTTTCTGCGATTCGAGCAGCATCGCATAGAGCTCGCTCTTTGAAATGCCCGAGGTCTTTGCTATCTCTCTGCAGGCGTCTGCGCCTCTCATTCCCTTTGCAACGAGGTTTTTGACCTGCTCAAGCGCCGATTCTTCCGTGACCTCTTCAACAATTTCCTTTGCGCCTTCAACAACAAGAACGTATTCCCCTCTCGGCTGATGCTTGTCGTCATCATAGAGGTTGACGGCTTCCGCAAGGGTCGTTCTGATTATCTCCTCGTGAACCTTCGTCAACTCACGGCAGAGGGTCACTCGTCTGTCGCCGAAGAATTTCAAAAGGTCGTTAAGGGTTGCGACCAGCTTGTGGGGCGCTTCATAGAAAATGAGCGTTCTGGGGTCAGAGGCACAAGCGGCAAACATTTCATATCTTGAGCGCTTTGCAGTCGAGGGAAATCCCTCAAATGCAAACTTCGACGTGTCAAGTCCCGAAACGGCAAGCGCAGATATGAGCGCACTGGGTCCCGGCACTACTTCAACGGGGATATTATGCTCGGCACAAAGGCGCACCAGATCCTCGCCCGGGTCGGAGATGCAGGGCATTCCCGCATCGGTGATAACGGCGCAGCTTTCGCCCGCAATAATGCGGTTGATTATGTTTTCGCCCGAATATTTGTGGTTGTGCTCGTGATAGCTCACGAGCGGCTTTTTAATGTCAAAATAATTTAAAAGCTTAACGGAAACTCTCGTATCCTCTGCAGCGATGAAATCGACGTTTTTCAGCGTTTCAACCGCACGGTAGGTCATATCCCCCAGATTTCCTATGGGTGTACCCACAACGTAAAGCTTGCTTGCCATTTTGTCCTCCAAATTAAAGTTTATATATCCTTTTCATCTCGTCCGAGTACGCTTCGCCCTTTTCTCCTTTGACGATAAGCGGCTTTTCGACCTTCATAAACTTCGCTCCGCCCATCATTCCCTCAACGAGAATAAGCCAGGCATCGCTTTGTTTATCCTTATGCACCGAGCGAAGCCGCTTCGGCTCGATCCCGTTTTTACGCATGGCATCAATGCAATCAGCCAAACGCTCGGGACGGTTGCAAATGCAAAGCCTGCCGCCGAATTTAAGGTTTTTCTTCGCCGCCTCGCAAACGTCGTAGATCGTACAAAGCATTTCGTGCCGTGCGATGGACACCGCTTCTGTATCGTTCTTTGCGCCCGTGTTGTCGATCTTATACGGCGGGTTGCAGGTGATTAAATCAACCTGTTTAGGCGCACGCCAGGTTTTCAAATCGCCGTGAACGGGAATTATCTCCTCGGCGTTTGATGCTTCTTTTGATAGACAAAGCTGGTCGTAAGCCTTTTTTTGAATCTCAACGGCGTGAATTTCTTTCGGCTTGAAATCTCGGCTCATTAAAAGCGCAACGATTCCGTCGCCCGAACAAAAGTCAATGACCGTGTCCTTGTGTCGGGGGGAAGCAAAATCAGCGAGCAAAAAAGCGTCCGTTCCGAAACGATGCTCGCTTGAAACGCAAATCTTATATCCCTCGCCCAAGTCCTCATATGAAAGGTCGGGGTAGTTATTCACTCTTATCCACCCTCTTTATAATATCTTCTGCCATTCTCTCAAGGTCGCTATATGTTTCCAACGTGCAGCAGGCGTTTCGCAAAGCCGCCGCATTGGGCAGACCTTTAATATACCACGCAACGTTCTTTCTTGCTTCTCTTATTCCCTGCTTTTCGCCCTTGTCGGCAATGATAAGCCGTGCGTGCTCAAGCATGACCGAAACACGCTCGTCAATATCCGGCTCGGGAAGCAAAATTCCCGTTTCGAAGTAAGTTTTGATCTGTCTGAATACCCACGGACGCCCGTACGTTCCTCTTGCAAGAGTTACGTAGTCGCATCCCGTTTCGTCATACATCCGCTTGCAATCAAGTGCATCCTTAACGTCGCCGTTGCCGATGACAGGAATCTTCACCGCCTGCTTGACCGCTTTTATAACTGACCAGTCGGAAACACCCGAATACATCTGTTTTCTCGTTCTCGGGTGAACGGCAATGGCAGATGCGCCCGCTTGCTCCATCAGCTTTGCAAACTGAACTGCGTTGATGCGCTCATCATCCCAGCCCGCACGAATTTTAACGGTCACGGGGCAATTTGCCGCACTAACACACGCCTTGACGATATCATATGCCACTTCGGGGGTTTTCATCAGTGCGCTTCCTCCGCCGGGGTTGACCACCTTCGGCACGGGACAGCCCATATTTATATCAATAATATCGGGGTGATAATCGTTTAAAAGCTCGGTTGCCCTGCCCATAAACTGCGCCTCTTCGCCGAAAAGCTGAATGGCATAGGGCCGCTCAGGCTCTGTAACAACGCAGAGGTTTTCAGTCTTTTTGCCCGAATAGCAAAGCCCCTTGGCAGAAACCATCTCGCTGACTAAGTATGAAGCGCCAAAGCGCTTGCACATCAGGCGGTACGCCCTGTCAGCAACGGACGCCATCGGCGAAAGTCCTGCCGTTTTTTCAATTTTCACGCCGTTAATGTCAAGAAAATTCATCTTCGCTCCGAATCTACATAAAAATACATTGTAATTGTAGCATATTTTTTTCAATTTGTGTAGAGGTTTTGAAAAATATCTGGTATAATATATAAT
>CAYWXA010000035.1:6987-10318 GCA_964462175.1 uncultured Oscillospiraceae bacterium
TATGCGTTTACTGATAATCGACGGAAATTCAATACTCAACCGAGCTTTTTACGGCATCAAGATGCTTTCAAACTCAAAGGGCGTGTTCACCAATGCGCTGACGGGGTTTATGAACATCTACCTCAAGGAGCTTGACATCGTCAAGCCCGACTCGGTCTGCGTGGCGTTTGATATGAAGAAAAAGACCTTCCGCCACGAGAAGTTTGACTACTATAAAGCCAACCGCAAGGGTATGCCCGACGAGCTTGCCCGGCAGTTGCCGATAATTAAAGAAATTTTAGGCGATTTAGGCGTGCCTGTTTTGACCCTCGAAGGGTATGAAGCGGACGACATTTTGGGCTCCGTTTCCCGTTTGTTTGATTCAAACGGCGACGAAACCGTTGTCCTTTCCGGCGACCGTGACACGCTCCAGCTTATAAAAAACGGCGTATCGGTGCGCCTTGTTACGACCAAGGAAACGATCAAATATGACCGTGACAAGTTCTATGAAGTCTACGGCACCGAGCCGATAAACTTGATCGACATCAAGGCGTTGATGGGCGACTCCTCCGACAACATCCCCGGCGTTGCGGGCATCGGCGAAAAGACGGCTCTTTCGCTTATCGGCACGTATACCACCGTTGAAAACTTATACGACAATCTTGAGGATGCTCCCCTTTCCGCAGGCGTTAAGAATAAGCTTGCAAACGGCAAAGAATCGGCGTTCAACTCAAAATGGCTTGCGACGATAAACTGCTCCTCCCCCGTTTCGCAAAACAGAGCGGATTATGAAATGGGCAAGCGCCGTGACGGCGAATTGGCAAAACTTTTAACCGAGCTTGAAATGTTCAAGCTGATGGAACGCTTGAAGCTCGACCCCCGGGATGCCGAGGAACAGCTTTCCCTGCCGGAGGAGAGTCCCGCCGAGGAGATCGTCCGGGCTATGGGTGACAACGCAGAGCTGGGCAATCTGAACGAGAGCTGTTTCATCTATTCGGACAGGCTGACCGTTTTCTCGGACGGCAAGGTGTATGACACCGATGACGAAAAGTTAATTTTGGCTTATTTCACATCGCAAGGCGAAAAGACCGCATTTGAGGCAAAATCGGCTTATAAATTCTGTTTCAAGCGAAATGCTGAACTCAAAAACGTCAAATTCATCTGCGACTTGGCGGGATATCTTTTAAACTCCCAGTCGAGCGATTACAGCATCAAGAGCCTGTGCGCCTCCTGCGGAGTGCAGCATAACCGTGACGAGGTTTACGGCGACATTCTCTCGTTGCCGGCGCTGGCGCAAAAGCTTAAAGGCGAGATCCACGCCCTTGAAATGGACTCTCTTTTGTATGACATTGAACAGCCTCTTTGCGAGGTGCTTGCATCAATGGAAACCCTCGGTGTGCGTGTAGATACCAAGGGCATTGAGGAATTCGGAATTGCCATCAATCGGGATATCGCCGAGATCGAGGGGCAGATCTACGAGCTTGCGGGCAAGGAGTTCAACATCGCCAGTCCCAAGCAGTTGGGTGTCATTCTCTTTGAAGATCTGGGGTTGCCCTGCGGCAAAAAGACCAAGACGGGATATTCGACGAACGCCGAAATTCTTGAAGGGCTTGCAAACCGCCACCCGATAATTCCGCTGATATTGGAATATCGCACGCTGACAAAGCTTTCGTCAACTTACGTTGACGGACTTTTGGAGGTCGTTCACGACGACGGCAGAGTGCGCTCGGAATTCAAGCAGACGGAAACGAGAACGGGCAGAATTTCATCAGCCAACCCGAATATGCAAAACATTCCCGTAAGAAAAGAGCTGGGCAGGAATATGCGAAAGTTCTTTGTTGCGGACGAGGGCAAGATTCTTTTAGACGCCGACTACAGCCAGATCGAGCTGCGAGTTTTGGCGGCAATGTGCGGCGACGAGAATATGCAGGACGCATTTTTAAGCGGCTCGGACATTCACACTCGCACCGCTTCGCAGGTGTTCGGTCTGCCTGAGGATTTCGTTGATGCGGATATGAGAAGATTGGCAAAAGCGGTCAACTTCGGCATAATCTACGGCATCGGAGCGTTCAGTCTGTCTAAAGACATCGGCGTGACCGTAGCCGAAGCGGATAAATACATTAAGGACTACCTTGCAAACTTCCCCGAGGTTGACGGATATATGAAGCAGACGGTCGAGTTCGGTGCGGCAAACGGATACGTCACCACGCTTTTCGGCAGACGCAGATACATTCCCGAGCTTAAAGCATCCAACAAAAACCTGCAGGCGTTCGGCAAACGTGCCGCTATGAACGCTCCCATTCAGGGGACGGCTGCGGATATAATCAAAATTGCGATGGTAAAGGTATATAACCGTTTGAAGGCTGAAAAGCTGGATGCCAAACTGATCTTGCAGGTGCATGACGAGCTTATCGTTGAAGCATCGTGCGAATCTGCTGATAAGGCGGCAATGATACTCTCGGAGGAGATGAGAAACGCCGTTAACTTGGCCGTTCCGCTGACGGCAGACGTCGGCAGAGGCGTAAGCTGGTATGAAGCGAAGGATTAGGCGGGCAGACTTAATTCGCACCTCATCCGCCTCCTGCGGAGGCACCTTCCCCTCAAGGGGAAGGCTGCAACGCACGGTGGAACCGCAGTAAAACAACCGCAAACTTTAAGGAGAATCTATGAAAAAATATATTTTATTCGATCTTGACGGCACGCTGACCGAGTCGGCGCCCGGAATAATGAACTCGGCAAGATATGCCCTTAATCACTTCGGCATTCCCGATCCGGGAAGCGCATATTTGCGAAAATTCGTGGGGCCGCCGCTGTTTGAGTCGTTTACGCAGATGTTCGGGCTTGACCCGGAGCAGGCAACAGAAGCGATAACGGTCTACCGTGAATATTACGCACGTCAGGGAATCTTTGAAAACGAGGTCTATGCCGGTATTCCCGATGCGCTTGAAATGCTTCAGAAGAAAGGCTTCGTTCTTGCAGTTGCAACCTCAAAACCCGAGGTATATGCAAAGCAGATCCTCGAGCATTTTGATCTGAGCAAATATTTCAAGGTCATCTGCGGAATCCCCCTTGAGGACGAGAAGATGACCAAGTCGCAGGTCGTTAAAAGAACGCTTGGCGAGCTGGGCGTTACCGATAAGTCGCAGGCGCTGATGGTCGGCGACAGGGATTATGACGTCAAGGGCGCACACGCAAACGGCATCGAGTGCGTGGGTGTGCTGTTCGGCTATGGCGACCGCCCCGAGCTTGAAGCGGCAGGCGCAGAATATATCGCCGTCACCCCCGCAGGTATGGGCGAGATCATTGCGGCGTTGGGGTGATCGACCCCGACCGCTCGGGCCACCTGCCGCCC
>CAYWXA010000035.1:10418-16324 GCA_964462175.1 uncultured Oscillospiraceae bacterium
CCAATCGGCGGTCGAAGTTTGCTTTGCCCTTCACTTTTGCGCCCGCCGATATAAATATTGCTTACCGCTCAATGAGCGGTATTTGCTAACGCAAACCGCAATATTTCCACAGTTTGTCTGTTTGAACGTTACTCCACTATCTTCTTAGCTTCTAAGTAGTATCGCTTATCATAAGCATGCCCCATTGAGAACGTCTTTCTCGGCAGGGCGCCGTCGACAACGACTGCCTCGAAAAGCTCGCTTTTTTGCATCGCTTCAAGCTCGAAGCCGATGGCGTTATCGGCCTGCGCCAGCTCGCTCAAAACATCCTCGCCGTGGATATAGTCGATCTTTGCGCCGTGAGCCTTGATATATTTATCAAGATATGACTGCAAGCTTCCGACGGTCAGCTTTGACGTCGGCTTGTGAATATACGTTCTTATCTTCTCGCCGTTATTATGCACCCAAAGTCCCTGCTCGGAGGGTTCTTCCGACAGACCGAGGGTGTTTTTCATATCCTCTAAAAGCGCCACAGCATCGACCTCTGTCACGATTCGGTGGATAGCTTCAAATTCAAGCGTTTCGCTGTGCAGGTTGACTATCTCGCAAAGTGCGTAGCGTGCAGGGTGATCTGACAGATCCTTGTCTGGATTTTCACGCTTGAGTTTTTCATAATGCTCCTTGGCGGTGGCAAGCGAATGGTTTCCGTCGCCCATAGCATAGAGCATTTCGCACTTTTCTCTAAGTGCCGACAACGCCCTGTCAATGCCTTCAAATTGCTCCTCACCCACGAGATAGCCTTTGGCGTGACCGCCCTTTTCCATCATCTCGAAGTCGTATACCTTTTCAAGATTCATCTTTGCCAACGGCTCGATTACGGTGCACTCGGGGTCGTCGATCAAAATCATAATGTGGGGCAGCTCGATCTTTGCGTTTTCTCTTATTTTCAGGCGAGGGGGAATTCTCTCGGCGACGGTGGCTTCCGTTGCACGCACCGCCGACTTTGAGCCGACGTGGTAGTCATATTCCTCCAAATCGATCGCTCCCACCAAGCCTTTTCGGCATCTGCCGTCCTGCTGGGTGCGCTCCAGATATATCATAGAGTTTTTATACTCCGCAAATACCCCGCCTGCGAGATACTCATCGATCGCCATATTGATGTTTTCGATTCTTGTGTCAACGCCCTCTTGCTCCAAATATATCTCGGGCAGGGTCAGACGCAGGGTGCTTTTTGCGTCGCCTACGGCGTTTTCCACCCTTTCCCAATATTTCGGCTCGCTGGTATATTGATCGCAAGCGACAACAGACCATTTTGACATATCCACACACTTAGGCAGAAGAATGTCGGCGCTTTTGAATGCAGTTGAGAATTTCATAACTATCACCTTTGGGTTGATTTTGTCATAGGGGCGGGCCTGTGTGCCCGCCCGGGCGACCACATAGGGTCGCCCCTATAGGGGTAAGATAATTTATCTCCGTTACTCAACGGCAGGCACCCGAAATACGGCGGTTTTGCGAAGCAAATTCAAGAGCGGTGCTCTTGAAAGCTGTATCCTATCGACTTCGTACCTGAACGTTCTACTCCGAAATATGACCGGTTTCGCATCGCGAAATTTGCGGACAGTGTCCGCAAAAGGGCATATTTCTGTAGTCAATTCGAGTGCAACGAGAATTTACTACTGACCGCAACACTTCTTATACTTCTTTCCGCTTCCGCAGGGACAGGGGTCGTTTCTGCCGACCTTCTGCGACCTGCGTGTCGCAGATACCGAGCCGTCCGAGCCTGTGTCCTCCGCCTTCAAGACCTGAACACGCTGAATGGGAGCTTCCTTCCTCAAGTGGGTATTATAAAGAATTCTGATGGTGTTTTCGCAGATTGCGGCGACCATCTCATCGAACATATTAAATCCTTCAAAGCGGTATTCGATCACAGGGTCACGCTGGCTGTATGAGCGCAGGGAGATTCCCCGTTTAAGCTCTGCCATATCGTCGATATGCTGTTCCCATTTGCGGTCAACGACCTGCAAAAGCGCAACTCGCTCACATTCACGCAAAATAGGCGCCGAAAGCTCCGCTTCCTTTTCCTCATATCTTGCCAGAGCCATTTCGGTGGTCTGATCGATTATATCCTGCTTGGTGAGATTATCAAGGTCACGGGCGGTGAAGTTATAGTCATTCGGGAGTGGGAACAAGCCTGCAAAATGCTCTTTAAGTGCGGCAAAGTTCCACTGATCCTCTTCCTCGCCGGGAAGATATGTTGCAACGCTGTTTGCAACGAAGTCTTTTATCATCTTGACGATGTATTCCTTGATGTCTTCGCCGTCAAGCACCTTTGAGCGCTGACCGTAAATTATCTCACGCTGGGCGTTCATAACGTCGTCATAGTTCAAAACGTTCTTACGGATGTTGAAGTTGCGTCCCTCAACTCGCTTTTGGGAGGATTCAATTACGTTTGAGAGCATCTTCGACTCGATCGGCATATCCTCGGGGACGTTCATCGTTTCCATCATCATATTGATTCGGTCGCCGCCGAAAAGCCGCATCAGATCATCCTCAAGGGAGAGGAAGAAGCGTGATTCGCCCTCGTCGCCCTGTCTGCCCGAACGGCCTCTGAGCTGGTTGTCGATTCGTCTTGATTCGTGGCGCTCGGTGCCGATGATGTAAAGTCCGCCCGCTTCTTTAACGCTGAGGGCTTTTTCCTTGATCTGTGCGCCGTACTGCTCCAAAAGCTCGTTATAGCGGCGTCTGCCCTCGATTATCTGCTCGTCGGAGGTCTCGCCGAAGCCCGTGATGTCATACATCAGCTCCTCGCCGAAGCCTTCCTTTATGAGCTGCGCCTTTGCCAAAAATTCTGCGTTACCGCCAAGCATAATGTCGGTGCCTCGTCCTGCCATATTGGTGGCGATGGTTACAGCACCGTACTGTCCTGCCTGCGCAACGATAGCGGCTTCTCGCTCGTGATGCTTGGCATTGAGTACCTCGTGCTGAATTCCCCGACGTTTAAGCATTGCAGAAAGCTGTTCGGATTTTTCAATTGAAACGGTACCGACCAATACCGGCTGACCCTTCTGGTGAGCCTTGACGATCTCTTCGATCACGGCGTTAAACTTCGCTCTTTCGGTCTTATATACCACGTCGGGCTGATCGAGTCGAATCATCGGGCGGTTGGTGGGAACGACGATAACGTCGAGATTATAAATCTCTCTGAATTCGTTTTCCTCGGTGGCGGCAGTACCCGTCATACCCGAGAGCTTTTTGTAAAGTCGGAAATAATTCTGGAAGGTGATTGTTGCAATGGTCTTCGATTCGTGCGCAACCTTGACGTTTTCCTTAGCCTCAATTGCCTGATGGAGTCCGTCGTTATAGCGGCGGCCGTACATAAGTCTGCCCGTGAATTCATCGACGATGATAACCTCGCCGTCCTTGACGACGTAGTCGATATCACGGCGCATTACGCCGTTTGCTTTAATCGCCTGGTTGATGTGGTGCAAAAGTGTGACGTTTTCGGTGTCCGAAAGGTTTTCAACGCCGAAATATTCTTCAGCCTTTGCAACGCCTGCTTTGGTGAGGGTTGCGGTTCTCGCCTTTTCGTCAACGATATAGTGTCCGTCATACGCCGAGTCGTTATCCTGCTTCGATTCCATTTCAACGACGACGTTCTTGGTTAAACGCTTTGCAAATCTGTCCGCCTTAACGTAAAGGTCGGTAGACTTGTCCCCTCTGCCCGAGATGATAAGCGGAGTTCTTGCTTCGTCAATCAAAATAGAGTCAACTTCGTCGACGATTGCAAAGGCGTGGCCCCGCTGAACTCTGTCCTTGGCGTAGATGACCATATTGTCACGCAGATAGTCAAAACCGAATTCGTTGTTGGTGCCGTACGTGATGTCGCAGGCGTATGCGGCTCTGCGCTCTTCACCGTTCAAGTGGTGCAAAATGCAACCGATGGAAAGACCAAGATAACGGTAAACCCTGCCCATTTCCTCCGACTGGAACTTTGCAAGGTAGTCGTTAACGGTTACAACGTGAACGCCGTTGCCCGAAAGCGCATTGAGGTATGATGCCAAACAAGCGGTGAGGGTCTTGCCTTCACCCGTTTTCATTTCGGAGATTCTTCCCTGATGCAACACGATCGCACCGATTATCTGAACGGGGAAAGCCTTCTTGTTCAAAACTCTGTATGCCGCTTCACGGCAGACTGCCAGCGCATCTGCGGTGATATCGTCCAAAGTTTCGCCGTTTGCAAGGCGGTCTTTTAAAATCTGTGTCTGCGAGCGAAGCTCCGCCTCGGTCATCGGCTGATATTTTGCTTCAAGCTCCAAAACTTTATTTTTTATCGGCTCGATCTTTTTGAGCTCACGCTCGGAATAAGAGCCGAAAAGCTTATCGAAAAGTCCCATAGTTTTCTCCTTTGCTGTGCTTATATATAAATATACAAATATTATGCGATGATAACAGTATAACTTATTCATCGGACAAAGTCAATGAACACGGTGTGGTGAAAGGGTAAAAAAGCGGTGGGAAAGAACGTTGTGACAGAGGCGGCAGCCTCTTCATTCCGCCCCTTCGGGCGGAATGAAGTCCCCGAGCGATGCTCGGGGCGCCCTCAAGCCCCCCCGCAGGGGGCTTGAGGGTGGCTGCCGCCGTAGGTCGGGCGATGAGCAAATGTAGGCGCCGTCTGCAGGGGTGCCGCCGAAGGCGGTGTCCTGCAGGTGGCGCCGAAAAAAGCGGAGCGCCCCACGAGCGTTCCGCTTTCGCTGTTATTTTTCCTGCTTATCCTCGCAAACTTCCCGAAGCGGACATTCCCCGCATTTCGGGCTTCTTGCCGTGCAAACGTCCCTGCCGAAATTCACCAAACGGTGGCAAAAATCGTTGGATTTTTCGGGCGGCAAAATTTCTTTCAACTGCATTTCAACCTTGTATGGGTCTTTCGAGCTTGCCAATCCCAAACGGTTTGAAATTCTTATGCAATGGGTGTCCGCAACAACCGCAGGCTGATGGTAAACGTCCCCCATAATTAGGTTTGCGGTCTTTCTGCCGATACCGGGAAGCGAGGTCAGCTTTTCCAAAGTGTCGGGAACCTCTCCGCCGAAATCGCTTATGAGCATTTTTGTCAGCTCGCTGATGCTCTTTGCCTTTGTTCTGAAAAGTCCGCAGGGCTTGACGATCTCCTCGATCTCCTTAACGTCCGCCTCGGCAAATGCCTCAAGGGTGGGAAATCTCTCAAAAAGCACCTTCGTGACAATATTCACCCTTGCATCGGTGCATTGCGCCGACAGGCGTGTTGCAATTAAAAGCTCGTATGGTTTGACATATTCAAGCGAGCATTGTGCCTCGGGATAAAGCTTTTCAAGCTCCCCGATTATAAAATCAACTTTGTTCATATTTCTTCCTTCAGTTTAAGTATCCAAGCATAAACGCCAAAGGAGAATTCCAATAAATCGTTATCTCATTGGTTGAATAGCTTCCCACGTCGTCGATAAAGCATTTCATCGGCGGTGTGCCTTCGGGGATCAACGCTCTTGCGGCGGCATCCTGCCTGTGTTGGTTGGGGCCTCCGCCGACGTATCCGGGAATACACTTTTCAATGCCGTCAGCGTGAGCGGGGCGAAGATGAGGATAATTGATGCAGAATTTGCCTGCGCCCGTGACCATACTGTAGCCGGTTGCATTTACTCCCAAGAGGAAGTCGAGCTGTTTGTGGGCATATTCCTTGAAGCGTGAGCCGTTCTCGCAATAGTCGGCAATGGCAAATATCATTCCGTTTTTGCCGACCGTCATATTACTGCCCCAGCCGTAGCTTCGTGCATCCATCGCCGCACCGTATCCGCAGTCATCGGAAAGCTTTGCCAGATGCTCCGCAGAGCCGATGAACGCCCACTTGAACTTTTCAACCAATTCGGGGTCTTTGTCCGCTCTGTCGCTCAAAA
>CAYWXA010000036.1:0-15030 GCA_964462175.1 uncultured Oscillospiraceae bacterium
TTTCACGCACACCGTAGCCGATCAGCCAATCAAGTATCTGTGCCGCAGGTGCAGCACCCACGGGAGCTTGGCAAAGCACGATCTCCTCGCCCTTGTATTTGGTTATGTAGATCGGGTATCGCTTCGTTGCGCTGACGAACTCAGATACCTTGCGTGTTTCTGTCTTGCTTGCGTATTCGTCGATATACTCACCGAGGAAAGCGTAAACACATCTCTTCGGAAGCTTCAAGTCTAATTTCTCGTGTGTTGGGTTGATGACCGCAGTCTGTTCGATATCAAACTCAAGTATAGGTATTTCATTTTTTATAATACTCATAAAGCTCACCTCTTGAATATATAACTTCTACCCGCCTATTTGCGCACCATAAGCGAGACGGATTCTATATGCACCGTGCCGGGGAAAAGGTCGGCAGGGCGATAGGATATAAGTTCATAGCCGTGATCGCACATATATTTGCAGTCACGGGCGGCAGTGGCAGGGTTGCAGGATATCATTACAAACCGCTTCGGGCTCATCTTTATGACCGCATCGAGGGTCGCACGGTCGCATCCCTTTCGGGGCGGGTCAACGACGATGACATCGGGTTGGATATTGCGTTCAGCCAGCTCGGTTGCAACAAGTCCTGCATCGCCGCAGATGAATTCAGCGTTTTCGATGCCGTTGGCTTTGGCGTTTTCTTTTGCGTTTTCAATCGCCTGCGGGACGATTTCGACGCCGATGAGATGCCCCAGCTTATCAGCCATTGATAGGCCGACAGAACCTGCGCCGCAATAAAGGTCGATGAGTGTTTCGTTGCCCGAAAGGCTGCAATATTCCTTTGCAACGCCGTAGATGCGCTCGGCGGCAGGGGTGTTTATCTGATAGAACGAATGGGGCGAAATCGTAATGTCGTTTTGGCACATAACGTCGCTGATCGTGCCGTCGCCGAACAAAGTGACGTTCTTTTCGCCCATGATCACGTTGGTGTTTGCAGGGTTGATATTTAAAAGCATCGTTTTAACGCTCGGGAATTTCGCTTTAATAATATCGGCAAGGGCGTCATATGAATCCGTCTTTTTGGTGACGACCAAGCAGAGCATGATCTGCTTTGAGTGATATCCCTCACGGATGTAGATATGGCGAAGAAGCCCCTTTTGCGTTGTTTCATCGTATGTCGAAAGATGCTTGCGGTTGTGGTATGCCATTACGCAGTCGGCAATATCGCAGAAAATGCGAGGCTGAATCAGGCAATCGTTAAAAGGCACGACACGGTGGGATCTCGGCGAGAAGAAGCCGTATTTCGCCTTGCCGTCGATATCGCATACGGGAAGCTGAGCCTTGTTGCGATAGCGAAGTCTGTCGGGACAACCGATGATAGGCTCGGGATCGAGCGAGAATCCACCCAAACGGGTAAAGCAGTCACGCACAAAGACAGACTTTGCTTCAAGCTCTGCTTCATAGGTTATATGGCGCAAAGAGCAGCCGCCGCATTTGTAATATGCGGGGCAATCGGGAATCATTCGGGATGCGCCCGCCTTTAAAATCGCTTCGATCTTGCCGTAGCAAAAGCTTTTGTTGACCTTGACGATTCGGCAGTCGATAACGTCACCGACAGCGGTATACGGCACGAAAACGGCAATGCCGTCGTGCCTGCCGACGCCGTTGCCCTCGTTAGTCAGGGCGGTTATTTCAAGGCGGATAATGTCATTCTTTTTCATTGAGCATCTTTTTAAGAAGCAGCGCTGCTTCTTCCTTTCTCGACGTAACGGTGTCGTACAGGCGCAGGTAGTCAAGGGGATATTTCGGGTTGAAGAAGCGCTCAAGCTCCCCTCCCTCAAGGTCGACGAGCTTGGTTGAGCCGCCTGCACCGACAGCGATAATCGTTTGAACCTCTTCCATTATGTTGATGTTGTATATGCCTGCATATCCCGGTTTTGTCCAGCCGATATTTTCCTGGTTGCCAAGCTGATTCTTCTGGCGATAGAGGTAATACGGCTCATAGCCAGACTCCAAAAGTCGGTTAGTGGCATAGGTTATCATATCCTCGGCGCAGGAAGCATCAACTAAATCGGAATTTTGCATCAAATCGGCGGCACGCTTGATAGACAATGCGTGGATGGTGATGTTTTCAGGCTGTAAAGCTATTACACTTTCCACTGTTTGCTTGAAACCGTCCAATGAATCGGCAGGAAGCCCTGCAATTAAATCAACGTTTACGGCGTTGAAGCCGACTTCACGGGCAAGAGCGTAGCTGTCCATAAACTGCTTGACGGTGTGCTTTCTGCCGATGGTTTCCAAGACGTGATCGTGCATAGTCTGGGGGTTGATGGAGATGCGGTCGCAGCCGTGAGCCTTTATGGTACGCAGTTTTTCCTCGGTTATGGTGTCGGGTCGGCCTGCTTCGATGCAGTATTCACGCAGGTTGGATAGGTCGAAATTCTCGGCAATGGTGCGGCAGATGATATCCAGATCCTCAGCTTCGATCGAGGTGGGCGTGCCGCCGCCGAAATAAACGGTGTCGAGCGTCAAGTTATATTGCTTTACAAGCGAAGCGGTATATTTGATCTCCTCGCAGAGCTTTGCAACGTAATCGGGCATAAGCTTTTTGAAGGATCTTACAGTTTGGGATACAAATGAGCAATATGAGCATCTGGTCGGGCAGAAGGGAATTGAAACGTAAAGCGAAAAACTGCGCGGTGGCATCTCGCTGATGACAGCGTCCTGATTTGAGGCGGTCATATAGCCGATGTTTATCTTCTCATCTGTCAAAAGATAGCGCTCACGAAGAAGCTTTGATATCTCATCCCGGGTAAGTCCCTTTGCACGGAGCTTGTTTACGAGCTTTACAGGGCGCACGCCCGTTAAGATACCCCACTCGGGGCGCTTGCCCGTAATAACGCACAGAGCTTTATAGGTCAGTCTGCCCAAGAGGAATTCACATTCGTTTTCATAGTCGGGAGTGTCGTTTAATAGCTTTTCAAATTCCTTGTGCGCCTTGCCGCCGATGTGGGCGTAAACGGTCAAAAGGGTGGTGCGGTTGCCTTTGATGCGGGATACGAAGATGAAATCGTCCTCGGGGGTTGGCTCGCCGATGTCAGAGTCGGCAAAAATAAAGCCGAAGCGCTCGACAGGATAGAACAGCTTGCAGACGGCCTCCGTTTCATATTTGAATTCGTTGCCCGAAAAAATCAGTGTCATTTATAATACATCCTTTAGCGGCGGAGTTCGCCTAAAAATGGGTTGGTCAGTTTTTCGTAATATAGGTCGCTCGGCTCGCCGTGACCGCACAGAATCGTGTAGTTTCTGCCAAGATCATAAAGCCGAGAGATGCTTTTGATCAGCTTATCGAACCTGCCGTTTTCAAAGTCAGTCCTACCGACGGAGCCTGCAAAAAGAGTGTCGCCCGTAAAAATGACATCGCCCAAAATAAAGCAAGCGGAGCCGAGGGTGTGGCCGGGGGTATAGAGGGCTTTGAACGTGAGGTCATCAAGGGTTATCTCCTCGCCGTCGGCAAAGGTGTCAAACTCCCCTATCGCTTCAAAGGGCACGTGGAAATAATCCGCCAGCGAGCGTTTTGGGCTTTTGAGCATTACCGAGTCGGGCTCGGAAATGAACACCTTAGCGCCAGTTTCAAGGCGAAGCGATTCGGCGGCACCGATGTGGTCGCAATGGCCGTGGGTCAGAATTATGAGCTTGAGCGATAAACCGAATTTATTTAGCTGGTCGAGGATGAGTTCGGGATAGCAGGGCGCATCTATAAGTACGGCGTTTTGCTGATCTGTGGGTATGATGTAGCAGTTGGTGCCGAAGGCGCCGAGATTTGGGAGGGTGTGGATCATTTAATTTCTCCTGTTGGTGAGGGTGGGCGGGGCGTGAGGCCAAAAACATCGCTCCCTTTGGTCGCGAGGTTTTAACAAGAATCCGCAAGCGGATTCTTGGCGAATGGAGGGGACAAAAATGTTGCTCGCTACGCTCGCAAAATTTTACAAGAACCCACTTCGTGGCTTCTTGATCCGCGATTGGAGCGCCGTCTGCGAAGGGTGGCGAAGCCGTCCGAGCAGGTGGCGCGTGCAAGCCGGGTTTATTAAGCATTTACTTGTTGCTTCTGTCAACGCTCAGCACGCCTTCGATCTTCATAAGGCGGGTTATCACGCCCTGAAGCTCCTGCGCTCCTGCAACGCTTATTGTTATCATTGCGCTGATATTACCGTTTTTAAGCGTGCGAGCCGCAGCTTCGTGCGCTGTAATTCTGGCTTCAACAAGACTTGACATAATATCGGCAAAAATTCCCATACGGTCGTATCCAACGACGTCCAGAACGACTTTATAAGTGTTTCTGGATGTGTTTTCCTGCGCCCAACGACAGCTCACCCAGCGTTCAGGCTCGTTGTCCTTTTGGGAAATATAGTTTACGCAGTCACACTTATGAACGGATACGCCGTGACCACGGGTGATAAAGCCGACGATAGCATCGCCTGGCAACGGAGAGCAGCACTGCGAAAGCTTTACAACGCAGTTTTCAAGTCCGTCAACGATTACGCCGGAATTTGCCTTCGTTGCATACGTGTTGCGGGAGATATCCTTGACGTTCGTCGGGTCTGCCGCAGGCTGATTGACGTATTTCTTGTTATATTCCTCTTTAAGGCGGGGCATTATCTTCGCTATGAGGATTCCGCCGTAGCCGATTGCGGCGTAGAAGTCATCAAGGGTATCGAGGTTGTGACGCTTGATATCCATTGCGAGGAATTCTTCGATCTCGCCTTCCTCAAGACGGATGTAATTGCGCTTGAATTCACGTTCAAGCTCCGCTTTGCCTTCAGCGATGTTTTCTTCTCTTCGCTCTTTTTTGAACCACGAACGGATCTTCGATTTTGCCTCGTTGGTGTGGCAGATATTCAGCCAGGCACGGTTAGGCCCGTGGTTTGGGTCTTTCGAGGTGATGATCTCAATGATCTCGCCTGTTTTTATCTGATATTCAAGCGGAACCATTTTCTTATCCACCTTGGCGCCCGTCATTCGGTGGCCGACCTGCGTATGAATAGCGTAAGCGAAGTCGATAACGGTCGAGCCCAAAGGCAGGGATATAACGTCGCCCTTGGGAGTTAGGGCAAATACGTCGTCGGGAGCGAGGTCTTCTTTAATTGCTCTGACGATATCTTCGACATCGCCCGATTCCTGCTGAGTTTCAAGTATCTGGCGAACCCAGTTAAGGCGGTTATCCAGCTTATACTTGCCCTTTACGCCTTCTTTATATTTCCAGTGGGCGGCGATGCCGTATTCAGCGGTATGATGCATATCCCATGTTCTTATCTGCACTTCAAAGGGTATGCCCTCACGGCAGGTAACGGTCGTATGGAGCGACTGATACATATTTGCCTTGGGGGTTGAAATATAATCTTTAAAGCGATTGGGAATGGGCGAGAACATATCGTGAATGATTCCCAAAACGTAATAACATTCCGTCATATCGTCAACGATGACACGAACGGCATATTTATCGTAGATCTCATCGAAGGTCTTACCCTGTTCATAAACCTTTTTATAGATTCCGTATGCGCTCTTGACTCTGCCCTCGATGGTGGGAACGGGGTCAAAATCGTGAGAAAGGCGCTCGGAGATCCGCTGTTTTATCAGCTTGATGAAGTCTTCACGCTCGGCTTTGCTTTTTTCAAGCAACTGCTCGATCTCGTTATAGGCATAAGGGTCAAGATACATAAATGAGATATCTTCAAGTTCTTCCTTGAGCGCCATAATTCCCAGACGGTTGGCAAGAGGAACGTATACGTTCATCGTTTCAAGGGAGACCGTTCTGCGCTTCGCCTCCGAGCGATAACCGAGTGTACGCATATTGTGCAATCTGTCGCCCAGCTTGATGATTATAACTCTGATATCCTTCGCCATTGAGAGGAATATCTTGCGGACGTTTTCAGCCTGCTGTTCCTCTTTGGAGAAAAGGGCTATCTGATCCAGCTTGGTAACGCCGTCAACAAGGGTCGCAACGTCGGCACCGAACAGCTTTCTGACGTCTTCAAGGGAGGTTTCGGTGTCCTCAACGACGTCGTGGAGCAAAGCTCCGCAGATTGTGTCGGTATCCATACCGAGATCGACGAGAATGTTAGCAACGTTCAGCGGGTGAGTAATATAAGGCTCGCCCGATTCACGGAACTGTCCCGAATGTTTGAGGGCGGCAAAATCGAACGCCCGCTGTATCTTATCGACCTGATAGTTCTTATCGGTGGCAGTTATCTTTTCAATTAACGATTCGATTGAAATAATTGTTTTATCTGACATACTGTTTACTCCTGTTTGAGGCTTTGACGCAAAGCCGTCAGAGTTTTTGACGATTCTATATCAACACGCACGGAAGGCGTTTGAATTCTGATCTCTGCGCTTGAGGGGGTGATACTTATCAATCCTGTTTCGCAAAAAGCATCTAAAATGATGCAAAGCTTGAAAGCATTCATTTTGTCGCTGTTAAGGCGTTCGTATAAAGCAGCCTCACTGACGGTCTTGCCGAGCGAAGCGATGTATTTATACACCGATACGAGCTCGTCACGGGTCGGATCTCCCTTTGAGAGTATCTCACGGGAAAGCTTCTCGCCCCGCTTAAATGCAAAATATGCGTCCTTTGCGGCAAAATATCTGTCCTGCCTTACGCCGTGAAGGCGATAGTCAAGCGCACGGATGCTGACCCGCTTTGTTCCTTTATATTCGTTGACGATAAGATTTGCCATTAAATCGAGTTTATCCCCTGCCGAATATGAAATTTCTGCGGTCTTGACGCCGAACAGCAGCGCAGAAACCGTCTTGCCGTCATAATTAAGCTCAAGCTTGGTGTGATCGCCGTTTTTAAGGGGAACTACCGCCTTGATCTCTGCGCCCGAAAGAGCAAATATCGGCTCGGCGTTTTCACAGCCGTAAGGCTCAAGCCTGCGAAGCTGCATAACCTCGTCGGGAGAAAGGTCGCTTCCTCTTAACAGCTTGTCCGCATTGATGCAAAGGTGCGGCATTTCACGGTGGTTATTTGCGGCATATTCCGCAATCAGCTCACGCAGCTTCGGAACGTCTTTTTCCAAAAGGGTGAGTCCGCCTGCACACTCGTGTCCGCCGTATTTTATCATAATATCCTTGCAGTAATCGAAGCATTTAAATATGTTGAATCCCGTCATACTGCGGGCAGAGCCCCTCGCCTCGCCCGATTCGTCAGAGGAGATGACGACGACGGGGCGTTCAAAGCGTTCAAGCAGTTTTGAAGCTACGATGCCGATGACGCCGTGATGCCAGCCGTGGCCGGAAACGATCAGCACACGCTCGTTCAAAAGCTCGGGAGCGGCATCTATCTGCGCAAGGACCTCTTCCAATATCCCCGCTTCACATCTTTTGCGCTCGGAATTAAGCAGGCTCAGCCGTTTGGCACATTCGACGGCAGAACCGTCCTCAGCCGTAAGAGCGTCAAGCGCAGTTATCGGCGAACCGAAGCGGCCTGCGGCATTTATCCTCGGACAAACGCTGAAGGCAAGTCCGGTTGCGCTAAGGTTAGCCATATCAGTGTGGCTGTCAGCGAGAAGTTCTATCAAACCGAGATTTTCGGTGTTTTTCAAAAGCTCAAGACCGGTGGAAACAATGGTGCGGTTTTCGCCGTTGAGCGGAACGATGTCGGCAATGGTGCCCAATGCCGCAAGATCGGAATACATTTCGAGAACGAGGTCATATGACCCGCCGTCAAGTGCGGCACAGAGTTTAAGTGCAACGCCTGCTCCGCACAAAGCTTTATACGGCGACGGGCAGTCGATGCGGTGAGGATCGACAACAGCCAGAGCCGCAGGCAATTCATCAAGCGGCTGGTGGTGGTCGGTGATGACGAGCTTTAAGCCGAGAGAGGCGGCGTATTCCGCTTCTTTTATAGCGGAGATGCCGTTGTCGACAGTTACGACAAGGGAAACGCCCTCGGAGGCGATGGAATCGAGTGCGGAGCAGTTAAGGCCGTAGCCCTCTTCCCTTTCGGGGATATAACAAATAACTCTTGCGCCCATACCCGTGAGATAGCCGTACAGAATTGCGGTGGCAGTCACACCGTCGCAGTCGTAGTCGCCGTAGATGCAAATGAGCTCGTCGTTTTCAATGGCTTCGTTGATGATATCGACAGCCTTGTCCATATCACGGAGCAAAAACGGGTCGCTTAACTCTTCACGGTCAAAAAATCCCACAAGCGACTGCGTGCTGTCGTATCCCCTTGCGACCAAAACGCAGGAGGCAAGATAACCAAGATCGGTGGAAGCCGTTATTTTATTCACTTTTTGGGCGTCCAGCGCCGATACTGTCCATCTTTTCATAAAGTACCCCTATTTTATAAAATACATAATTTATTATAACATGGGGCAAGGGAAAATTCAATAGAGGGATGGGAAAAAATGGGGGGGCATAGCGAACATTCGGAAATATTGTACGTCGCTCTTCCGCCCTCTCCGTCACGCATACGTGCGACACCTCTC
This sequence comes from uncultured Oscillospiraceae bacterium, assembly GCA_964462175.1. Taxonomy (GTDB): domain Bacteria; phylum Bacillota; class Clostridia; order Oscillospirales; family Ruminococcaceae; genus Faeciplasma. The sequence continues at coordinate 8,473 of CAYWXA010000036.1, forward strand.
CCAAAGGGAGAGGCTTTAGAGCATAGCCGAGGAGCGGAGCGAGCCGTCATCGAAAAGCGCGGCAGCGCCGATGGTGGCGAGCGGAGCGGAAGTTTTTACAAAAGTTTGGAATTCGGCGGGTTTGCGAAAGCAAGTTGGCGACAGTGTCGCAAAAGCCGAATTTACAGCGGCCGTTACAAATGTGGCCTATATCACAAACTTCGACGGCCGCTTGGACACTTTATTTCGTTTGGGGTACGTTTTGACGCAATATCCTATTGATTTAAAGTGAGAAAGATGCTATACTTTTATCAAAGGAGGTATGTGTATGAACCATGCGATGATGCTCTTTTGGGGTATCGTTCTTGCAGTGACCGTTATTGCCGAAGCCTTGACCGTTCAAATGATATCCATATGGTTTGCGCTTGCTTCGCTCGTGTCGCTGGTTTTGGCGGCATTGAACACACCCGTTTGGGCTCAGTTTGCGGTTTTCATTGCCGTAGCGGCAATTCTCTTGATCTTCACGAGAGATATTGCAAAGAAGATCTTCCGCACGTCAAGAACCAACGTCGATCTTTACATCGGAGAAACAGCTTTAGTCACCGAAGACATCAACAACGATCTTTCCGTTGGCAGAGCGACGCTTGCCGGTGTTTCGTGGATGGCAAGAGCTTCTGACGGAACTCAGATACCCAAAGACACGATCGTTACCGTTGAAGCTATCGACGGAGCAAAGCTGATCGTCAAAGTAAAATAACTTAACTCGGAGGTAATTATGTATATATTTATCATTATTCTTCTTTTGATCCTCGTTATCGTAATTTCAAACTTCAAGATCGTTCCGCAGGCGCAGGTATACGTTATTGAACGTCTGGGAGTTTTCCACAAGGAGCTTCACACGGGACCCCATATGATCTTCCCTTTTATTGATAAAGTTGCGAAGAAGGTTTCGATCAAAGAACAGGTTGCGGATTTCAAGCCTCAGCCGGTTATCACCAAAGACAACGTAACCATGCAGATCGACACCGTCGTATTCTTCCAGATCACAAATGCGAAGCTTTATACCTACGGTGTTGAGCGCCCCATGGCTGCAATTGAAAACCTGACTGCGACCACTCTGCGTAACATAATCGGTGAGCTTGAATTGGACGCAACGCTCACCTCCCGTGATACCATCAACACGAAGATCACCGTTATTTTGGACGAAGCAACCGACCGTTGGGGCATCAAGGTGAACAGAGTTGAGCTTAAGAACATCATTCCTCCCAGAGAGATCCAGGACGCAATGGAAAAGCAGATGAAGGCTGAACGTGAGCGCCGTGAGAAGATCTTGCAGGCAGAGGGTGAAAAGAAGTCCCAGATTCTGGTTGCCGAAGGTGAAAAGGAAGCGCAGATATTGCGTGCAGAAGCGCAGAAGCAGACCGAAATTTTGAAGGCGCAAGCCGACAAAGAAGCAAACATCCTCCGTGCAGAGGGTGAAGCCGCCGCTATCGACGCTGTTCAGACCGCTTTGGCAGACAGCCTTGTTCGTCTTAACGAAGCTAACCCCAGCCAGAACGTCATTGCCCTCAAGAGCCTTGAAGCATTCACAAAGGCTGCCGACGGCAAGGCAACGAAGATCATCATTCCCAGCGAGATCCAGTCGCTTGCAGGCTTGGCAACAAGCGCAAAGGCGCTCTTGGAAGGCGAGAACGCCGCTGAGTGAACATAAACAATTATCCCCCGTCAATGGCTGTCGGGGGATTTTTTGTGCGCTGAGGCGGCGCCGTTGCGCCCTGCTGGCGCAAAAAGCCCGTGCGCGAAGCGCACGGGCGAGCCGAGCCTGCGGCTCGGCGGGCGCCGCAAAAGTTGGGCGATGCGCAAAAGTTTCAGAGCTCAGTGGCGTCTGCAGACGTATTTCCCGGAGGGAAATGTGTCGCAGGTGCCACTGAGCCGCCCTCTATGCCGGGGGATATGTGCAAGCAACGCCCGTAATGAAAAACGCCGATCTGTAGCTTATGCCACAGATCGGCGTTTGTTTTAATATCAGAACGTGAACTGGTCGGGATCTTCCATATCCTTGGCAAACGGGCCTGCGGCAGGAAGAGTCTTGGTGCGGTATTTCGACAGCTCCTTCGCCTTTTCGTCAGAAATGACATATGCCGATTCAACGTCGCTCTTGGCTTTAAGGGTCATCGCCTGAACGCCCTGAGTATCTCTGGTGGTCTTGGGAAGGATCATACCCGTGTTGAAAATGATGCATCTGCCGTTGGTGGAACGCATCATAACGTTTGCGCCCTCCCCTACGTCGAGGATCTCAACAAGCGGCGACTTGAGCGAATACGCCTTTTGAAGCATCTTTCTGTTGGTCTTGGTTTCGTAAGATTCAAGGGGAACCTTTGCAACCTTGCCGTTCTTAAAGACGAATACGACGCATCCCGAATAATCCTTTGTGAGAATCATTCCGACGACGTTTTCGCCTTCATCGAACTTGAGCGCAACGGGAACGAAATCGCCCAGAACGCTTGCCTTTGAATCGGCAAACTGACTGGCTTTCGACTTATATACGTTGCCCTTATCGGTGAAGAACAAAAGCTCGGCTCGGTTGGTGGTTTCAATTTCCTTGACCATAACGTCGTTTTCTTTGAGCTTCTGCTCGCCCGACATTCTCAGCGACTGAGGAGTTATCTTTTTAAGATATCCCTCACGGGTGAGGAATATCTTGCAGGGATAATCGGGTACTTCCGGCTCAGTCTTGACGTCAGGCTCATCGTCGATATAAATGACCTCGGTCTTTCTCGGCTGACCGTATTTTTCGGAGACCTTTTTCAGCTCGTCGATGATAATAAGCTTGACCTTGCGCTCACTTCCGAGGATATCGGTAAGCTCGGCAATTTCCTTCTTGAGGTTTTCAACGTCCTTGATTCGGTTGAGGATATATTCACGGTTGAGGTGCCTCAGCTTGATCTCTGCGACGTATTCTGCCTGAATCTCGTCGATCATAAAGCCGATCATAAGGTTGGGAACAACGTCTGCCTCTTCCTCGGTCTCACGGACGATTTTAATTGCCTTGTCGATATCCAAAAGGATCTTTTCAAGACCCTGCAAAAGATGCAGGCGTTCTTTTTTCTTATTGAGATCAAAGCTTATCCTGCGCTTGACACAGCCAACACGGAACTTTATCCATTCCTTCAAAATATCTGTAACGCCCAAAACCTTGGGATAGCCGTTGACGAGGATATTGAAGTTTGCAGAGTAGCTGTCCTGAAGCGGTGTAAGCTTATACAGCTTTTGCATTAAAAGCTCGGGGTCGGTGCCACGCTTGAGGTCGATTGCAATTTTCAGGCCGTCAAGGTCGGTTTCATCACGGATATATGCAACCTCTTTAAGGTGAGTCTTTGAAAGGTCGATTATCTTGTCGATGATCGCTTCAACGGTGGTCGTGGGCGGAATCTGGGTGACCTCGATGCAGTTGGCGGATTTATCGTAATTATACTTTGCCCTGACCTTAACTGAGCCTCTGCCGGTGGAATATATCTGTCTTAACTTTTCCTCATCGTGGATGAGATATCCGCCGCCGGGGAAATCGGGACCCTTGAGCGACTGCATTACGTCGTAATCGGGGTCACGCATAATTGCGATAGTAGCCTCGCAGAGTTCAGCCAAATTGAAGGGGCAAACGTCACTCGCCATTGATACGCCGATACCCACGTTTGAGTTGACCAAAATCGTCGGGAACGTTACCGGCAAAAGCTCCGGCTCGGTCATGGTGTTGTCATAGTTGGGAACGAAGTTGACGGTGTCCTTGTCAATATCGCTGAAAAGCTCGTGACAGATGGGGTCAAGCTTTGCCTCGGTATATCGCGATGCGGCGTACGCCATATCGGACGAATACGCCTTGCCGAAGTTGCCCTTTGAGTCGACGTAAGGGTGCAACAAAGCTTCGTTACCCCTCGCAAGTCGAACCATCGTGGCATATATCGCCTGGTCGCCGTGGGGGTTGAGCTTCATCGTCTGACCGACGATGTTGGCGCTCTTCGTTCTGGGTCCCGAAAGCAAGCCCATTTTATACATCGTATAGAGCAGCTTGCGGTGTGAGGGCTTGAAGCCGTCGATCTCGGGGAAGGCACGCGACACGATTACGCTCATAGCGTAAGGCATATAGTTTTTCTCGAGGGTTATGGTAATAGGCTCGTCCACAACGGTGCCGGCGCCGTTGATATAGGCTTGGGACTTCTTTGAGGACGGCTTTTTGGTTGTATCGTCTGTGTTCTTTTTTCTTGCCATTTTGTGACAATCCTTTCAGGTGGTGATGAAAGCGGAATGGGTGTCGCTTGATTAGTGCGGCTGAGTGAGGGGCGTCTGCGAAGGGCGGCGAAGCCATCCGAGCAGGTGCCCCGAGCGGTTGGGGGCTTGCCCTCAAAAGTAGTTTTGTCAATGATACGACGGTTTTTAGCTGATATCCGCCATTTCAAGATAATCGTGGCCGTTGATGTTGATAAACTCCTTACGGGCAGCCAAATTGTCGCCCAAAAGCATATCGAACATAAATTTCGTGTGCTCGGCTTCGTCGGGAGAAACCTTGATTAAACGTCTGGTTTCAGGAGCCATTGTCGTCAAACTCATCATATCGGGGTCGTTTTCACCGAGACCCTTCGAGCGCTGAATGGTGAACTTCTGAGAACCGATCATTTTCATTATCTCGCTTCGTTCCGATTCATCATAGGCAAAATAGGTCTTATCCTTTGTGTTTATCTCATACAACGGAGATTCGGCGATGTATACGTATCCCTGTTCAATTAGAGTGGGTGCAAGGGTATAGAGCATCGTTAAAATAAGCGTGCGGATCTGGAAGCCGTCGTAGTCGGCATCGGTACAGATGACGATCTTGTTCCAGCGAAGCGCATTGATATTAAAGCTTGAAAGCTCCTTGTTTTTGGCGGTTTTGATTTCAACGCCGCAACCGAGGACCTTCATAAGGTCGGTGATGATCTCGCTTTCAAAGATCTTTGAATAGCTCGCTTTGAGGCAGTTGAGAATTTTACCTCTGACGGGCATAACCGCCTGGAATTCGGCGTTACGTGCAAGCTTTACAGAGCCTAAAGCCGAGTCACCCTCAACGATATAAAGCTCACGGCGGGCAACATCCTTAGTTCGGCAATCGACAAACTTTTTGACTCTGTTTGCCATATCGAGCTTTTCGGCGTATATCTTTTTGGTGTCGATCCTCGTTTTTTCAGCCGATTCACGGGAGCGCTTGTTTATCAAGACCTGATCGCAGATCTTTGCGGCATCGTCGGGGTTCTCGATGAAATATACCTCAAGCTGATGCTTTAAGAAATCAACTGCGGCATCATAAATAAACTTATTGTTGATAGCTTTCTTGGTCTGATTTTCATACGAGGTCTGAGTCGAGAAGGAGTTTGAGACCATGACCAAACAATCCTCGACATCGACAAACTGGATCTTCGCTTCGTTTTTGTTATATTTATTATTTGCCTTCATATATGAATCGATATATGAAGTGAACGCTTGTCTTACGGCTTTTTCGGTTGAACCGCCATACTCCAAAAAGCTGGAGTTGTGGTAATATTCATTGAGCTTGACGGTTTTTGAGAAAGCAAATGCGAAATTATACTTGACTTTATATTCCGCCAAGTCATCTCTGTCCTTGCCCTTTCTTTCGGCGGTCCAAAGTCTTGGAGCGGTCAGACCGTTTTCACCCAAGGTCTCGGTCAGATAATCAAGAATACCGTTCTCGTAAAGATATTCGGTCTGCTCAAAGGAGCCGTTCTCATTCTGATAGCGCAGAATAAACTGAACGCCCGCATTGACGATCGACTGGCGGCGCAAAACGTCCTCAAAATATTCTCTCTCGATATCGACTGAGGTGAATACCTCCATATCGGGACGCCAACGGGTCCTGGTACCCGTTCTCTTTGTCTTTACCTCTTCTTTGGAAAGGCCGCCGACGTTTTCGCCTTTTTCAAAATGGAGATTATATTTATAACCGTCACGGTAGACCTCAACGTCCATAAATTCGCTCGAATACTGAGTTGCACAAGCGCCCAAACCGTTCAAGCCCAGCGAATACTCATAGTTCTCGCCGGAAACGTTGTCATATTTGCCGCCGGCATACAGCTCACAATATACGAGTTCCCAGTTATAACGGTTTTCAGCTTTGTTGAAGTCAACGGGGCATCCTCTTCCGAAGTCCTCGACCTCGATGGATTTATCGTTATATGAGGTAACGATGATCTTTGAGCCGTGGCCCTCCCTGGCTTCGTCGATGGAGTTTGAGATAATTTCAAAGACGGAATGCTTGCAGCCTTCCAAGCCGTCGGAGCCGAAAATTACGGCGGGGCGAAGTCTTACACGGTCAGCACCTTTGAGGGATCTTAACGAGTCATTTCCGTATTCAGTCTTAGTTTGTTTAGCCATATCTATTTCCTTTCAGAAAATTTGGACACTATATATAGTTATAATAACATATTTTTTCCGGGGTTGCAAGAGGGGCGGAGGAATTTGTGCGGGAGGCGGGGCGGCGGCCGTCGTGACCCGTTGGGTCACGATGGAGGGGACCCGCAATGCGGCAAGGGC